>DATBRU010000156.1:0-1860 GCA_036560105.1 Candidatus Limnocylindria bacterium | reverse complement strand
CAGCGAGAGGTTTCGGCGCCCACCCGATGGCCGTGTCGAACGCCGGGCGTGCAGAACAGCCACGAAGCACGAAATGGCGCCCGCACGTTGGCCGATATGAACATGTGGCGTTCAATTGATTGAATGAGGGAACCTCCGGCCGCTGCGCGCCGTCCTGCCGCCATCAACCAAACGCGGTCAGCAGCCGGGCCGCCCGATGGAGGTAGCGTCCGATGCGACGTCTCGTGCCCGTGGCGGTTGCCACCGCCGTCCTGCTCCTCACCGCAGGCCCGACTTTTGCCTGTGGCGGGCTGATCGGCCCCAACGGCGCCGTCAACCTGCTCCGTACGACCACGTTCGCCGGCTACCACGACGGCGTCGAGCACTACGTGACCTCGTTCGCCTTCGCCGGCGGGGAGGGCGAGTTCGGCTCGCTCGTGCCGTTGCCCGACGTCCCCACTTCGGTCGAGCGCGGGGGAGACTGGACGCTCCAGCGCCTCATCCTCGAGACCGAGCCGCAGCCACTGTTCCTGGCCGAGGACGCCGCCCTCGCGGGCGCGGCTCGCGCCGAAGTCCTGCTCGAGGTCCGGATCGACGCGCTGGACATCACCATCCTCCGTGGCGGCGGGGCGGAAGTTGGCACCTGGGCCACCGAGCATGGTTTCCGCCTGCCGCCCGACGCCCCCGAGGTGCTGGACTTCTACGCCAGCCGCTCCCCGATCTTCCTGGCCGCGGTGTTCGATGCCGACGCTGCCGCCGAGCGCGGCCAGGCGGTGGGCGACGGCACGCCGGTTCACATCACCATCCCGACCGACGACCCGTGGGTCCCGCTCCGCATCCTGGCCTTGGGCAAGCAGGACGCGGAAACCGTGGAAGCCGACGTCTACCTGCTCACCGATCAGCGGCCGGCCCTGCTCCCCGCACCGGGGACGGCGTTCGGCATCGACGGCATGGAGCTGGCCAACAGTGACTGGGCAACGGATCAGCTCCTGACCGATCTCCGCTCCGACCAGGGCATGGGCTGGGTTCCCGACCGGGCGTGGCTCACCAAGGTTCGGATCAACAGCGCCGCACCGGACGTGACCTTCGACCTGGCCATCGACGCCGGCGGCGGCCTGCCGTCGCTCGTGGACGCGGGACTCAAGGCCTCCGGCCCGAGCGAGATGCTGTGGGCCGCCTCCCGCGCGTGGGGACCGCTCGTCCTCGTCATCGCGCTCCCATTGCTGGCGGCATGGTTCGCGACGACGATCGTGAGCCGCCGCCCGTCGCCGCCGCCGACGGGCGCCTGACCGGATGCGCACCCGGGGCGTCGCGGCGACGCTCGCCATCCTGCTGGCGATGACCATCGGCGCGGGCTGCCAGCCCGCGCCGACGTCGGTCCGGGTGGAGATCGTGATCCATTACTCGCACTTCACCCCGTCCGAGATCACGGTTCCGCACGGCGTTCCGGTTCGCTTCGTGCTGATCAGCCAGGATCCGATCGAGCACGAGTGGTTGATCGGCGACGCGGCGTTTCACGAGCGGCACCGGCATGGAACGGAGCCGCAGCACGGTGCGCGGCCGGACGAGGTCACGATCCCGCCATTCGCGACGGTGGAGACGACGCTGACCTTTGACCAGCCCGGGGAGCTGGCGTTCATCTGCCACGTTCCACGCCACGAGGCCTACGGAATGGTGGGCACGCTCCGCGTCACCTGAGGCTCAGCGCCGATCGGTACACTCCCGCCGTGCCGAACCTGATCGTGAAGCGATTCGATGCGCCGGATGACCGGCAGGAGTTCGCACTCGGGTACTACGAGCTCATCACCGTCGGCGCGCTGACGATGGGTCGTGAGTTCCTCGAGCCCGGCTGGAAGTGGTCAATCCACGTCAAGCCCATCG
>DATBRU010000155.1:0-40556 GCA_036560105.1 Candidatus Limnocylindria bacterium | reverse complement strand
GGCCGGCCGGGACGATTGATCCGGACCAGCTTCGGGCTCACGTCGTCCAAGTTTGGGGCGCGGACTCGGTCGTCGCACACGGCGAGGTGCTGCTCCCGGCGCAGCTGCCAGGCTTCGTGGCCCTGGAGGGAGAACGGATCGCGGGCCATGCGTCGTACCGCCTCCAGGCCGGTGCCTGCGAGCTCACGTCCATCGATGCCGACCCGCCGCGCCAGGGAGTCGGAACCCTGCTGCTCGATGCCGTCATCGGCGAGGCACGTCGGGCCGGCTGCGTCACGGTGTGGCTCACGACTACGAATGACAATCTCGATGCGCTCGGGTTCTACCAGCGTCGCGGATTCCGCCTGCGCGCGCTTCGCCCCGGGGCCGTCAACCTAGCCCGGGACACGCTCAAGCCGGAGATTCCCCGGATCGGCTCGCATGGCATCCCGATGCACGACGAACTCGATCTCGAGCTGGTCTTGTGAAGCTTGCGTGGTGCCAGATCTTCACCAGGTGACTGCTACGAGGGGGCGCCGTGTGCGAATGGTCAAATCGGGCCGCTGACGTTCATCCCACGAAGATCTGGACTCTTCGTGGGGCGCATCGGCCCACAACGGTCACCCGGTGAAGACCTGGTCGGTTCGCGACCGGCTCGCGGCGGCTCAGGTTGCGGCCCTCCGGGCGCGTCGGTATTCTTGCGACCGCCCGATGCGGTACCGCGCCGAGGTAGCTCAGTTGGTAGAGCACCGCCCTGAAGAGGCGGGTGTCGTCAGTTCGAATCTGACCCTCGGCACCAGCCACGCGGTATCATCGTCGGCGGACAAGCGGGCGGAAGTGGCTCAGTTGGTAGAGCATCACCTTGCCAAGGTGAGGGTCGCGGGTTCGAGTCCCGTCTTCCGCTCCAATTTCCCGATCTGATCTGGATGGGCGGCTGGTCCTCCTCGCCGCTGACCTGCTAGCGTGAGGCGCGAACGGTGCCCCGTCGTCTAGTGGTAGGACAGCGGACTTTGGATCCGTTTACCGAGGTTCGAATCCTCGCGGGGCAGCCAGCAAGAACGATCGGTGGCGACGTGCCCGAGTGGTTCAGGGAGCGGTCTGCAAAACCGCGTACACGGGTTCGATTCCCGTCGTCGCCTCCACATCTTCTCCGCTGCGGCGCCGGCCACAAGTCCGCGGAGGCGAGGCCTGCGTTCAGGACGTTGGCGGGGGACGCAGGCTGTGGTTCACTTGCCATTCCGAGCCATGGGAGGTCGATGCGGTGGGCAACAGGCAGGTCGTCGAGCAATACGCGCGCGCCCTTGCGGAGAACGACCTCGACGCCCAGGTCGATCTGTTGCACGACGATTACGTGGCACGCTTTCCGCAATCGGGTGAGGTCGTCCGCGGGCGTGACAACTACCGCGCGATCATCGAGCACTACCCGACCACCGATGGGCGCGGCCTCGCGTCGACGATCAGCCGAATCGTCGGCACGGACGACGCGTTTGTCTCGACGCTCTCGTTGCCGACCTGGTCCGTCGTCCACCTCAGCGGCTCTGGGGACGATTTCACGATCACGGGATTGATCACCTATCCCAACGGGGAGACGTGGCACGTTGCGGCGGTGATGACGCTGCTGGAGGGGCGGATCTGGCGCTCGGTCGAGTACTACGGAGCTCCATTCGACGCTCCGGAGTGGCGTGCCCCGTTCGTCGAGCTCGAGGCCCCAGCAGCCGACGGGTAGGGTCGTCCTGAGCCGCCGGGAGTCGCCGCCGCGTAGAATCGGTTCCCGGGCCGGAGTGGCGGAATGGCAGACGCAGCCGGCTTAAACCCGGCGGCCGCAAGGCGTGGGGGTTCGAATCCCTCCTCCGGCACTAGGCAGCTTGTGGCGCCGGGGCGCTCCCGGAGAAGCGCTAGCGGCGGCTGAAGAGCCCTCGGCGTTCCGGCTTGGTCTCCGAAACCGTCATCTGCTCGACCCCGATGAGGGCCTGCGCCAGCCGGCGCATGGCGGCCGTCGCCGGCGACTCCGGATGTGAGAGCGCGAGCGGCACGCCCTCGTTCACCGACCGGATCATCTCGACCTCGGTGTACGGGATCTCCGCGGCGGGCTTGGCCCGCAGGAGATTCTCCACGTCGCGGGTCTTTAGCAGTTCCTTGGGGAATACGTGGTTGACGACGATGTGGCTCTTCGCCTCAAGGGTCGATGTCTCAGCCAGGAACGCCATGAGCATGCTGGTGGCGCGCAGTGCCGCGATCTCCGGAAACAGGACGAGCACCTGTGCGTCCGCCTCCTCCATCAGCCAGAGCGAGCGTGGGTCCAGCCGGCTCCCGAGGTCCACGAGCACGTGATCGAAGTGCGGCCTCAGGACCTCGATGATGCGCTGGACCTGCTCGAGCGTCACCGCGAAGTCCGCTTCCGGCCGGGCCGGTGCGGCAAGCACGGCGAGGCCCGACGAATGGACGCTCAGGTACGAGCGAGAGACCTCCGCGTCCGCGAGCGCCGCATCATCGCTGGCCAGCACCGCAACGTCGTAGCGGGGGGTCAGGTTGAGGTGGGTCCCGACCTGGCCGAACTGCAGGTCCATGTCGATCAGGAGCACGCTGGTCTGATTCAGGGTTGACGCCGCGGCGCCCGCCGGCGCACCGCCACCGGCGAGGAGGATCGCCGTGTTCACGGCGAGGGTGGTGGTGCCGACTCCGCCCTTGGGGCTGAAGAACGTCACCAGCTCCCCGGACGCGGTGCGCGACGCGTCGGGTCGAACCTTGCCCGAGCGAATGAGCAGCGCGGTGACGCGTCCCTCGAGCTCGCTGTGGGCATAGCCCCCCGCAATGACGTCGTCGGCCCCAGCCTCCAGGAACGCGATACGCGCCTCGACGTCGTGGGCGGGGGCCACGACGAGGATCGGCGTCACCTGTCCTTCTGTTGCCAGGCGGAGCGATGCAATGGCCCCCGAGGCCGCGAGTCCCTCGGCGACGATGAGGTCGACCGGGCTGCCGCGCATGGTGGCGACGGCATCGACCGGGGTCGTGACCGTGATGGTTCGGTGACCGGCGTTGGAGAGCGCCTCCTCCAGGTCACCGCGGAGCTCCTTGGCGCGCGCACAGATCAGGATCGAATTGGACATGAGACCACGAAAGCGGGTTGACTCCCGGCGAGTATACGGGGCCGGTCGGGGCCCGTTGGCGGACGCATCCGACGGCGGCTATACTGCCGACACGCCTGCGCACCCGATGCGAGGCGGCTTCAATCTGTCAGCCCAGACCCTTTCTGCCGCGTTCGACGGCGCACGCCTCGACGCCGCACACCCATAGAGAGGAGCCGACGCACCCGATGCGCCGCTACGAACTCATGCTTCTGCTCAGCCCGGACCTGGAGGACGACAAGCTCCAGGCCGCGGTCGAGAAGGTCACCCGCGCCATCGTCAACGGCGGCGGCAGCCTCAGCAAGGTCTCACCGTGGGGCAAGCGCCGACTGGCCTATGACATCGGACGGCACCGCGAGGCGAGCTACTTCCTCATCCATTTCGACATCGAACCCGCGCAGGTGCGCGAGATCGAGCGCGGCATGCTCATCAGCGAGGAGATCCTGCGTCACCTCGTGACGGTCCTCGAGGACCGGGGCGCGACCGACGAGGAGCTGGCTCCCGCTGCCGCGCCGAGGACCGATGAGGCCTTCGACGTCGAGTCGGTGGCCGCGCCGGAGGCCGATGTCGACGACGCTCCCGACGAGGAGGCCGATGGCGATGCCGTTGTCGTCCAGGAGGCCGAGATCGCCGAGGCGGACGAGACCGAGGAGGATGGCCCGATCGCCGAGGAGCCCGGCAGCGAGCCTGTCGCAGAGGAGCGCACCGCGGGCTGACGCCCGTCGCTGAGGAGGAAGCCCAATGACGCTCAACAAGATGATGATCATCGGCAATCTCGGTGCGGACCCGGAGCTCCGCTACACCCCCAGCGGCAAAGCGGTCACGAACCTGCGTGTTGCGGTCAACGATCGCAGCCGCGGCGCTGATGGAGAGTGGGTCGAGGAGACCATGTGGATCGGCGTCGAGGTCTGGGAGCAGGCCGCCGAACGCCTCGCCGAGCAGCTGCGCAAGGGCAACAAGATCTACGCCGAGGGCCAGCTGCGCGCGCGCGAGTACGAGGCGCGTGACGGCCAGAAGCGCACCGCTCTCGAGCTTCGCTTCGCTCGCGTCGTGAACCTCGAGCGGCGCCCCCGCGACGAGGAGGCCGGCTCGGACGGTGGGGGAGCCGCCTACAGCGACGCCCCTCCGGCGGTGCGGCCACGGGGCGCCCCGCAGCGTTCGTCCGCGCCGGGCGACGAGATGGACGTCGATGACATTCCGTTCTAGATCACCGATCCAAGAGGACCGATAGGCACATGGCAAGCCCTCGATCCCGCCGCGAGTCGGCGGATTTCTACCGCGACCGACGACGCCGCAAGGTCTGCAACTTCTGCGTCGACAAGGCCGAGAGCATCGACTACAAGGAGGTGAATCGCCTCCGTCGCTACCTGAGCGAACGCGCCAAGATCGAGCCGCGTCGAAAGACCGGGACCTGCGCACGCCACCAGCGGATGCTGACCACCGCGCTCAAGCGAGCGCGGCACGTCGCGCTGCTGCCGTACGCGCCCCAGCACCTGCGCCCCTAGCGGGCCCGATGGCGCGGGCCACCCCGCGCCTCGGCGTGCGATGAGCCGATGCCGACCGAGTCCGTCCTTCTGATCCTCGGGGGAGTGACGGCAGGGGCATTCGGTGCCCTTCTCGGGCTGGGTGGCGGGATCCTCATCGTGCCGCTCCTGACCCTCGGCTTCGGCGTGCCGCTTCCGACGGCCGTCGGCACGAGCCTCGTATGCGTCATCGCCACGTCGACCGGCGGAGCGGCGATCAACGTTCGGGCCGGGCGAGCCGACGTCAGGCTGGGCCTCAGCCTGGCGGCCGGGACCGTGATCGGGGCCTTCACCGGCGCGATCGTTGCGGGCTTTCTCCCCGAACGCATCCTCGCGGGCCTGTTCGCGGCGCTCCTGGCCTACACGGCCGTCGCGATGCTGCGTGGACTGCGCGCCGGCCGCGACGACGAGGGGGACGCGGCCGGAATCGATCCGGCGGCCCCGGATGGCGCCGGCGCGCCGCGCTACCGCACGACGCGCGTGCCGCTCGCCATCGGTGGATCCTTCCTCGCGGGCAATGCCTCGGGGCTGCTCGGCATCGGCGGCGGCGTCATCACCGTACCGCTCACGCACCTGCTCATGGAGGCGCCGATGCGAGTCGCCGTCGCGACCTCGAACTACATGATGGGGATCACTGGCGCTGCCGGCGCCTACGCGTACCTGTTCCGCGGCGACATTGATCCGCGCCAGGCCGCCCCCGTCGTCCTCGGGGTCATCGCCGGCGCGGGCATCGGCGCTCGCATCGGGCCGCGACTCCGGACGAAATGGCTGGTCGTGCTCTTCGTCGTCGTCCTCGGCTACGTCGCACTGCAGATGGCGCTGCGCGCCGTGGGGATGTCCTGATGGAGTCGCGCGCCGGCACCGACCTCGGCCGTGCCATCGCCCTCGTCCTGCGTGGTGGCACCATCCTGGCGGTCGCCGGCATCGGCGCAGGATTCCTTCTGGCCATCTTCAACGACGCGGAGGTCGGGCCCGCGCCCCTGGTCACGATGCTGCGCGCCGGCGGTGCGGATGCGCTGATCGGCGCCGGACTGCTCGCCATGACGCTCACCCCGGCGGCCGCCCTGGTTGCGGCGGCCGTCGTCCTGGCGCGGACCGGTGAGCGGCGACGCGCGATCATCGCCTGCCTCGTGCTGCTCCTCCTCCTGGTTGGTCTCGCTGCCGCCGCGCTGCTCCAGGGGCCGAGTTGACCGACCCCGGCGGGTCGGCGACACTCGATGGGCCCGAGGGGGAGTACCCCCGAAAAGGCGCCATCGTCATGCCGGCGGGACCGACTCCGTCCGGTGGCGCCGGCCGGCCATGGCCGGGAGAGACCTTCGGGTGCCCTGCGCGAGCGCATCACTGGTGGCCCGCGCAAGCGCGCCACTGCGGCGTCGCGAGCATCGGAGGTTAGGCACGGACCGTGGACATCGTCCTGCTCATCGGCTCACTGGCGATCATCCTGATCGCGGCGGAGCTCTTCACGAACGGCATCGAGTGGGTCGGCCACAAGCTCCAGCTGGCCGAGGGAGCCGTTGGGAGCGTCCTCGCCGCGGTGGCGACCGCCATGCCGGAGACACTGATCCCGGTGATCGCGATCCTCGGGCCCGTCATCCTCGGCCAGGAGGCCAGCGAGGCCTCACACGCGGTCGGTGTCGGCGCCATCCTCGGCGCACCGTTCATGCTCTCGACGCTCGCCATGTTCGTCACCGGCATCGCGATCGTGATCTTCGCTCGCCGCGGTCGGCGCGGGACGGAGATGCGGGTGAACACCGGCATCCTGGGCCGCGATATCGCCTTCTTCTTCGTTGGGTACGGCATCGCGATCGGCACGGCCTTCCTTCCCGAAGACCTGGGCTGGCTGAAGTGGGTCGCCGCCGGCGTGCTGATCGTGCTCTACGCGGTGTACGTGAGGCTGCACTTCACCGACACGCCCGAGGAGAGCGATCCGGAGGCCCTTGCCCGTCTGCACCTGACGCGCGTGCGCGGCCTCAACGGCCCTCGGATGCTGGAGATCGACGTGCTTCCCGGCGCGCACTCGATCACCGGCGCCGAGCCGCGCATGGCGATCGTCGTTGGGCAGGTCGTGCTGGCCCTCGTCCTCATCGTGATCGGCGCCCAGGTCTTTGTCGGCGCCGTCGAGCATCTGTCCGTGGTGATCGGGCTCGACCCGACGATCCTTGCGCTCATCATCGCGCCGATCGCCACCGAGCTTCCCGAGAAGTTCAACAGCGTGCTGTGGGTCCGGAACGGGAAGGACACGCTGGCAATGGGGAACATCACCGGGGCCATGGTCTTCCAGAGCTGCATCCCCACCGTCGTGGGCCTGCTCTTCACCACCTGGGCGTTCAGCTCCGACACGCTGATCTACTTCGCCTCGGCCGGTGTCGCCTTCGTCTCGACCCTGCTCATCTTCGGGGGCATGATCCTGCGCGGTCGACTCTCGGCGTGGGCGCTTCTCATCGGCGGGCCGCTCTACCTCGTGTATATCTACCTGGCCCTCTTCACCGACCTCGGCGCGTCCGCCGCACCGGTCCACTGATTCCGCAACCGGGGAACGCCCGGGTATACTTCCGCCCGTGCCCGCTGACGAACCCCGTGCGCTGGAACCAGCGGCCACCGTGGACCCGTCACAGGAGGAAGCAGTGCTGAAGCAGGAGAGCAGGCCCCACGCCGCCTCGGTGGAGACGACCACCGAGCTTTGGGCGTTCTTCCGCGGAGAGTTCGTCCCACTGCGGGAGGCGAACATCAACGTGCTGACGCACGGCTTCAACTACGGCACCGCCGTCTTCGAGGGCATCCGGGCGTACTGGAATGCCGAGGAGGAGCAGCTCTTCGGGCTCGAGCTCATCGCGCACTACGAGCGGATTCACCGATCCGCCGCCCTCCTCCTGATGGAGGTCCGCCAGTCGCCCGAGGAGCTCGCCGAGATCACCGTCGAGCTCCTTCGTCGTGATGGGCTGCGCGAGGATGTCTACCTGCGGCCGATCGTCTACAAGAGCTCGGAGACCATCGGGGTCCGGCTGCACAACCTCGATGCCGACATCACCATTTTCGGGGTGCCGTTCGGCCAGTACATCGACACGGAGGGCGGCATTCGCGCCCAGGTGTCGAGCTGGCGACGGACCGACGACAACGCCATCCCCGCGCGTGCCAAGATCACCGGGGCGTACGTCAACGGCGCCCTGGCTAAGTCCGAGGCGCAGCTCAACGGCTTCGACGAGGCGATCGTTCTGACCTCCGACGGGCATGTCAGCGAGGGCAGCGCCGAGAACCTGTTCATGGTCAAGGACGGCGTCCTCCTGACGCCTCCGATCACGGACAACATCCTCGAGGGCATCACCCGCGGGCGCTTCATGGAGATCGCCGCGAACGATCTGGGTCGAGAGGTCGTCGTGCGGTCGATCGATCGGACCGAGCTATACGGCGCGGACGAGGTCTTCCTGTGCGGGACCGGTGCACAGATCAGCCCGGTCATCGAGATCGACCGCCGCAAGATCGCCGCGGGTCGCCCCGGCCCCCTCACCCGGGAGCTGGCCCGCATCTACTTCGATGCGGTACGTGGGAAGCTTCCCGCGTACCGTGAGTGGCTCACCCCCGTCTACTGACGGCAGCGCGCGGATCGGCATCGCCACCGGCCGCGCGGCCGGACATGAGAGCGATGACAACGACCGACAACGACCGATACCTCTGGCTCGGGAGGGTGCTCGAGATGGTGCCCGGCACCATCTCCTGGGCCGTGCTCGTCCTGCCCATCTGGCTGAGCTTCAGCTACCCCTCGCTCGTCGCATACTTCGTGCTGAGCTTCAACTTCTACTGGCTGTGCCGGGCGCTCTGGTTCAGCGGCGCGGTCATCGTCGCCTTCCGGCGCATCCGCCGCGTGGCCGCGGACGACTGGTCCGGCCGGCTCGCCACGTTGGCCGATCCCGCGGGACGGCGCGTGGAGCTGAGCGCCTGGCTCGCCGCCGCGGACCGCCCGCGCGCCGCGCTCGGGGCAGTCGCGGGCGCTCGGCTCGGCATGGCTGAGCGGCGCCGAATCCGCGACGAGCTCGCCGACCTGAAGCGAATCGATGCGCTCGCCGAACCGCCACCGCCGGTGGAGGAGCTCATCCAGCTGGCGCTCATCCCGACCTACACCGAGTCGCTCGAGAAGCTGCGCGCCACGGTGCGGGCGTTGGCCGCGGCCCAGTGGCCGACCGAGCGCAAGATCTGCGCGATCATCACGCGCGAGACCGATGAGGGCGGGATTGCCAACGTGGCGATCCTGCGCGAGGAATTCGGGCACGCATTCGCCGAGTTCATCCATATCCTCGATCCGCTCGAGCCGGGAATCGTCATCGGCAAGAGCAGCGCGATGGCGTGGGGCGGCAAGTATCTGTATCGGCTCCTGGTGCGTGAACGAGGCATGGATCCGAGGCGCATCCTCGTGACCGACCTCGATGCAGACTTCCGCGTCCATCCCCAGTACTTCGCCTATCTGGCCTGGACGCACCTGACCGATGAGAACCGCGAGACCCAGCTCTACCAGCCGATCCCGTACCTGCACAACAACATCTGGCAGGCCCCGATCTTCCAGCGCCTCTTCGCAGCGATCCTCACGCAGCTCCAGATGTGGCGCAGCGTGCTGCCCGAGAAGCTCGTGAGCTTCAGCTCGTATTCGACGACCCTCAACATGGTCCATGAGGTTGGCTACTGGGCGACCGATGCGATCCCCGAGGACAGCCGCTTCTACTGGAAGAGCTATTTCCGCTACGGCGACCGGTTCCGAGCGGTTCCGCTCTTCATGCCGATCTACGGTGATGCGGTCAGGGCGCGGACCTACTGGCGCACGATGGCGGAGCAGTACCTCCAGGTCCGGCGCTGGGCGTGGGGAGTCACGGACATCCCGTACGTCATTCAGAACGCCATCCGTCACACGGAGATCCCGTTCTGGTCGCGGTTCTGGCGCATCACCAATCTCTTCGGCGAGCACATCAACTGGGCGATCGCTCCGTTCGTGATCACCTTCGGCGCCACCGTCCCGCTCATCGTGAACCCGGCGTTCGCCGAGACCACCCTGGGCCAGAATCTGCCGATTTTCGCGAGCGCGATGCTCACGATGGCGTTCGTCAGCCTCCTCGTCCTCGTCGTCGTCGAGCACTTCATCGTTCCCCCGCGGCCGCCCGAGTGGGGTCCATGGGAACGGCTGCTCAGCTACATCCAATGGATCGGTCTCCCATTCGTCGGCCTCTTCTTCAGCACGTTGCCCGCGCTGGACGCCCAGACGCGCCTCCTGACCGGCCGCTACCTCGAGTACCGCGTGACGGAAAAGGCCTGATCGGTGACGGCCGCACCCGGTTCGGTGATTCGCATCGGCCTCGCGCGCTCGCTGCCCCGACTCCTGGCGGTGCCCGCCGCGATGCTCCTCGCCGCCGGCGGCGCGATCGTGGCCGGAGTCCTCGTCGCGCCGGCACCCGCCGCGTACGCTCTCGCGGGTCTTGGCGGCATCGTGGCCATCGGTGCGGGGGCCGCGGCAGTCCTACTCCTGAGCATTCGACTCGAGGTTGCCGAGTCCGCCGTGGCCCTGACGTGGCTCGGCGGGCGTAGGGAGTACGCCCTGATTCCCGGTCCGGTGACGCGGGTGCAGCTGCGCGGTCCGCGAGCCTCGGCACTGCGACCGAGGTCGGGCGCTCTGGGATGGGGGATCGGTCGCGCGCGCCTGCGCGACGAGGAGGAGATCGAGCTGGTGCGCCTCGCGGCCACCCCCAGCGCCATCCTCATCCCGACCGACCGGGGGCGGCTGGCGGTGGCGCCGGCGCGAGAGGAGGAGCTGCTCGAGGCCCTTGCGACGGCGGCCCATGCGCGCCAGAGGAGCGAGGCTGAGCAACAGCGCCAGCTCGATGAGACCGCCACGGAGGCAGCAACGGCGAGCGCCGCGCCGGTGGACGATGCGCTTGACATCGACGTCGAGCCGAGCGCGCTGACCGGCATCGAGCGGGCGCTCCTCGAGGAACGCCTGGCACGGGAGCGCGCGGCGGCCGAGCGTGACGCGGAGGCAGCCCGCGCGGTCGCGGCCACGGCGGCCGCCGGGACCGCGGGCGACGTCGCGGGCGAACCGGCCGCCTCCGCAGCCACGAGTTCGCGGCGGGCACGGCCCACGCTCCGGCTCGCTCGCCTCCATCCGGGCTGGGCCTTCGTGCTCATGCCGACCCTCGCCGCCGCGGTCGTGTGGTGGATTGGTCGTCTCAACGGCGGGTACCCGGAGCCAGGCACCGATCTCGCCCGTCTCACGTCGCTGGCGCTCGTCCTCGCCGGGCCTGCCACGTCGGTCGGGGCCGTCATGGCCCTGGCCTGGTGGCCCCGGATCGTGGGTGTCGTCGTCGCCGGTGGGCTCGCGGCGACGATCTTCATCGGCCGGTCGCTCATCGGCTGAATTGACACGGGCGCGGCCGCGCTGCGACTATCGCGGTCCAACCGAAGATGGCGGTGACGGAGCCACGGCGACGTGCAAACCGAGCCATGAGCGAGCCCGATACGGTGAGAGCGGGCGGCTGGGCCCACGTCGGCCATCCCTCCCGAGCCGGTGGCGCCAAACGGCAACCTGCCGTGCGTAACGCCGCCCGGGACGCCCCGATACAGGCGATGAGAGTGGGTCGGCCGGTGCGCCGACCAAGCGCGGGTGGTACCGCGGGAGATCGTAAATCCCGTCCCGAACATCGGGGCGGGATCGTTGTTGTGTGATCCGTAGCGGAGGGGTAGGTGTTCAAGCCGGTCGACAGCAAGCTGGACGTTCCCGCGCTGGAGCGCGAGGTCATCGCGCGCTGGCGCGAGCGGGACACGATGGCCCGCTACCTCGTCCGCAACGAGGGCTCTGAGCGGCGCTTCAGCTTCATCGACGGCCCGATCACGGCCAACAACCCGATGGGCGTGCACCACGCCTGGGGTCGCACCTACAAGGACCTCTTCCAGCGCTATCACTCGATGCTCGGCGAGCGGCAGCGCCACCAGAACGGCTTCGACTGCCAGGGCCTGTGGATCGAGGTCGAGGTCGAGCGGGAGCTCGGGTTCAACAACAAGCGGCAGATCGAGGAGTTCGGCATCGATCGGTTCGTCGAGCTGTGCAAGGCCCGGGTGGAGAAGTTCGCGGCCATCCAGACGGAGCAGTCGAAGCGCCTCGGCTACTGGATGAACTGGGACGACAGCTACTACACGAACTCCGACGAGAACAACTACGCGATCTGGGCCTTCCTCGCCGAGTGCCATCGCCGCGGCCTGCTGTACAAGGGCCACGACGTCATGCCCTGGTGCCCGCGCTGCGCAACGGGCATCAGCAACATGGAGGCCGCCGAGGGCTATCAGGAGGTTCGCCACCTCTCGGCGACGCTTCGCCTCCCGATCACGAGCGAGGGCCACGACGGCGAGGACCTGCTGGTCTGGACGACGACGCCCTGGACACTCTCCAGCAACGTCGCGGCAGCCGTTCACCCGGACCTGGGGTACGCGCTCGTCGAGGGCACCGATGGTCGTCGCTGGTGGGTGAGCGCCGGGTCGCGAATGCGCGTCGCCGGCAATGCGGCCGTCCTGCGCGAGGCCCGCGGTTCCGAGCTCATCGGCCTCACCTATGACGGACCCTTCGACGAGCTGCCAGCCGCGGCCGGCGTCGAGCACCGCGTGATCGCCTGGAGCGACGTTTCCGACGAGGAGGGCACCGGCATCGTCCACATTGCTCCCGGGTGCGGCAAGGAGGACTTCGCCCTCGGGAAGGCCAACGGCCTGGCGGTGATCGACCCCATCGACGAGTTCGGCATCTTCGGCCCGAAGTTCGGGTGGCAGGCGGGGCGGTTCGCCGGCGCCGCGGCCGACCCGGCGTCCGACATCGCGCGGGACGTTGTTGCCGACCTCGAGCGGAAGGGCCTCCTCGTCGCAAAGGAGACGTACACCCACTCGTACCCGCACTGCTGGCGGTGCGGCACGCAGCTCATCTTCCGCCTGGTCGACGAGTGGTTCATCGCCATGGATCCGCTGCGTGAGCCGATCGGCGCCTCGACGCGTTCGATGCGGTGGCTGCCCGAGGGGATCGGCCTCGAGGAGCGCGAGCTCGACTGGCTTCGCAACATGGACGACTGGATGATCAGCAAGAAGCGTTATTACGGCCTGGCGCTGCCGATCTGGGTCTGTGTGGACTGCGAGGGCTTCGAGATCATCGGATCGCGCGACGAGCTGGCGGAGCGCGCGATCGTCGGCTGGGACGCGTTCGAGGGCCACTCGCCGCACCGTCCATGGATCGATGGCGTCGAGATCGCGTGCTCCGCCTGCGGCGGTGTGGCCCGGCGCATCACCGATGTGGGCAACCCGTGGCTCGATGCCGGGATCGTGGCCCTCTCGACGCTGAAGTGGAACTCGGACCGCGACTACTGGGCGCAGTGGTATCCCGCCGACTGGATCAGCGAGTCGTTTCCGGGACAATTCCGCAACTGGTTCTACGCGCTCCTGACCGAGTCGACGGTGATGACGGGGGTCGCGCCGTCGCGTGCCCTGTTCGCCTATGCCCTGCTCCTCGACGAGCACGGTGAGGAGATGCACAAGTCGAAGGGCAACTCCATCCCGTTCGACGAGGCCGCCGAGCAGATCGGCGCCGATGTCATGCGCTGGATGTACGCATCCGCCAACCCCGCCGTGAACCTCCGCTTCGGCTACGGCCCCGGCCACGAGGTCGTGCGTCGGTTCTTCCTGCCGCTCTGGAACACATACGGCTTCTTCATCACGTACGCCCGGCTCGACGGCTGGACGCCGGACCAGCGTGACGGCGTCGAGGGAGCGCGCAGCCTGCTGGATCGGTGGATCCTGTCGCGCCTGGACGTGCTCGTCGGCGACGTGCGGGCCAGCCTCGACGACTACGACGCACTCGGCGCGAGCCGTGCCATCGAGGCGTTCGTCGAAGCGCTGTCGGGGTGGTACGTGCGGCGCAACCGCCGCCGATTCTGGAAGGGTGAGCTCGACGACGACAAGCGCGCGGCGTACGCGACCCTGCACGAGGTGCTCGCCACGCTCTGCCGCCTCCTCGCACCGATCGTGCCGCACCTGGCCGACGCGATGTGGGACAACCTGGTGGCCTCGGTCGACGCCGCGCAGCCGGACAGCGTGCACCTGGCCGACATGCCGGAGCGCACGCCCGGCCGGCACATCCCGGAGATCGAGGCAGCCGTGGACCTCGCCTGGAAGACCGTGGCCCTCGGGCGCTCCGCGCGCGCTGCCTCGGGTGTCCGCACTCGGCAGCCGCTTCGATCGGTCCGAGTCAAGCTGCCGGCCTCGGCACGGGGTGCCCTCAGCGCGGACGAGGCGGTCGCCGGCGAGCTGCGCAGCCAGGTCACCGAGGAGCTGAACGTGCGCGCGATGGAGCTCATCGGGGACGAATCCGAGATGGTCGAGCGGAGCCTCTACCCGCTGCTGCCCGTGCTCGGCCCGCGTCACGGCACGTCCGTCGGCGCGATCATGGCCGGCGCCCGCTCAGGAGCGTGGAGCCTCAACGATGACGGGACCGCGTCGGTCGGGGACGTGACGCTTCAGCCCGACGAGTTCGAGCTGACGGCGCGTGCGCGCCCCGGGCAGGAGGTCGCGGAAGAGGGGGATCTCCTCGTGGCGCTCGACACGACGCTCGATGCCGAGCTCGGCGCCGAGGGGCTGGCGCGCGAGGTTGCCCATCGACTCCAGGCCATGCGCAAGGCCGCCGGCCTCGAGATCAGCGATCGCGTGCGAGTCACCGTCGCGGGTGATCCAGCGACGCTCGCCGCGCTGGAGCCCCATCGCGCGTGGCTCGCAGCGGAGCTGCTGGCGACCGAGCTCGACGTCGCGCCCGACGCCTCACTCGCGGATGCCGCGCGCCGGGAGTCGTTATCGATCGACGGCACGGAGCTCGAGCTGTCGCTCGCGCGCGCGTGAGCGGACGGTGGGCTAGAGTGGAGTGATGGTGGCCACGACCGAGCGCGTCACGTCGCTGCGTCCGACGCTCGTCCTGGTGGGCACCGCGGCCGCACTGTACGTGACGGACCAGATCACGAAGGCGATCGTCGTCGCGAATCTCGGCGTCGGTGAGTACGTCTCGCTGCTGGGAGACCTCGTCCGCATTTGGCACGTCCAGAACAACGGCGCCGCCTTCAGCCTGTTCCAGGGCGCGATCTGGCTCTTCCTGCCGGTGACGGTGGTCGCGCTCGCCATGGTCGCCTGGTTCCATCGGTCGCTGCGGGATCGCACGATCTGGATCCAGGTCATCCTCGGAATGATCCTCGCCGGCACGCTGGGCAACCTCACCGACCGCGTCAGGCTCGGGTACGTCGTGGACTTCGTGAGCGTCGGATTCGGCGACGTGCGCTTCCCGACGTTCAACGTGGCGGATGCATCGCTCGTGGTCGGAATCATCCTCCTGGTCATCTACCTCACCTTCGTCGAGTCCGCCGGCACGTCGAGCGAGCCCGGGCCGTGATCGAGGTGGCCGAGCCCGAGCGGGTGGTCGAGGGCCCGGCACCGGTCGGCCGCGTCGACCTTGCCGTTGCGGCGGTGGCTGGAATCAGCCGCGCTCACGCACAGCGCCTCGTGGGTGATGGGCGAGCGCTCATCGACGGCGCTCGTCGTCGATCGAGCGACCGCCTCTCCGGGGGCGAGCGCGTCCGGGTCGAACTGAGCGCGCCGCCCGACCAGGGCCTCGAGCCCGAATCGATTCCGCTGACGGTCGCCTACGAGGACGACACGATGCTCATCGTCGACAAGCCGGCCGGTCTCGTCGTCCATCCCTCGGCCGGCCATCCGGGCGGCACGCTCGTCAACGCGCTCCTCGGGCGGGCGGCGGATCGGGGTGAGCCGCTCGGTTCGATCGCCGGGGTCGGGAGACCGGGCATCGTGCATCGGCTGGACAAGGAGACCAGCGGGCTCATCGCGGTTGCCAAGACAGATGCGGCCCAGGCCTCGCTCATGCGCCAGTTCGGCGACCGGAGCATCGAGAAGGAGTACCTCGCCCTCGTGCGCGGGCAGCCGTCGGCGGCGCGTGGCCGGATCGAGGCGCCCATCGGGCGCGACCCGCGCGATCGACAGCGCATGGCGGTGGTCGCCGGCGGCCGTGACGCGGTGAGCGAATACGAGACCCTGGCGAGCGATCGTGGCTACGCGCTGCTCGTCCTCCGTCCGCTCACCGGTCGGACGCACCAGATTCGCGCGCACCTTGCCTACGTCGGCCTCCCGATCGCGGGCGACCTGCGGTATGGGGGCGGCGAGGGGCCGAACGGGCTCCGCCGCCAGTTCCTGCACGCCGCCCGCCTGGCGTTGGCCCGGCCGTCCGACGGTCGACGCCTCCGCGCGTGGAGCCAGCTGCCGGATGACCTCGGCACCTCCCTGGAGACCACGGCCATCATCGTGCCTCCTGGCCTGCTTCCTTCCGGGGTCGGCGCGGAAGTGGACCCGGCGTGAGCGAACCCGAAGGGCTCGAAAGGAGCACATTCGAGGGCGAGCAGTCGGCGCCGGAACGCGACAAGCGCATGACCTTCCCGAACCCGCTGCTCGTCGTCGTGTCGGGCCCTTCGGGGGTCGGGAAGAGCACGATCGTGGCCGAGCTGGCGCGTCATCGGCCCCAGGTCGTGCCGATCGTCACGGCCACCACGCGCAAGCGGCGCGGGAACGAGATCAATGGCGTCCACTATCACTTCCTGTCCGACGACGAATTCAACGACCTCATCGCGCGTGACGGGCTCCTCGAGCATGCGGACAATCACGGTCACTGGTACGGCACGCCGATCGACCAGGTCCGCGGCATCCTCGCCGCCGGACGCGACGCGATCCTGACGATCAGCCCCGAGGGCGCCCGCAACGTTCGGCGCCTGGTGCCCGATGCGCTCCTCATCTTCGTCATGCCGCCGTCGATGGAGGATCTCGACGATCGGCTTCGCGGCCGCGGCTCAGAGTCCGAGGCGAGCATCGAGCGGCGAAGGAGGGACGCCGAGCGCTGGATCGCCGACGCCGCCGACTACGACCACGTCGTCGTCAACGAGACGGGCCACCCGGAGGAGGCCGCGGAGCGCATCTGGGCGATCATCCAGGCAGAGGCACGTCGCGAGCCACCGCGCCGACCGAAGGTCTGAGCCCACCGCGATGAGCGGTCTCCAGCGTGCCGTGCGTGTCGCCGTCGAGGCCGTCGCCGATCGGCCAGAGCGCACCTTCAGCTACCTCCTCGATCCGGCGATGGAGGTCCCGGCGCCCGGATCGCTGGTCCTGGTCCCGTACGGCCGCCGGATGGCGCTCGGGTACCTGCTCGATGGTGAGGCCGAGCCTGTGCCCGAGGGCCTGAAGTCGGTGGAGGCCGTCCTCTCGGCGCCCATGCTGACGCCGGAGCTGCTGGCGCTCGCCGAGGAGATCGCGATCTACTACCGCGCCCCGATCGGCGCCACCCTCGCAGCGATGCTGCCGCCCGGCCTCGAGTCGCGCATCCGACGGCGCTGGATGATCGGCGACAGCGATGAGCTGCCCGAGGCGCTCCGCGCTGGCGCCGACGGTGCCGGCCATATCGCGGATGCGGCGCTCATGCGCCATGCCCCACGGCGTGGCCGGACAGCGTGGGTCGAGCGCCTTCGTCGCAGCGGTGCCCTCCGGGCCGAGTGGGTCCTTCACCAGCCGGAGGCGTCGCCCCGGCGGGTGCGGGTCCTGCGCCGTGTGCCGGGCGGCGAACTGCCGCGGCGTGCCCCGCTTCAGCGGGCCATCATCGAGGCACTCGGAGACGTCGAGCGGACGCTGCCGGAGCTCGCGGACGAGCTGGGCGTCGAGGCGGCGTCGCTCCTTGCCCCGGCCCGGCGGCTCGAGGCGAGCGGCCTGGCCGAGCTTGGATGGCGCTCGGTCGACCGCGACCCACTCGGCCATCGCGCCAGCGAGGCGCCGCGCGTTCACGAACTGGCCCCAGAGCAGCGCGACGCGCTCGATCGGATTGCGTCGCTTCCGGCGGGTGGCGGGATCGTGCTCCAGGGTGTGGCGGCATCGGGCAAGACTGACGTCTACCTCGCCGCCGTGCAGGCCACGCTCGAGTCAGGACGCGGCTCGATCCTCCTCGTGCCCGAGGTGAGCCTCGTGCCACAGATCGCGGATCGGCTGCGGGCGACCGTCGGTGATGCCCTGGCGGTGCTCCATTCCGGGCTGTCGGCGGGGGAACGTCACGACGAGTGGTGGCGGATCGTGCGTGGAGAGGCCCGCGTGGTGGTCGGGACGCGAAGCGCGATCTTCGCCCCTCTCGAACCGGGCCTCATCGTCGTGGACGAAGAGCACGATGGTGGGTACAAGTCCGATCGCACACCGCGCTACGATGCTCGATGGGTCGCGCGGCGCCGCGCAACCCTCGCCGGCGCGAGGCTCGTGCTTGGCAGCGCGACGCCCGACCTGGTGACGCTCGCTCATGTCCAGCAGGGCGGCATCGATCGCGCCCGGCTCGACGAGCGGCGGGTCGGCGGCATCCCGGAGATCGAGGTCATCGACCTCCGAGCCGAGCTCGCCGGCGGCAATCGATCGATCTTTTCCTCGGCGCTGGCCGACGGGCTGGGAGCGCTGCCTCGGGGCAGCGAGCAGGCGGTGCTCATCATCAACCGTCGAGGTGCCGCGACGTTCATCCTGTGCCGCGACTGCGGCGAGAGCCTTCGGTGCCCCGACTGCGACCTGCCGTTCGTGTACCACCTCGACGGGCGCACCCTGCGCTGCCATCACTGCGGCCGCTGGTCCGAGCCGGTCGACCGATGCCCGGCATGCGGCAGCGCGCGCATTCGATACTTCGGGGCGGGGACGCAGCGCGTCGAGGCCGAGCTGCGCCAGCGGTTCCCCGGCCTGCGCATCGCGCGCCTCGACTCCGACGCGCTGGCGGCTCGTCGCGGCTTCGAGGCGGTGTACGACGACTTCCGCGCGGGGCGGGTCGACGTGCTCGTGGGAACGCAGCTGGCGGCGAAGGGGCTGGACCTTCCAACGGTCACCCTGGCGGCCGTCGTCGCGGCAGACGTGACCCTCAACCTTCCCGACTACCGCGCTGCCGAGCGAACATTCAGCCTCCTCGCGCAGGTCGCCGGTCGGGCCGGTCGGGGTCCTCGCCCAGGCCGCGTCCTGGTCCAGACGTATGCGCCGGGCCATTACGCGGTGCGAGCCGCAGCGTCCCTCGACGTCGATGGGTTTGCCCGCGAGGAGCTGCTTCGTCGAGAGCTGCTCGGCTATCCGCCGTACAGCGTGCTGGCGCGGCTCCTGATCTCGGATCCCGATCGCCATGGCGCGGAGGAACGCGGTCGAGCTGCTGCGGCCGCCGTGTCCGTCGATGGTGTCGAGGTGCTCGGTCCGCACCCGAGCTACGTCGCGCGCCGAGCGGGCCGCTACCGCTTCCAGATCGTGATTCGCGCACCCACGCTTGAGCTCAGGGCCGAGGCCCTGGAGCGAGTACCGCCCGGCGTCGCCATCGACGTCGATCCCGAGTCGCTGCTCTGAATCGGTACAATGCTGCGCCATGCCCCTCCGACGCATCGTCACCGCCGAGGATTCGATCCTCCGGGAACGCACGAAGAAGGTCTCGACGTTCGACGCCAGCCTCCACGGGCTCCTCGACGACATGCTCGTGACCATGCGTGATGCGCCCGGCGTCGGCCTCGCCGCAAATCAGGTCGGTGTGCCCCTGCAGGTCGCGGTGATCGAGATCGACGACAAGATCACGGAGCTCGTGAACCCCAAGGTCGTCAAGACCTCCGGGGCGCAGCTGGACTGGGAAGGCTGCCTCTCGATTCCCGGCTACGTCGCGGAAGTCGGCCGGCCGTCCAAGGTGACCGTCAAGGCCCGGGACCGTCACGGACGTCCGTTCCGCATCAAGGGTGAGGAGCTGCTGGCTCGCGCGCTGCTGCACGAGCTCGATCACCTCAACGGGACGCTGTACATCGACTACCTGGAGTCACTCGAGGAGCTCGTCCGCGTGGCCGAGGCCGCGGACCAGGTCGCCGAAGAGGCTGGCGCCGGGATCTAGTGGTCGGCCTTGGACGGATCGCATTGCTCGGAACCGGGGCCTTCGGCGTCCCGCTCCTGGCGCGCGTCACCGAGATGGCCGACGAGCTCCTCGTCATCAGCCAGCCCGATCGGCCGGCGGGACGCCGCCTCCTCATGCGGGCCACGCCGATCGCGGCGCGCGCACGGGAGAGCGGCCTTCGTGTCCTGACCCCGGAGCGCCTGCGCTCCGATGATGCGCGGTCGGCCGTTCGCGACTTCCGGCCCGATGGGCTGCTCCTTGTCTCCTACGGCCAGCTCGTTCCGCCCGACCTGCTCGCGATCGCCGAGCGTCCGCCGCTCAACGTGCATCCCTCGCTCCTGCCTCGGCATCGCGGAGCCGCCCCGGTGGCCAGCACGATCCTGGCGGGCGATGGCGAGGCAGGAGTCAGCCTGATGGTCATGACAGCGCAGCTCGACGCCGGACCGATTGCCGCGCAGTGGTCGGTCCCGCTGACGGGCCGCGAGACCACTCCCGAGCTCGAGGTGCGGCTGGCCGACCTGGCGGCCGAGGTCATCCCCGCCGAGCTCGAGCACTGGGCGTGCGGGGAGACGGAGACCCGTCAGCAGGACCAGCGAGCGGCGACGCTGATTCGGCCGTTCAAGCGAGCCGATGGCTGGATCGACTGGCGCCGCCCCGCCGTCGAGATCGATCGCCAGGTCCGCGCCCTTCAGCCGTGGCCCGGTGCGTGGACCACGATCGACGGCCGCCGGCTCCACGTCCGTCGTGCACATCCGGTGGCCGGCGTGGACGAGGTGCCCATCGGCGCCCTGCTCCCGGGCGAGGTGCCGTGCGTCGCCTGCGGCGCAGGGGCGTTGGCGCTCGAGATCGTTCAGCCGGAGGGCAGGCCGGCCATGGCGGCCGCCGCGTGGCGCCGGGGCCTTCCGCGCGAGCACGTGATCGTCGGCGGCGGGACCCCCGAAGAGCTGTCCCGCTAGGTCTCGGATATACTCGGGCCAGCCCTCGCGGAGGTGGGTTCACCCTCATGTTCTTCGATCCGATCTACATCTTCGTCGTCCTGCTGCCGACCCTGGCGATCACCGGGTGGGCCGCATGGCGCGTCCGAGCAACCTATGCGAAGTGGTCCAAGGTGGACTCGGGCATCAACCTCGATGCCTTCGACTTCGCGCGCCAGCTCCTCGATCGCCAGGGCCTCCAGTCGGTTCGCATCGAGCCGACCCCCGGCCAGCTCACCGATCATTACGACCCCCGCGGGAAGGTCCTGCGCGTGAGCACCAGCGTCGCCGACGCCTCGGCCCTCTCGACGGCCGGGGTGACCACGACGGCCCCGCGTCTCTCGGTCGCCGCCGCGGCGGTCATCGCGCACGAGGTCGGCCACGCCCTCCAGGACGCATCCGGCGACGCGGCCATGAAGCTGCGACAGGCGATCGTGCCGGTCGCGCAGTTCGGCTCCGGGGTCGGGCCATGGCTCGTCATCGGCGGCCTCATCTTCCAGATCAGCGGGCTCGCGATCGTCGGGCTGATCGCGTTCGCCGCGGCAGTGCTCTTCACGTTCGCGACGCTGCCGGTGGAGATCGGCGCGTCGGGCAAGGCCCTCGCCTTCGTCAACGGGCTCGGGATGGTGGGCGAGAGGCAGCAGGGCGCGAGGGACGTCCTCAAGGCCGCGGCCTGGACCTACGTCGCCGGTGCGCTCACCGCGCTGCTGACCTTCGCGTACTACGCCTTCCTCGTGTTCGGGCGGCGTGACTGAGCCCGATCGGCCCGCGATCAGCGAGATCTCCCGCCCAACGCTCGCCGCGTGGCTCACCGCCCGCGGCGAGCCCGCGTATCGGGCCGATCAGGTGCTCGCGGGCGCTCACCGACCGGACGCGGCCTCCTTCGACGACCTCTCGGATCTCCCACGAGGGCTGCGAAGTGCCCTCGATGCCGAGCTGCGCTTCAGCACGATCGTGGCGAGCCACGCCATCGGCGCCGATGGGGGACTGACCGCAAAGGCCGTCCACGAGCTCACCGACGGCCAGCGCATCGAATCGGTCCTGATGCGATATCCAGGTCGGCGAGGAGCGCGCGACCGCACGACGATCTGCATCAGCTCCCAGGCCGGCTGCGCGGTGAACTGCCCGTTCTGCGCCACGGGGCAGGCGGGGTTCGGACGGCAGCTCAGCGCGGGAGAGATCATCGACCAGGTGCTCCACTGGCATCGGCCCCCCTGGCACGCGCTCGGTGAAGCGCGTGCGGGGCACTACAACATCGTGTTCATGGGAATGGGCGAGCCGCTGAACAACGCCGATCGGGTCTTCGAAGCGGTGCGCCTGCTGAACGACCCGGACCGGCTCGGCGTCGGCGCCCGTCACATCACGGTCTCGACATCGGGCGTCGTCCCCGGCATGGACCGGATGATCGACGAGCTTCCGCAGGTCAACCTGGCCATCAGCCTGCACGCGGCCACCGATGTCCTCCGGGACGAGCTCGTGCCGATCAATCGCAAGTGGCCGGTGCGGGAGGTTATCGCCGCGGGACGCCGCTTTGCCGCACGAACCGGGCGCCGAGTGAGCCTCGAGTACGTGATGATCGACGGGATGAACGACACCGACGAGCAGGCGGCCGGCCTCGTCGAGCTCGGTCGCGGCTGGCGAACGCATCTGAACCTGATCCCACTCAACCCCACGCCTGGATCGCCCTGGAGCGGCACGCCGCGCGCGCGGATCGACCGATTCGTGCACGCGCTTCGCGCCGGCGGCCTGACGGTGACCGTGCGCGATACGCGCGGCCGCGAGATCGAGGCCGCGTGCGGGCAGCTGCACGCCCAGCTTGCGGGGCGAGCCCTCCCACGCGCCGACGCACCACCCATCCCGGTCGTGCCCGCATGACTGCTGCGCACATCAGTGCCAGCATCCTCAACGCCGACTTCGGGTCCCTCGGCGACGATGTGGCCCGGGCCGCCGTGGCGGGCGTCGACTCGATTCACCTTGACGTGATGGATGGACACTTCGTCGACAACCTGACGTTCGGCCCGGTCGTGGTGGGCTCGATCCGCGATCGCACCGACCTGCCGTTCCACAGCCATCTGATGATCAGCAACCCGCTCGCCTTCGCCGGCCGGTTCGCGGAGGCGGGAAGCGACGTGATCGTGTTCCATTTCGAGTCCGACGACGATCCTGCGGAGGTGATCCTCGCGATCGAGGCCGCCGGCAAGCGGGCCGGGCTGGCTCTGAATCCGGAAACGCCCGCCGAGGCGGTTTGGGCCTGGCTGGATCGTATCGACCTGCTGCTCGTGATGACCGTCCATCCGGGTTGGGGCGGACAGGCGTTCATCGACGACGTGCTGCCGAAGATGAGCGCGCTGCGTGGCGAGATCGACCGTCGTGGACTCGAGCTCCCCATCGGCGTCGATGGGGGCGTGAATCGCGAGACCATCGGCCGTGCCGCGTCGGCCGGCGGCGAGATCATGGTCGTCGGCAGCGCGCTGTACGAGACGGCCGGCGACCTCGGGCCGACAGTGGCGGCGCTTCGGGCCGCCACCGTCGACGCCAGCGCCGAGAGGAGCTGACCCTGCAACCCCGGCGCATCCTCCCGCTCCTCACCATTCTTGCCATCGCGACGCTCCTGGCAGGCTGCGGAGCGTCGAGCCTGCCCTTCGTTCCGACGCCCGAGCCGACCCCGGAAGGGCCGCGTGACGTCGTGGTCCGGGTCGTCGAGGCCGGCACGTCGGAGCCGCTGCCGAGTGCCGTGGTCGAGCTGGACGGAGACGCGGTCATGACCGAGCCGGACGGCACGGTCCAGCTGGCCGCCATGCGGGGAAGCGCCGTCGAGGTCACGGCCGCCGATCATGATGCGGCCGAGGCCGAGGTGCCCGACGAGGGCGACCTCGTCGTCGAGCTCAGGCTCAACGTCGTGGGCGGCGTGGTGACCGACGAAGCCGGCGCGCCCGTCGCCGGGGTGCGGGTATTCGTGGAAGGGGCCGAAACCATGGCCGTCACCGACGACGACGGTACCTACCGCCTCGCCGACGTCCCGGCCACCGGAACGCTCATCTTCAAGATGCCCGGCTTCCGGCTCGGCGAGATCCCCCTCGATGGCCAGGCGACGGTCGACCTCAGCCTCGAGCCGTTCACGGCTCGAGCGCTCTACTCGCCGGCCGCGATCTTCGAGGGGGCGGGGCGCCTCGACGAGCTGCTCGCGCTGCTCGATCGGACCGAGGCGAATGCCATGGTCATCGACGTCAAGGAAACCGACGGCCGCCTCTACTACGCCACGGACCTCGACACCGCTGCCGAGGTCGGAGCGATCCGCGAGGAACCGGTGTTCGACCTTGCGGAGCTCCTGCCGATGCTGAAGGAGCGCGGCATCTACACGATCGCGCGGATGGTGTCCATGAAGGACAACACCTCGGCCGCCGCCCGCCCGGAGCTCGCCGTGCGCAACAGCGCGACGGGCGAGCCGTGGCGAGACAACATCGGCGGCGCGTGGCTCGATCCGTCAGCCCCGGGGGTGGCCGAGTACCTCGCCTCCATCGCGGCCGACCTCGCCGCCAAGGGATTCGACGAGGTCCAGCTCGACTACATCCGCTTCTACAGCGACGGCCCGTATGACGTCGCCGATACGAACCTGCCGAACACGCAGTCGTTCCGCCTGCCCGCCATCCAGCGCGTCCTCCGTGTCGTCAGCGAGGAGCTCGACATGACGAAGACGTTCCTCGGTGCCGACGTCTTTCCCATCAGCTTCATCGTCGCCGACGACCAGGGCATCGGGCAGCGCCCGGAGGTGATCATGCCGTACGTCGACTACTTCTGTCCCATGGTCTATCCCTCGCATTACGGACCCGGAGTGTTCGGCTTTCCGGTCCCGAACGATCATCCGTACGAGGTGATCGACGAGACCCTCCAGATCATGAATCGGCAGGCGGAGGGCCTACCGGTCGTGATCCGGCCCTGGATCCAGGACTTCGGCTACGGGGACTTCGCGCCATACACGGTCGCCCAGGTGCAGGCCGAGTTCGCCGCGGCCGCCGACAACGGAGCGCTCGGGTGGATGATCTGGAATGCGCGCGCGACGTTCTCCGAGGCCGCACTCGCCCCGCCACGGGATGGCGAGGACGCCGGCCCGACGACGTCGGCCATGCCAGCGCCCTCAGCCGCGCCGTCGGCCGCCCCATAAGCCCGTGCGACTCGTCGTCCAGCGAGTCGAGCGCGCATCGGCGCGGGCCGGTGATGAGGTCCTCGGCGAGATCGGTCGTGGAGCCGTCGTCCTCGTCGGAATCGGCCAATCCGACGACGAGCCGGTCGTCGATCGGATGGCCGCCAAGCTTCTCGGCCTGCGCTACTTCGCCGACGAGGGCGGCCGGACGAACCGTTCCGCAGGCGACATCGGCGCCGAGTTCCTGGTCGTCAGCCAGTTCACCCTCTACGCCGATATCGGGCGCGGGCGCCGTCCGGGCTTCACGGATGCGGGTGCCCCGGACGTGGCGGCTCGACTCGTGGTGCGCTTTGCCGAACGGCTCCGAACCGAGGGCGCCCGCGTCGCAACGGGAAGGTTCGGGGCGGAGATGTCGATCGAGCTCGTGAACGACGGGCCGTTCACCCTGGTGATCGATTCGGAGCGAGACCTGCGGGTCTAGACCTCAGGGATCAGACCTTCTGGGCGGTGCGGCGACATCGGCTGCACGCCTTGACCTTCTCGGTCCGACCATCGCGCGTGATGGTCATGGACTGGAGGTTGGGCAGCCATCGGCGGAGGGCGCGCTTGCGGTTCATACCGACCGACTGGGGGTTCCAGCCGGTGATCGGGCGCTTGCCGCAGAGGTCGCAGACGCGGGCCATGGTCGAAGGGATCTCCACTCACAGGAAGACCGGCGCCGGGGCGCCGGAACGGCATCGATCGTAGCACGGTACGATCGGCTCATGCAATCGAGCCGGTCCCTGGATCCGGCCGATCTCGACCGGCCGCTCAGGACCGCCCTCCCCGCGCTTGCTCGCCGCGTGGCGGGGTTGGCGCGGCTGGGGATCACCACCCCGCGCGAGGCGCTCTGGTACCTCCCCTTTCGCTACGACGACTTCAGCGAGCTCCGCTCCCTGCGCGAGCTCGTCCCGGACGAGAAGCAATCGGCCCGGGTGGTCGTCGATGCGGTGCGCGTCGAGCCCGGCTTCGGTCGTCGGCCCCAACGCGTGATCGCGCAGCTCTCCGACGATGACGGCGGCAGCGCCGAGGCGATCTGGTTCGGCCGACGGTACGTGGAGCGGCGCCTTGGGGTGGGGGATGAGCTGATCGTCTCCGGCCGGGTCACGGTGCGCGGGTGGCGCCCCCAGTTCACGTCGCCCGAGTTCAGCCCGGTCGGGCATGAATCGGTGCACACCGGACGGGTGGTGCCGGTGTATCACCTCGTCGCCGGCGTGACGCAGAAGCGGCTTCGCGAGCTCCTGGCGCGCATCCTCGAGCAGGCGCTGCCAGCGGTGGTCGACCCTCTGAGCGATGCGGAGCGAGACGGCATGCCAGCACTGGCCGATGCGCTCCAAACCGCGCACTTTCCCGAAGAGGCCGCCGAGGTGACCGACGCCCTGGACCGGCTGGCGTTCGACGAGCTCGTGGCCCTGCAGCTGACGCTCGCGCAGGCGCGCTCCGCACGGGCGGCGACGCTGGCGCCGCGGATCGAGGTGAGCGAAACAACGCGGGCGGCGATCATCGGCGAGCTGCCCTTCGAGCTGACCGGTGATCAGGCCGCGGCCACGGCGGCGATCCTGTCCGACCTCTCCGGCCCGCACCCGATGCGCCGCCTCCTCCAGGGTGACGTGGGAAGTGGCAAGACGGCCGTGGCCGCCGTGGCACTGGCGGGAGCGGTTCGGTCGGGCTGGCAGGCCGTGCTCATGGCGCCCACCGAGATCCTCGCCCGACAGCACCATGCCAGCCTGGCGCCGCTGCTCGAGCGCCTCGGAGCGCGTGCTGAGTTCCTGTCGGGATCGCTGACGGCGAAGCGGAAGCGAGAGATTCATGACGCGATCGGGGCCGGGGATGCCGAGGTGGTCATCGGCACCCACGCCGTCATCAGCGAAGCCGTCGAGTTCCCCCGGCTGGCGCTCACGATCATCGATGAGCAGCATCGGTTCGGCGTCGGCCACCGCGCCGCCCTCCAGGCCAAGGGCGTCGCCGAGGGGGAACCGCACGTCCTCGCGCTGACCGCCACGCCGATCCCGCGCACCCTGGCACTGACGGTGTACGGCGACCTGTCGATCTCGACGCTTCGCGAGATGCCTCCGGGCCGTAAGCCGATACGCACCGAGGTGCGCGACCGACGCGCGCTGCCGAAGATCCAGGCCTTCCTCGCCGCGGAGGCAGCCGAGGGCCGGCAGTCCTTCGTCGTCGTGCCGCTCGTCCTGGAGACCGATGCACTCCAGGCCGCCAGTGCGGAGGCGGAAGTCGAGCGCCTGCGAACGGCCCTCCCGGACCTTCGTATCGACCTCGTGCATGGGCAGCAGCGAGCCGACCTGCGCGACATCACGATGACGGCGTTCGCTGCCGGCGAGATCGACGTTCTGGTCGCGACCACCGTCATCGAGGTCGGCATCGACATCCCCAACGCCAGCGTCATGGTCATCGAGGACGCCGAACGCTTCGGTCTCGCCCAGCTGCACCAGCTTCGGGGACGGGTCGGGCGCGGGGAGCACCGGTCGTACTGCATCCTGCTCTCGGATGCGACCGACGAGCTGGCGCATCGGCGGCTCGAGGTCGTGCGGCGCTCGCAGGATGGCTTCGAGATCGCCGAGGAGGACCTCGGGCTTCGGGGCGCCGGGAACCTGCTCGGCACGAGGCAGTCGGGACTGCCGCCGCTTCGTGTCGCCTCGCTGTTCGAGCCGCGCCACCTGCGCCTCGCCGAGCGCGCCCGCGAGCTCGCGGACCGGGTGGTGGAGGCCGACCCGACGCTCGAGTCCCACCCGGACCTCGCGCACCTTCAGGCGGCGTTCACCCTGCGCGACGCCGAGGGAGACGCAGCCTGATGCGCGTGATCGCGGGCATCGCCGGCGGGACGCCCCTGGTCGCGCCACGGGGCCGCGTGACCCGACCAATCACCGATCGGGTCAAGGAGACGTTGTTCGCGATCCTCGCGGAACGCACGCTCGACGCGGCGGTCGTGGACCTGTTCGCGGGGACTGGGGCGATCGGGATCGAGGCGCTGTCACGCGGGGCTCGCAGCGCCGACTTCGTCGAGCGAGATCGCGCGGCGATCGCCAGCCTGCGCGCCAACCTCGAACGCACGCACCTGGTGGAGCATGCCCATGTCCATGCGCTCGATGTCGAGCGTTTCCTCGCCGGCGGCTTCGGGCCGTGGGACATCGCCTTCCTCGATCCGCCGTACGAGGTGCGTGATATTGTGGCGCCCGTTCGCGGCCTGGTGCCACGGTTGCGACCGGGCGCATTGGTCGTCATCAAGCATTTCTGGCGCACCGAGCTCCCCGAGGTCTCGGGGTTGGCGCGGGTGAGGGAGCGGAGGTTCGGCGAGACGGCGCTGAGCTTCCTGGAGGTAACGGCGGGATGACGAGGATCGCGGTCTTCCCAGGATCGTTCGACCCGATGACAAACGCGCATCTGGATGTTGCCCGTCGCGCCTCGCGCCTCTTCGATCGGCTCGTGATCGGCGTTCTCAACAACCCGAAGAAGCGGCCGTTGTTCGACGTCGACGAGCGGGTCGATCTCATCCGACGCTGCGTCGATGACCTCGGCGAACACGTGACGGTTGCGGCGTTCGATGGCCTGACGGTCGATTTCGCGCGATCGAGCGGGGCCGGGTTCATCGTGCGCGGCCTGCGCGCGGTGAGCGACTTCGAGGCCGAGCTGCAGATGGCGCTCACGAACCGGAAGCTCGCCCCGGAGGTCGATACCGCGTTCCTCATGACCGCGCTCGAGTACGGGTACGTGAGCTCGTCCCTTGCCAAGGAGGTCGCCCAGTTCGGCGGCGATGTGGCGGCCATGCTTCCCGCCCCCGTGGCCGAGGCGCTCGCCGACCGACTGAGCGCCGGGTCGAGCGTATAATCCCGAGCCAAGGAGGGCTCCGCCACGGACATCATCTTCCTCGTGGAGCGGCTCGAGTCGCTGGTCGCGGCCGGGAAGAAGGTGCCGCTCACGAACAACATCGTCCTGGATCAGGCCATGCTGCTCGAGCTGATCGATCAGCTGCGCGTGTCGGTCCCGGACGAGGTGCGCCAGGCCCGTCGAATCACCGAGGAGGCCGGCCGCATCACCGAGCGGGCTCGGGAGGATGGCGACGCGATCGTGGCCCGAGCGCAGGAGCAGGCAGCCCAGATGCTCGAAGAGCGGGAGCTCGTGCGAGCGGCCCAGCAGCGCGCCACCGAGATCATCGAGCAGGCCCAGGCCGAGGCACGGGAAGTCCGCCGCGGGGCCGATGAGTATGCCGCCGGCGTCCTCATCAGGCTCGAGGGCGAGTGCATCAAGGCTCTGACCAGCATCAAGCGCGGAATCGACATGCTCGACGAACGACACCGACCCGCAGCGACCGACGGTGCGTCTCCGGATGCCTCCGCCACGATCGAGGTCGATCCCGAGGAGCAGGCCCGGGCCGCGCCGCGGCCGTGACCTCGTTCAACGTCGCCGGCCTGCTCCACGAGCCGCCCGGGACGACGCGGGACGCGCGCCTGAAGGACCACTACGTCACCCTCGGGCCCGACGTCGAGCTGGCAGGTCCGTTGAACGCCGACCTTCGATTCCAGCGCACCAACCGAGGCATCCTGGCGCGCGGTGAAGTCAATGCCACGCTCCGGCGAACGTGCTCGCGCTGCACCGATTCCTACGTCGAGGACGTGCGGATCGAGCTCGACGAGGAGTTCCTGCCCAGCCTCGATCCGGTCACCGGCGCGCCGGTGACCGTCGAGGATGACCCGGAGATGACACCACGCATCGACGGGCACAACGAGATCGAGCTCGACCGGGTCCTCCACGACGAGCTCTTTCTGACCGAGCCGATGCATCCCCTGTGCCGTGACGACTGTCCCGGACTGTGCCCGACCTGCGGCGAGAAGCTCGACCGCGGTGACCATGCGCACGACTCGGACGAGATCGACCCACGCCTCGCCGGCCTCGCCGCGCTCCTTGGGACGTCCGACGGAGAGCGCTCCTAGGCGAGCGCACCGGCGACCCGGATGGGCATCTCGCGACACGGCGAGCGTGCGGCTATACTGCGGCCTCCCACTGTGTATTGATCAAGGAGTTCTCGCGTGGGCGTTCCCAAGCGAAAGGTTTCCAAGGCGCGCCAGGGCGAGCGTCGGGCGCACCTTGCCATCAGCGCTCCGCCGCTGGTCGAGTGCGACCACTGTCACGAGCTGCATCGCGCGCACCACGCGTGCCCGACCTGCGGCTGGTACAACGGGCGCGAGGCCGTGGCGATCGAGCCGATCGGGCCTGCCGAAGGCCAGCTCTAGCCGCGATGCGCATCGCGGTCGACGCGATGGGTGGCGACCACGCCCCCAGCGAGATCGTCCGCGGAGCGATCGACTACGCGACCAACAGCACCGATGAGGTCATCCTCGTCGGTGCAACTGCGAGCATCGAGGCGGAGATCGCGGAGTATCACCGCGGCCGGCCGGCGAACGTTCGCATCGAGGAGGCTCCCGACGTGGTGGGGATGGGGGAGCACCCGGCGAGCGCCCTGCGGACGAAGAAGGGCGCGTCGATCATCGTGGCGACCAACCTCGTTCGTGAGGGCCACGCCGATGCGGTGGTCAGCGCCGGGTCGACCGGCGCCACGATGGCGGCCGCGATCTTTCGCCTCGGTCGGATCGAGGGCATCGATCGCCCTGCACTGCCTGCGCACCTGGTCACCGCAACCGGCCCGGTGATGCTGATCGATGTCGGCGCCAACGTCGACGTCGAAGCGGAGAACCTCGTCCAGTTCGCGGCGATGGGCGCCATCTTCGCCGAGCACGTGCTCCACGTCGCCGATCCACGCATCGGCCTGCTGAACATCGGCGAGGAAATCGAGAAGGGAAGCGAGGTCGTGAGAGAGGCGCATGCCAAGCTCGCCGCGCTCGACCTCCGATTCGTCGGCAACGTGGAGCCGCACGACATGATCACGCACAGCGCCGACGTCGTCGTGTGTGACGGCTTCGTCGGGAACGTGGTGGTCAAGTTCTTCGAGGGCATCACCGGCTTCATCTTCCGCTCGCTGCGCGAGGACCTGCAGCAGGGACTCATCGCCCCGGTGGCGCTGTTCGCGCTCAAGCCCGGCTTCGATCGACTCCGAACGCGCTTTGACTACGAGCGATATGGGGGCGCCCCGCTCCTCGGCGTGCGCGGTGTGAGCATCGTGACCCACGGGCGCGCGAAGTCGCGGATGGTCGAGAACGCGCTGCGGGTGGCTTCCGAGGCGGCCCACGCCCGGATCCCCGACCTGATCGCCGAATGGACGCGCGAGCACCCGGCGCTGGTCCACCGCGGTGTTCGATCGCGCATTGCGGCCCGCCTCCACCGCGAGCGGTCGAAGGCCACGTGACGACCGCCTCGCGACCGGCCCGGCGTCGCGCGGCCCCCGGCCTCCTCGCGCGACGGCTCGCGATGCTCGCGCTATTCGAGGCCGAGTTCCGGCCGGGGACCGCTCCGGCCGCGCTCGAGCGTCTTGTCCACGAGCGAGATGTCCCGGACGAAGTCCGCGATCATGCCTCCGGGATCGTCCAGGGCGTCGGAGAGCACCTCCGCGAGCTGGATGCCCGCATCGCGGTCGAGGCACCCCAGATTCCCGTTCCGGAGCTCGGTCGCGTGGAGCGAACCATCCTCCGGAGCGCGATGTACGAGGTGCTATACTCCGCCGCGACCCCGAGCGGGGAGACGATGCGTGATGCCGTATCCCTCGCCCGGATCTACGCCGGCGACGCGGCACGACGCCTCGTCAATGGCGTGCTAGGAAGCGTTTCCAGATCGGGTGGAGGAGCCTGAACTCGTGACAGACGGGACCACGTTCGAACGTCTCAGGAAGATCATCGTCGAACAGCTCGGCGTCGACGAGGAGGAAGTCACCTCCACGGCCTCGTTCGTCGAGGACCTCAATGCCGACTCGCTGGACCTGGTCGAGCTCATCATGAGCCTCGAGGAGGAGTTCGGCATGGAGATCTCCGACGAGGACGCGGAGCGGATCCAGAAGGTCTCCGACGCGGTCGAGTACATCGAGGAGCACCAGTAGCAGGCGCCCTGTCAATGGAAGCTCCGCTCACCGACGAGCTGGGCGCGCGGCTCGGCATCGTCCTGCGAGACGCGGAGCTGGTCAGACAGGCGTTCGTCCACAGCTCCTACTTCAACGAGAACCCGGGCGTCGTCGCGGGCCACAACGAGCGCCTCGAGTTCTACGGCGACGCCGTCATCGGCCTGACCGTCAGCCGACTGCTCTACGACCGCTATCCCGACGAGGACGAGGGCTTCCTGACCGCGCGACGCGCCGCCCTCGTCAACCGCGAAGCGCTTGCCGCGATGGCGCTCGATCTCGGGTTCGACCGATATCTTCTGCTCGGCCGCGGCGAGTTCGAAGGTGGTGGGTCGACGCGGCCATCCCTTCTGGCAGCTTGCTTCGAGGCGCTTGCTGGCGCGTTGTCGCTGAGCGAGGGCCAGGAGGCCACCGCCCAGATCCTGGAGCGGCTGTTCGAGTCACGGCTGGAGGCTCTCGCCGAGATCGAGGGTCCGCCGAAGTCCGCGAAGTCGCGCCTCCAGGAGTGGAGCCAGCGCCGCCAGGGTCGGAAGCCGATCTACCGGCTGCTCGGAACGACGGGGCGTCCGCATGAGCAGGAGTTCGAGGTCGCCGTGATGCTCGACGGGCAGCGTCTGGCGACGGGTTCGGGATCGAGCCGCCAGCGCGCCGAGGAGCGCGCCGCGACCACTGCGCTCAGCCAGCTGGGCACGGACGAGCCACTGGAAGCGAACCCGACGTGAGCCGGCTCAAGGAGCTCCGTCTCCATGGCTTCAAGTCGTTCGCCGATCCGACGCGATTCGTCTTCGAGCCCGGCGTCAACGCCGTCATCGGGCCCAACGGCTCCGGAAAGAGCAACATGGCCGATGCCGTGCGCTGGGTCCTCGGCGAGCAGTCGAACCGGTCGCTGCGCACCCGGCGGGCCGACGACGTCATCTTCGCCGGCTCCGAGCAGCGGCGCGCGCAGGGCATGGCCGAGGCCATCCTCACGCTCGACAACGCCGATGGCTGGCTGCCGATCGAGTTCGCCGAGGTTGCCATCGGGCGCCGCGCATACCGCTCCGGCGATGGCGAGTACCTCATCAACGGCACCCGCGCCCGGCTCCGCGACGTCGTGGAGCTCCTCGGCGAGGGGCGCCTCGGAGCCAACGAGCTCGTGGTGGTGGGGCAGGGGACCGTCGACGCGGCCCTGTCACTGCGTCCCGAAGAGCGCCGCCAGCTGTTCGAGGAGGCCGCGGGGGTGAAGGGCCTCCAGGTCCGTCGGAACGAGGCGTCGGTTCGGCTGGCACGAGCGCTCGACAACCTCACACGGGTCAGCGACGTGGTCGCGGAGCTGAAGCCGCAGGTCCGTCGGCTGGCACTCCAGGCAGAGCATCAACAGCAGCACGACACCCTCGGCGCGCGGGCGCGCGGGCTCGTCGTCGCGTCCCACGCCCGTCGCGAGCGACAGGCCCGAGCCATTCTCGGCGAGGCCCGTCGGGCGGCGGCGGCCGCGGAGTCGGAGCTGACGGCCTTCCGAGAGGCCCAGGACGCCGGCCGGAAAGCGGTCGGTGCGGCGGAGGAGCGCTACTGGCAGGCAGAGGAGGCGTCCCGTCAGGCGGCGCGCGGGCGCGAGGCGACTCGCGAGGCGCTCATCCGCGCGGAAAGCCGCGCCGAGACCGCGCAGCTGCGGGTGACGGAGCTGCGATCCGGCCTCGAGGCAGACCAGGCCGAGCTCGGTGCGACCCAGCACGCGCTTGCCGGGAGCGACGACGAGGCTGTCGCCCAGGTCGCGCCGGCCCTCGCGCAGAGCGCCGAAGCGGAGGAAGCCTGGCGCAGCGCCGTCGCCAGCCTCGCCGCCGCTGACGACGAGCTGCTCTCGGCCGAGCAGACCCTGGCAGAGCTGAGGTCACGGACGAGCGATCGGATTGCCGAGGTGGCGCGCGCGTCAGAAGAAGAGGCGCGCCGCACCGCGCGCCGGGACCAGGCAGAGGGGGAGCGCCAGCGCGTGTCCGCGGATCACGTGGAGGCGCGCGCCGCTCTCGACGCCGCGGCCGGCGAGCGTGGCCGGGCCGAGGCGGCAGCCGAGGAGGCAGCGCGAGAGCTGGACGCGGCTGCGACCGAGCGCGACACCACCCAGGCGGACGCGGATGGCGAGCGACAGACGGCCGTCGAGGTCACGGAGCGCCTCCGCGCGCTGCGGGCCGAGCTTGCCGCGGTCGAGGAGCCGAAGGACGCCGGCGTTCGCCTCGGCCGCCGTCTGGTGGCCGCGGGCTGGGCATCGATGCTGGAATCGATCGAGGCTCCGGAGGACGCGTGGCCGGCGATCGAAGCCGTCGTGGGCGGAGAGCTCGAGGGCGCCCTGCTATGGAGCGACGACGGAGATCCGACCGCGGACATCGCCTCGGCTCGCGGCGCCGCTCACCTTCTCGATACCGGCTCGCATGACGACGCCGGCCGAGCCACTGCGCTCGCCGCCGTCGGCGCCGATCGCACGGTGGCCGAGTGGGTCGGGGCTGCCCAGGTCCCCGTCGCCTTCCGCTATGCCGTTGTGGCTCGCGATCTCGATGCGCTGCTGGCCGGCTGGCGCGGACTGCCCGCGGGGTGGAGCGCGGTGACGCGGGAGGGCGACTTCGCCGACGCCCGCGGCATCGTCGTGCTGCACGGTCGGGCCGACCCGCCCGGCGGGGCGGCAGCGCGCGCACATGCACGACGCCGCGAGCTGCGTGCCACGATCGAGCGGCTCGAGACCGAGGCAACCACCTCGCAGGACGCGGCCCATCGGGCAACTGAACGCCTGCGGCGTGCTCGTGACGCCCACATCGCGGCGGGGGAGCGTCACGATGGAGCGGAACGCACGGCGCGACGCGCCCGGGAGGAGCTCGACGCCGCGGAAGGCCGCGTCTCGCGCCTCGAGGCGCAGGTACGCCAGCTGGACGTCGAGGTCGCCGAGCTCGATGACGGCACTGCCCGAGCGACTCCCGACGGCGCCCTCGGCGACGGAGAGCTCGAGAGGCTTCAGGAGCGGGCGCGGGAGGCCCGACGACGACGCGACGAGCTGGCGGGCGAGCGCGATGCAGCCCGAGAACGCTGGACCGTGACCCGCACCGATGCCGAGGCACTCGAAACGGCCACCGCCACCCGGCGACGGGATCGAGCGCTGCACGAGGCGCGCGTCGCACAGCTCACCGCAACGCTGCCGGCCAGGGAGGCCTCACTGGTGGCGATCGAGGCCGAGCACGCCGCGCTGGCGGCCGCGGCTGACGACGCGAGGACCGCCGACCGCGCGGCGCAGGCGGAGGCCGAGCGCTCCGAGGCCGATCGCGAGGCACGTCGCGGTGACCTCCGTGCGCTCGAGCGGGACCATGTCGGAACCGCGTCACGACTGGCCGAACTGGAGAAGGCGACGCAGGAGGCGGCGATCGAGGCCTCCCGGCGCGACGAGGCGCTGGCTGCGCTGGCCCGTGAGCGCGAGCTGGCGCTCGAGGGAATCCCGGACTCGCCGGATGCGGCACCCGAGGCCGAGATCGATGCCCTCGACGACGAGGCGCTCGAGGCAGAGCTGCGGAGGGTCCGGCGGACACTCGCCCAGATCGGATCGGTCAACCCGTTCGCCGTCGAAGAACATCGCGAGGTGGCCTCGCGAATGGAGGAGATGACGGCCCAGCACGATGACCTGCGCGCCGCCATCACGTCGACCGAGGAGCTGATGGCGCACCTGGACCGCCAGATCGGCGAGCAGTTCGACGCCGCGTTCCAGGCCATCGCCGAGCGCTTCGACGAGTACTGCCAGCTCCTGTTTGCCGGCGGGTCGGCATCGCTTCAGCTCGCCGACGAGGCGGACGGCGACGCTCCCGGGGGCATCGAGATCGTGGTGCGGCCGCCGGGGAAGCGACTGCAGCGGCTGGCCATGCTCTCCGGAGGCGAGCGCGCGCTGACGGGCGTCGCGCTGCTGTTCGCCATGCTGACCGTCAACCCCGTGCCATTCTGCATCCTCGATGAGGTCGACGCGGCGCTCGACGAGGCCAACATCGGCCGATTCGCCGATGCGCTCCGCCGGCTCGCCGAGACGATCGATTTCGTGGTCATCACCCACAACCGGGCCACGATCGAGGTGGCCGACACGATCTACGGGGTGACCATGACCGATGAGGCCGTGAGCCGGGTCCTCTCGCTGCGGCTGAGTGACGTGCCGGTCGAGGTCGGCGCGTAGGTGTTCCGGCGCCGGAAGGAGGACGTCGGGTCGGTCGCTGAGCCGACGCCGCCGGCCACCACACCGAGGCCGTCGCGAGAGCCCGCAGGGATGGGCCTGCGCGCGCGTCCTTCCGGGCTGGGCGCGAGACTGCGCACCATCCTCGGCGCCGGCGTCTCGGCATCCGACGCCACCTGGGGCGAGGTGGAGGAGGCGCTCATCGCAGCCGACGTAGGCGGGAGCGCCACCATCGAGCTGGTCGAGGCAGCGCGCGCGCGGTTCGACGCGGACGGCGGCCGGAGCGGCGAGGACGCGCGTCGCGCATTGAGCACCGAGATCCGCGATCGGCTGGCGAGGACGGGATCGGGCACGTTCGCGCTGGGCACGGCGCCGTCGGTCGTCCTCTTCGTCGGCGTCAATGGAACCGGCAAGACGACGACCATCGCCAAGCTGGCGCACCGCCTCATCGGCGAGGGGAAGACCATTGCCCTTGGCGCCGCGGACACGTTCCGCGCCGCCGCCATCGAACAGCTTCGTGTCTGGGGCGACCAGCTCGGCGTCGCCGTGATCGCCCAGCGACCCGGGGCCGACCCGGGAGCGGTTGCGTTCGATGCGGTCTCCGCGGCCGAGTCCCGCGGGCTGGACGCGGTGCTGATCGACACGGCCGGCCGGCTTCAGAACAAGCAGCAGCTCATGGACGAGCTCGCCAAGATCCGACGCGTGATCGAGCGCCGCCTGCCCGATCAGCCACGCCACGTCCTCCTCGTCCTGGACGCCACGACGGGGCAGAACGGCATCCTCCAGGCGGAGGGCTTCAGCCGTGAGGTCGGCGTCACCGGGATCGTGCTGACCAAGCTCGACGGCAGCGCGAAGGGCGGGGTTGCGCTGGCCGCCGCCGATCGGCTCGGCGTCCCGATCCTGTTCGCGGGGGTCGGCGAGGAGATCGACGCGCTCGCTCCGTTCGAGCCGGAAGCCTTCGTCGAGTGGCTCTTCGCCGACTGACGTCGTTGCCGCGCGTGGCGCGTGTCCCTAGAATGGGCAGCCGTTTGCCGGCCGCCTCGCGCCGGTTCTGACCCCGCCCCGTATCGGTCCATCCATGTTCGAATCCCTGTCCGCGCGCCTCGCCGACATCTCGCAGCGCCTGCGAGGCAAGGCCCGCATCACCGAAGCCGACCTCGACGTTGCGCTGCGCGAGATCCGTCTCGCGCTCCTTGAGGCGGACGTCAACTTCAAGGTCGTCAAGGAGTTCGTCGGCCGCGTGCGCGAGCGAGCGCTGGGAGCCGACGTCCTCAACGGCGTGAACCCCGGCCAGCAGATCGTGAAGATCGTCCACGACGAGCTTGTGGCGGTCCTCGGCGGCGAGCGTCACCAGATGAAGCTCGGCGACCGACCATCGGTCCTCATGCTGGTCGGCCTCCAGGGCTCCGGCAAGACGACGACCGCCGCCAAGCTCGCCGTGCGTCTGCGCAAGGACGGCAAGCGACCGATGCTGGTGGCCGCGGACGTCTACCGGCCCGCGGCGGTCGATCAGCTCGTTCAGCTCGGTGACCAGGTGGGGGTCGAAGTTCACACTCGCCCGGTCGGAACCCCGGCGCTCGAGGTGGCGCGATCCGGCCTGGAGGTGGCCCGTCAGCGGAACGTGGACGTCATGATCCTCGACACCGCCGGCCGCCTGCACGTCGACGAGGCGATGATGGACGAGCTCGTCCGGATCTCCGGCTCCGTGACGCCGTCGGAGACGCTCCTCGTGGTCGACGCCATGACCGGCCAGGAGTCCGTGCGTGTTGCCGATGCGTTCCACGCCAAGCTGCCCGTCACCGGGCTGGTCCTGACGAAGATGGACGGGGATGCCCGGGGCGGCGCCGCCCTCAGCATCAGGGCGGCCACGGGCCTTCCGATCACGTTTCTCGGGACGGGTGAAAGGACCGATGGCCTCGAGCCGTTTCACCCCGATCGCCTGGCCCAGCGGATCCTCGGCATGGGCGACATCGTCACCTTCGTCGAGCGCGTCCAGGAGAACGTCGACCAGGATCAGGCCGAGCAGGCGGCGCAACGGCTCATGGAGAACCGCTTCACGCTCGAGGATTTCCGGTCGCAGATCACGCAGATCAAGAAGATGGGGCCCATCGGCCAGCTCGTCGGCATGCTTCCCGGTGCCGGCCAGATGGCCGGCGCCGCCCAGGAGGCCGTCGATTCGGGGCAGATGGCGAAGATCGAGGCCATCATCGATTCGATGACGCCGGAGGAACGCCGGCGGCCCGACATCATCAAGGCCAGCCGGCGGAGGCGCATCGCGCTCGGAAGCGGGACGTCGACGGCGGAGGTCAACCGGCTCCTGAAGCAATTCGCCGAGATGCAGAAGATGATGAAGATGTTCGCGGGCGGGAAGATGCCGCGACTCGGCGGTGGCCTCGGCGCACTCCTGGGTCGCCAGTAGCGTGTCGCGCCTCGTCATTGCCCTTGTCACGCTGCTGGGCCTGGCCGCGGGAACCGTCCTCGCGGGCTATCTGCTCCTCGCGGGCTCAAGCGACCGGTTTGCCGCGCTTGCCCCCGCCCGCAGCGCGGCCTACATCAACGTCTACCTCGAGCCCTCGCCCGGGCAGCAGATGAATCTCGCCGGGCTGATCGGCAGGCTTCCGGGCTTCGCCGATGCCGCCGCGCTCGACCAGAAGGTCGATGAGATCATCGGGAATCTCTTCTCGGGTGCGGGGATCGACTATGCGGCCGATCTCGAGCCCTGGCTCGGCGACCAGGTCGCGGTGGCAGCATGGCCGTCCGAGGACGGCATCGCGACCCCGGAGGCAGTGGTCATCGCGGCCGTCAAGGATCGGGCCGCCGCCGATCAGTCCATCCCGGCGCTGCTCGGCGGGGAGGATGCGCCATTCGTGACCGAAGCCTACGAGGGAATCGACCTGCACATCGGCACGGGAATCGCCTACGCGTTCGTCGAGGATGCGCTCCTCATCGGCCCCAGCGAGGACAGCCTCACCGCGGTCATCGATGTGAGCGGTGGCGCGGCTTCGCTCGCCGATCAGGCTGACTTCCAGGCGGCAATGGCCCGCATCCCCGCCGACAACCTGGCATCGGCATTCGTCGACGTGCGGGTGCTGATGGCCGCCAGCGGCGGCACCGAGCCGGTCGCCGGCCTGACCACGGCAAGCGCCGCATTGATCGCCGAGACCGATGGCCTTCGCCTCACCGGCGTGATCCCGATGGACTCCGGCGGCTCGACATCAGCGTCGGGCAGCGTGACGAGCACCGTGGTCGAGTGGATGCCCGAGGATGCGCTCGCCTCGGCGGTGCTCTTCGGCCTCCCCGCAACGCTCGAGAATGCCGAGTCGGCACTGGGTGGGACCGATGCCGGAGACGAGGCGCTGAGCATGCTCGACACCGTCCGCGCGCTCGCTGCGTTCGGCCTGGGGCTGGACCTCGACGCTGATCTGCTGCCGCTCCTCGATGCCGAGGCCGGGATCGCGCTGACCGGCATGGACGGCGGCCTGCCGCACGGCCAGCTGGTTCTGCGGCCCAGTGACCCCGGCGCCGCCGCGGACTCGTTCGAGACGATCGTGGACCGCCTGACCGACGTGGGCGGGGAGCGGCGGGACGAGGATCACGACGGCCTCGAGATCACGATCGTGTCGGTGCCGGACCTCGGCGAGGTCAGCTTCGCGATCGTCGATGGCGTCGTGATCCTCGGTCTCGCGCCGGGTGACGTCCTCGCCGGTGTGGACGCCCATGCGTCCGGTGCGTCGCTTGCAGCGAGCGACCGCTACAGTCAGGCATTCGAGGTGGCCGGGACGAGATCCGGGACGGAGGCATACGTCGATATCGGCGCCCTGGTCGACCTCGGCCTGCTCGACGATGCCGGCATCGCACTCCCCGACGACGCGCGCGATATCCTGTCACAGCTCGGGGCACTCGCCATCAGCTTCCCGTCCCGAGACGACGCCATCGAGTTCCATGCCGCGCTCACCATTCTCGACGCGAGCGCCGAATGACCCATCCGACAACGATCACAGAGGTACGCATCACTTGGCAGTAGCAATTCGGCTGACACGCGTGGGGGCGACCAAACGCCCCGCATATCGCGTGATCGCCATCGACAAGCGCCGCTCTCGCGACGGCCGCGCGCTGGAGATCCTCGGCTTCTACGACCCGCTCACCGAGCCGGCGACCGTTCACCTCGACACCGAGAAGATCAACGCCTGGATCGGGAAGGGGGCCAAGCCCTCGGATACGGTGCAGAAGCTGATTCGCCAGGCCGATGCCGCCGCGAAGGGCGAGGTCACCGAGAAGCCCAAGCGCGCAACGCGAACCGCGAAGCCATCGAAGAAGGCCCGTGCCAAGGCGGAGGCCAAAGCAACGGCGCCTGCCGCCGAGCCCGTGGCTGAGGCAGCCGCGGCCGAAGCGCCCACCGCGGAAGCCGAGACCGAGGCACCCGTCGCGGACGCACCGGCCGATGAGGCTCCTGCCGTCGACGACGCTCCTGCGGTAGACGAGGCTCCTGCGGTCGACGAGGCTCCTGCGGTCGACGAGGCTCCTGCGGTAGACGAGGCTCCTGCGGTAGACGAGGCTCCTCTCGTTGATGAGGCTCCTCCTGTTGACGAGGCTCCTCCTGTTGACGAGGCTCCTC
>DATBRU010000154.1:0-18612 GCA_036560105.1 Candidatus Limnocylindria bacterium | reverse complement strand
GCTCGGCCTGGTTGAGCCACACACCGGCGGTCGCCGTGAACGGCGCGAACGGGCCGGATGGGGCGGCCGGCGCCGGCGTCGGGGCCGGGGCCTGTGCGACCGCGACGGGCGTCGGCGCGACGGTAGCGGCCGCGACCGGAGTCGCCGGAGCGGGCGTCGCCTGCACCGTCGCAGTCGGGCGGGCCGTCGCCACGGGGGTTGCAGCGGCCACGGCAGACGGCGTGACATTCGACGCAGTCTGCTGGGCCGTCACCCGCACCATGGTCGAGGCCAGCGAGCGGCTTGCGACGGCCGTGATGAACGGCAGTGTCATGCGAGACGGGCGGCCCTGGTCGCCGTCGGACGAGTTCCGATTCGAGAGAGCCGCGGCGATGCGGTACTGGCCGGGGTTCGTGCCCCTGGGGACTGTCAGGCGGACTCTGACCTCGCCGCCTCCGCTGGTTTGGGTGATCGGCATGCGGGAGGCCGATCCGTTCCAGGTGATCTGGAGGTTGACCCGGCGTGGGAACCCGTGGCCAACCAGGGTGATCCTCTCGCCGGCAACGACGCGCGCCGGGGCGGAGAGCGCCGCGGATCGAGCGCCGGCCTGCTGTCCGACAAGGACGAGGGCCGGGATGAGGAGCACGATGGGGATCATGGCAAGCCAATCGCGCAGTCGTCTTGGCGTCGGTCCGGCCGCCTTCGGCGGACGGGGTGGGGTCGGTCGTGGAGTCGCCCTGACGGACAGCGGAAGTGACTTGTAACGCATAACTCACCGTGCTGCGGAATTGGCTCCCCCGGAATCGTTCAATCGAGCCTATGGGCGGCCACCGGGGTCACAACACCCATCAGATGGCCCAATTTCCGCACTGAAATGGTCCGGGCGATCCGCTGGCCTAGATGTACCGCGACCCTTCCGGATCGGACCCACCGCGGCTCGCGACGTCTACACTCGAAGGCCATCGCAACAGCCCGCGACCAAGGGGATGTTCCGCTCAATGACGAGTCGCCCAGGCAACAGGATCCAAGCGGTCGATCCGGGTCGATTGAGCCCAGATCAGCAGGACGTGTTCGATCGCATCGCCGGAAGTCGCGGCCGGGTTGCCGGCCCATTCACGGTCCTGCTCCACGCCCCGGCGCTGGCCGACCGGGTCCAGCATGTGGGGGCCTACCTTCGCTACGAGACCGAGCTCGAGCGCGACGTCGCGGAGACGGCCGTCCTCGCCACCTCTCGCGCATGGCGCAGTGCGTTCGAATGGGAGGCTCATGAGCCGCACGCGCGCAGCGCCGGGGTCCCGGACGCAGTCATCGACGCCCTTCGCGCCGATGCCGACCTCGCGGCCCTGCCAGAGCGCTACCGCGTCACAGCCGAATACGTTCGCGCACTCGCCTCAACCGGGCGGGTCCCAGACGAGATCTACGGCGCGACCCAGACCCTGCTCGGCACGAAGGCCCTGGTCGAGCTGACGGTCCTGGTCGGGTACTACACGATGCTGGCAATGACGCTCGGGGGTCACGAGATCGACTGAGGCCGACGAGACGGAGGCTACCTTGGGCCGGGTACGAATGGGGATAGTGTTGTAGTCGCGCACCGGGACTATTGACAGTACGGGCGTAGTCCTGTCTGCTGGACGTCCGGGGGATTTCATCATGCCTTCATCCATCATCCCGGCGTTCTGAAGGGGGTTCGTCATCGCTACCGTGGCTCGCACCGCCGGGCATCCGCCGCAAAGCGGGATTGCCGTTCACAATGTCGCCCGTGCCGTCGCGCACGAGCTTCGCGCGCAGGGCATCGATCACCTGTTCCTCATGACCGGGCGCGACAACTCGCTGTGGATCGCGCTCGAGGAGGTCGGCATCCGCCAGGTCCTCGCCCGAAGCGAGGGGTCGGCCGTCTACATGGCCGATGCCTACGCTCGCGTGACCGGGCGCCCTGCCCTCACCTACGGCGCGTACGGGCCGGGCGCAGCCAACGTGGCCGGTGCCCTGGCCGAGCCGTTCTGGTCGTCGTCTCCGGTCATCGCGCTCGTGTCGGCCATGCGCCGAACCGAGCGATTCCGCAAGGAGTACCAGGAGCTCGATCAGGTCCCCCTGTTCTCATCGGTTACGAAGTGGGGAGCCGAGGCATCCGACAGCAAGCATGTGCCGCGCCTGGTTCGCGAGGCGGTGCGACGCGCCGTCAGCGGCACTCCCGGCCCGGTCTACCTCGGCATCCCGGGCGACATCTTCGAGGAGGAGCTGCCCGACTACCAGGAGCCGACCAACCATCGCGAGCCGGTGAGCCTGCCCCTGACGCGCCCGGCACCATCGGCGGCCGACGCCGAAGCGGTGGTGCGGGCTCTGACCACAGCCAGTCGCCCGGTCATCCTGGCCGGCACCGGCGTGCACCAGTCCGGTGCGTACGATGCCCTGAGACAGCTGGCAGAGCGACTCTCCATCCCGGTCGCCACCAGCAGCGGCGGCAAGGGCGCGATCCCGGACAACCATGAGCTGGCGCTCGGGACCGTCGGCCGCTACTCGCGCAGGTACGCCAATGCCGCGGTCCGCGGTGCGGACGTGGTCATCGCCCTCGGCAGCGGGCTCGGTGGCCTCGTGACCGACTCGTACAAGCTCATCAGCCCCGACACCTTCCTGATCCACGTCACGATCGATCCTGAGGTCATCGGCCTGAACTTCCCGCCGAACCTCGGGATCGTCGCGGACGCACGAGCCTTCCTGGAGGCCGTCCTGTCCGCCGCCGAGCGGATGGAGGCCGTGCCGTCAACCGACTCATCGGCCTACCTTGCGGACGTGGCGGAGACGAAGCGCGCGTGGCGTGAGCAGCGCGCGACCCTTGCCGCCAAGGACGGCAACGACGGCCGGCCGATGCGCCCCGAAGCGATCATGGCGGCCATCGATGAGAACCTGCCCGCCGATGGCATCATCGTCGCCGATACCGGCTATTCGGCCGCGTGGGCCGGAGCCCTGGCCGACGTCAAGCAGGCCGGCCGGAACTTCATTCGAGCGGACGGGTCCCTGGGCTGGGCCTTTCCGGCGTCGCTCGGCGCTCAGATGGCGGCGCCGGACCGGCAGGTCGTGTGCATCACCGGTGACGGCGGTATCGCGTACCACATCGCCGACATCGAGACGGCGCTGCGTCACAACCTGCCGGTCACCGTCGTGGTCCTCAACAATGGCATCCTCGCCTTCGAGGAGCACGTCCAGAACCTGCTCTACGGGCACGTGGTCCCCGAGGTCGATCGCTTCCGCGACGTCGACTACGGCGCGGTCGCGCGCGCCTTCGGCGCCTCGGGCTTCCGCGTCTCGAACGCCGCGGAGTTCCGCACCGCACTGGCGGCAGGGTTCGAGCGGCGCGCGCCGACGATCATCGACGCGGTCATCGACCGCGAGGCGATGGCGCCGGTGACCCGCTACGATCGAGTGCGCGAGCGGGAGCTGTGACCGCGGTTGCGACCCGTGGTTGAGGTTCCCGACGCGCCGACCATCGACACCGTTCGTGAGCTTGCGGAGCTCTGCTCGAACTGGGGTCGATGGGGGCCGGACGACGAGCTCGGCACTCTGAATCACCTCCAGCCCGAGGACGTCGTCGCCGCATCGCGCCTGGTACGCGACGGCCGTGTCATCTCCCTCTCGATCCCGGTGGACGAGAACGGTCCCCAGACGGGCGGCTTCGGCCGGTTCAACCCGATCCACCTCATGATCCGTGATGGCAACGGGGCGATCACCGGGTCGACCGTTCGCGACTTCTACGGCGGCCGCGACCGCTGGATTCGCGGCACCGATGACCTCCTCATCCTCCCGCTCCAGTCTGGGACCCAATGGGACGCGCTGGGCCACATCATCTTCGAGAACAGGATCTACAACGGCTACGACGCGTCGGTGGTCGGCAGCAAGGGTGCGACCCGCAACGACATCGCCAACGCGCGCGATCGGGTCGTCGGTCGAGGCGTTCTGCTCGACATCGCGCGCAGCCGCGGGGTTGCCTGGCTCGAGCCCGGGGAGCCGATCCATGCGGCCGACCTGGCCGCGTGCGAGGAATCACAGGGCGTGACGGTTGGCCGCGGCGACTTCGTCCTCGTTCGCACGGGCCAGATCGCCCAGTGCCGGAGCGAAGGAAGCTGGGGCAGCTATGCGGGCGGACCGGCGCCGGGCATCGCTCTCGACACCGCGCCGTGGCTCCATGAGCGAGAGGTTGCGGGTCTGGCCGGCGATACGTGGGGCCTCGAAGTGCAGCCCAACGAGACGCCGGATGTCTTCCAGCCACTGCACATCATCCTGATCGTGCACATGGGCCTGCTGATGGGCGAGATCTTCGACCTCGAGGCGCTCGCCGATGACTGCGCGGCCGACGGCCGCTACGACTTCCTCTTCTCAGCCGTGCCACTGCCGATCACCGGCGGGGTCGGCTCGCCGGTCAACCCGGTCGCCATCAAGTAGGCGCGCGGGACCGTAACCCGTCGCCGCCTCAGGACGCGGTTGGGCGCGCCCGTCCGAACGCACCGAGCACGCGTCGGCCCACCGCCCGCCCAGCGCCGCCGATGGCCGGCCCAGGATCCCTCCACCAGAACATCGCGCGGTCGCCGCGCAGCCACGGCCCGAGAATCGGTCCCAATGGCCGTCGCCTCGAGCGCACCGACCGGATCATGGCGGCGGCGTCCTGGAGCTCGTACAGGGTGTACCGGCCGGCACGGTACGGGGGCGGGGCCGGTACCGGCAGATCCTGCGCATCGAGGTAGTTCATCCATGGAAGGTCCACCCCGATGCTGGCTATGGTTCCGATGAACCATGCGGGGCGGGCATTGATCTCGATGATCTTGTAGGTGCCGTCGCGCTCGTCACGCTTGAACTCCGCGTTGAAGACCCCGCGATAGCCCACATCGGCGAACAGGCGACGCAGAGCGCCGATGGGCTCCTCGACCTCTTCCAGCGGGATCGTCACGGCCGACACCGTGTTCCCGATCCGCGGCGGGTTCATGCGGATCCGTCTTCGCGCGAGCATTGCGACGATGGTCCCCGTCCGATCGAAGAACCCGTCGATCAGGATCGTGGCGCCCATGGGCCCCGGGATCCACTCCTGGAGCATGAACTCGATGCCCACCTTGGCCCCACGCTCCACGATCCGGCTGGCGGATTCGCGCGAGTCCACGAAGGCGCCCTTGGTGTGGAAATGGACCTTGTGTCGCGGAGAGTCGGTCGGCTTGAGAAAGCCGCTCGTCAGCTCCGCATCGGTCGCCAGATCGAGGTCGTCCACCGTCCGGAGCGGAATGGCGCGTGGGTGGGGAATGCCGAGCCGCTCCACGAGCGCACGGAACTTGTCCTTGTCGACGAACTGCTCGATTGCGTTGCGTTCCGGGAGGCTGCTGGGAAATCGTTGTCGCAGGGAGTGCGGGATGCCGGAGAGGCCGAGCGACCACCGATCACTGCACGCGATGATCACCGCGGACGGCACCGCAAGCCCCTCGAGATACCCGGCCACGATCGCGCTGTCGGTCGTTTCGGCAAGCGTCGGTTCGAGCGCCCGACGCCAGCGTGAACGGCTGATGATGTCGGACGTGTCGTCCGCCACGTAGCAGGTCACTCCATGCCGGGTAAGCACGCGAAGGACGCCGAGCGCGGCGATATGCGCGCCGAAGATGATGACCGGGGGCCCCTCAGCCATCGAACAGGCTCGCGAGGCTGGATACGACCTTCGAGCGTGCCCACATGGGGCCCAAGCCGGCCTCGCGCGCGGCGGCGTGCGCCTCGAGGTCGGTGTGTGGACCGAACAGGATCACGCGACCCTCGTGGCGCTCGAGGGCTGCCGCCCAGCTCCCGTCGCGCGCGGACCAATCGACCAGGACGAGATCAGCGTCAATCGGCAGATCCACGGGCGTGTCGACCCGGACGAGGTGGACGCCGGCCGAGGTGGCGGCGGACTCGATCCGGCTGAAGAGCATCAGGTCGCTCATCACGGCTGCGACCGTCACTCCGCGGCGGGCTCCACGTCCAGGGCGACGGGCGAAGGATGCACGCCGTTGCCGTTGGCTCCGACCGCCTGATCCACGACGAAGCGAGCCACGCGCGTCGGATAGACCCCGACGACGACCGGGGCCCTCACTTCGACCGAGAGTTCGACGCCAACCTCATCGCGCTGCCAGAGGTCCTGGAGCTTGGCCGCCTCGCGCTCGGGCAGGCCGATGAACGCCCTCGTGCCGTTGCGGGCAACGACGCTCATCGCGTCGGGATCGAGGCCGAACCGGCGTCGGATCTCGGCGACCGCGATGTACGGACGGGATGTGAGGTATCGGCGGAGGCTCGAGGTGCTCGGCCGTTTGTTCGTGGACATGGGCTGGTTGGCTGCAGTCTACCCCGATCACCCGGCGTGCCGGGTCGGGCGGGTGTGGCTCCAGCCGCGCGCGCGCTCCACCGCGGCTCGGATGCTGTCCTTCGAGGGCACGGGACCATCGCCGTAGTCCCGCGGGGCAAGCCCGAACGGGCCGTCCCAGTCGGGGACGAGGTCTTGCCCATCGATGCGGATCGTCGGAGAGCCGCGCATGCCGAGCAGCTCCGCATCGGCATCGGTCGCGAGGGCGATCATCTGGATCGGCGTCTCGAAGGCGTCCTCGGTGAGCACCTCGACGAGGTTCTGGCGCGCGGGCATGGCGGCGGGGTCGCCATCGGCGTAGAGGAGCTCGACGCGCACCCGTCAGCTCGCCACGAAGAAGGCCACGAGGGCGACCACGGCCACCAGGCCGAGCCCCGCGGCCAGGGCGAGACAGCGGCGCTCGATGGGCGTCCAGCGTTCGCGGGGGACCGATCCGCGTGGCGCACGTCCACGCCAGGCAAGGTAGCGCTCGGCGTTCGTGTCGCGTGCCTCCCGCTCGCGCGACGACCGCCAGGCCGGCCCTCCCACGAGGTAGGCGCCGGTCGCGGCAAGCCCGGCAGTCGCGAGCCAGATCAGGGGGGACATGGGTCAGTCGGGCTGCTCGCCCGCGGCTGCAGCATCGATGATCCACTCGACCGTGGGCTCGATGACGCGCGCGGCCGGCAGGTCGGAGCCACCGTGACGAATCTCACGCATGGCGGGCGCCTTGTTTGCGCCGATGACTCCGAAGATGGCGGTACGAGCCGCATTGAGCACGGGGAGGGTCAGGGTCATGCGCCAGGCTTCGAGGGCGGGAGCCCACGTCCCGGCGGCCCAGCGCACGCGCTCCTCCAGGGCGGTCGAGCCCGGGAAGAGGCTGGCCGTGTGCCCGTCAGGGCCCATTCCCAGCCAGGCAAGGTCGAGGGCGGGCGGGTCGTCGCCGCGAGCTTCGAACGCGAGCCGCATCTCACCCTCGTAGGCAAGCGCCGCCGCGTCGAGATCCGCGGCCTCGGCCTGCATGCGGTGGATCCGCTCGGGCCGGACCGTCGGCAGCTGCGACAGGAAGGACGCGTATGCGACGCCGAAGTTCGAATCCGGGTGATCCGGAGGCACCGAACGCTCGTCCCCCCAGAAGAACTCGACCGCCGACCAGTCGATCGCCTCCCGTCGCGCCGGCTCGAGCAGCAGCGGGTAGACCTGCAGCGGGGTGCTGCCGCCCGACATGGCGACGCGGAAGACACCCCGTTCGCGGATGGCCTCGGCGGCGATGGCCACGAAGCGATCCGCGGTTGCGTGGCAAACGGCCGCCGCATCGGCGACGACGCTGTACTCGATCAAGCGGCAGGCTCGCGGGCGCTGGCCAGCAGGATGCTGGCCGCACGAAGGGCGTCCTCGTAGACGGGGTCCACGACGTCCAGGGCGAGCTGGCTGCTCAACAGCTCGGCCTCGCTTGGCGCGTCCATCGGCACGAGGCGGAGCAGGGCCGTCATGCCGTCGGCGTTCGTGGCGACCGCCGCGTCCTCCCCTCGACGATCGATGATGAACTCGCCGGCCCCGGTCTCGCCGAGGGAGCGCAGGCGGACCGAGACGAGGTCACCCGGGCGATGGATGTCGGTCGGCTCCGGGCGGATCACGAGGTCGACCATCTCGTGCTTGCCCTCGAGCGTGAGGCGGAAGCCGCCGTCGGCCAGGGGCTCGACGGTGCGGTGGCGACGCCAGCCCAGTCGCGTGGCGATCCAGCCGGCATACAGGAGCGCCTGCGACATGGGGGCTGCCACGTCGGTGTCGGGTGCCGCCGCGTAGCGGATGAGGAGCCTGCTGAGGTTGGGGAGATAGCGCCGGAAGCGCCGGGCGTCGAAGAACTGGGCAGTCAGCTCCTGCCACCACGAAATCCGCTCCCAGCTCAGGTCGCCGACACCACTCTGGCGGCGCAGGCCGGCGATTCGTCGGAGGCCGGCGGCAAGGTCGCCGAAGTCGGCCGAGTCGACCAGGACCCGGTCCCCCAGCTCGACGACCTGATCGAAGATCGGGTCGCGGAACGGTGGATCACCGGGCCACCAGACGTGGGTCGGCAGATCGTGGATGAGCAGCGGCGACACGATCCCCGACAGGTGGCCCGCGGCCTCACCACGTACCGCGACGACGACCTCCTCGCAGCAGACGCGGTCCCCTCCGCCACTGGCCGCGTGGCAGTGCGTGCTGATCCGGGCGTCGATCGATTCGGCCTCCGAGCCCTGGTCGGGGACGAGCACGATGGCGCGCGACGGGTGGCGGACGCCAAGGTCGACGAGGGTGCTCACGACCCGGTCGGCGGCGGCATCGTCGACCACCAGCACGATCAGGTTGAGGACCGATGCCCGTGCGTGCGCGAGGCCCTTCTCGGCGACGGAGGTGGTGCCCGCGGCCGCCGCAGTGTCGTGCGCCTCGCTGTCCCACAGCCGCGCGAGGTTCTCCGCCACGGCCTGGACGGTGGTGCCTCGCTCCGACCACATCGGCGTCGCCGGCTGCTGGTTCGCTCCGAAGCGCATGAGGCGACGGTGCGCAGCCTGCTCCTCGCCGGCAGCCTCGAACAGCCCGGTCATGGCCGGCGCCAGGCGCGGCCGTCGCGCTCGAGCAGCTCGTCAGCGGCCGGCGGACCCCAGCTGCCCGCCCCGTAGAAGTGCAGGGGGCCTCCCTCGCCGGCTGCCCACGCCGCAAGCATCGGATCGAGGATGGCCCATGCTCGTTCAACCTCGTCGGACCGGGTGAAGAGGCTGGCGTCACCGACCATCGCGTCCAGCAGCAGCGTCTCGTAGGCGTCGGGTGAGTCGACCGCGAACGAGGAGCCATAGCGGAAATCCATGTTGACGGTTCGGATCTGAAGGCCCTGGCCCGGCACCTTGGCGCCGAAGCGGATCAGGATCCCCTCGTCCGGCTGAACGCGGATCGCGAGTACGTTCGGGTCGACCTGCGAAACCCCGGCCCTCGAGAACAGCGCCAGCGGCGCCCGCCGGAACTGGACCGCGATCTCGGTCACCCGGCTCGGCAGCGCCTTGCCGGTCCGGATGTAGAAGGGGACGCCGGCCCAGCGCCAGGAGTCGATCCCGAGCTTGAGCGCGACGAAGGTCTCCGTCTCCGAGTCGGGGGCAACCTCGGGCTCGTCGCGGTAGGCACCGACCCGCTGGCCCTCGACCCAGCCATTCACGTACTGGCCCCGCACCGTGTTGGACGCGACCTCCTCCGGGCGCATCGGCTTCACCGCTCGAAGCACCTTGAGCTTCTCGTCACGCAGATCCTCCGCTCCGAACTCCACCGGGGGCTCGATCGCGAACATGGCGAGCAGCTGGAGGCCGTGATTCTGGACGATGTCTCGCAGTGCACCGGTCTGGTCGTAAAACTCACCGCGACCTTCGACCCCGACCGTCTCCGCCACGGTGATCTGCACCGAGTCGATGTAGCGCCGATTCCAGATCGGCTCGAAGAGGCCGTTGCCGAAGCGGAAGACCGCCAGGTTCTGGACGGTCTCCTTCCCCAGGTAGTGGTCGATTCGATAGACCTGGTCCTCGTCGAAGACCGCGGCGATCTCGTGGTTCAGTGCGCGCGCGCTGGCGAGGTCGTATCCGAACGGCTTCTCGACGATGACGCGCGTCCACCCTCGCTTCGCGCCGGAGCCGCGCTGCTCGCCGCTCGCCGCCAGGCCCGCCCGGTCGAGCTGGTTGACGATCCCCGGGTAGAGGTTCGGCGGGACGGCGAGATAGAAGAGCCGATTGCCGGCCGTGCCGCGGTCGCGGTCGATGCGGTCGAGCCGCCTGGCCAGCTCCACGTAGGCGGCGGGATCGTCGAACGTGCCACGGTGATATTCGATGCCCTGGGCGAACGAGTCCCAGATGGCCGGCTTGGCCGGCCGGTTCCGGCTGTGGCGGTTGATCCCCTCGAGCAGGTGATTCCGGAACTCCTCGTCGGTCAGATCACGGCGTGAGAAGCCGACGACCGTGAACTCGGGAGGCAGGAAGCCACCGAGGAGCGTGTTGTACAGGGCCGGACCGAGCTTTCGTTCGGTGAGGTCGCCCGTGGCGCCGCAGATGACCATCGTGCACGGCTCGGCCATGCGCTCGAGGCGGAGCCCGTCACGAAGCGGGTTCGGCGCGGTCTGCGCGAAGCTCTCCGATGGTGGCGAGATCGTGGCGGCCATCAGCCCTCGGTCCGCTCCTTGATCGCGTGGCCGCCGAACTCGTTGCGGAGGGCGGCGAGCACGCGGTCCGTGTACGAGTCGGGCGCCCGCCGACTTCGGAAGCGCTCGATCAGGGCCAGCGTGATGATCGGGGCCGGGACGTCGTGGTCGATGGCCTCGGCCACGGTCCAGCGTCCCTCGCCCGAGTCGCTGACGTAGCCCTCGATCGCGTCAAGGTCGTTGCCCTCCTTCTCGAACGCGTTTCCCGCCAGCTCGAGCAGCCAGGAGCGGATGACCGATCCGTTGTTCCACATCCGTGCGATGGCGGCAAGGTCGAGGTCGTAATCCGATGCGTGGAGGATGTCGAAGCCCTCGCCGTAGGCCTGCATGATCCCGTACTCGATCCCGTTGTGGACCATCTTGGTGTAGTGCCCCGCGCCGGCCTCGCCGCAGTAGAGGTAGCCGTTCTCCGGCGCGAGCGTCTTCACCACCGGCTCGAAGCGATCGAACACTTCGCGCTTGCCGCCGAGCATCGCGCAGAAGCCGACCTGGAGGCCCCAGACGCCACCCGAGACACCCATATCGAGCCACTCGATCCCCCGCTCCGCCAGCTCGGCCGCGTGGCGCTTCGAGTCGTGGAAGCGGCTGTTGCCAGCGTCGATGATCACGTCACCGGGCTCGAGAATCAGCGACAGCTGCTCGATCATCGCGTCGGTGGCGTCGCCCGAGGGAACGGAGATGATGACGTGCCGCGGCCGGACAAGGAGATCACGCAGGGTCTCGATCGGTTCGGAGACCCTCACCCGGCCCTCGTTCTCGGGCTCGGCGGCCACCTCGGCGCTGACGGCCTCCGTGCGGTTCCATGCCACGACGTCGTGGCCACCGCGGGCCGCACGGCGCGCCATGCCGGCCCCCATCCGCCCCAGTCCACAGATCGCGACCTGCACGGGTTCCAGGCTCCTCTCGTCTTGCGCGGTGCGCTCAGGATTTGAGACCGATGCGGACCGCGTGCCAATCGTAAGCCCGAATTGGCCGCGTTGGCATCTCCGCCAGGCAGTGAGGGAGCAGTTGCACGTCGTGCGACTAATCCCGAACGAAGGCCCGATCAACCGTGAATCGCCTCGCCGGGTGAGACACAGCCGGAATGCGTGGCGGTTCGGTCCGGCTTGGTCGCATCTCGTGCAACCACGGCGCTTCGAGCTAGCCGAACGCGCCGTCCAACCACGCCAGGCCGGCATGCGCGTCGGTGAAGTGGGTGCGCAGGACCCGACGGCCACGCTTCTGGAGCGATGCGAGATCACCAAGCGCCTGCGCCGCGATGAGCGTGCCGAACGACTCGCTCCAGCCAGGGATCGGAAGGTCCTTCGACGGGTCGGCGGTGATCTGCAGGAAGACGACGGTGTCCGGCCCTCCCTTGTGCAGCTGCCCGGTCGAGTGCAGGAAGCGAGGCCCGAAGCCGAGCGTCGTGGCGGCGCCGGTCGCCTCGCCGATCCGGGCGCGGATGGCCTGGAGCCGATCGATGACCTCGGCATCCATGGGCAGGTAGGCAAGGATGGCGACGTAGTCGACGCCCGGTCGCGCGAGGCCGAGGAGCTGCTCCACCGCGCCATCGACGCTGACCGGCGTGTCGCCCAGGACGGCGGGGTCGGCGCTGACCGCGATGCCCGGCTCGGACACGATCGGCATCGTCTCCGGCAGGGCGCCGCTGGACCGGTACGCGGTGAGCAGCGCCTTCGTGGCGTCCTTCGACTCCTGCACGTTGGGCTGGTCGAACGGGTCGATCTCGAGCACGATGCCGGCGCCCGCGGTCGCGACCTCCCAGCGCACGAACTCGGCGCCGATGTCGTACGGATCGGCGAGACCAATGCGGACGACCGGGTGGCCCAATGCCTCCGCGGCATCGGCGAGGGCGTCCAGCTCAGGCTCGACCTCGCCGGCGAGTGAGAGCCGCACGAAGCAGCGGTCGTCGGCGTAGGCGTCAGAGGCGTGGAGCGTCTCGCCGACGATGGGGACAATCCCGCGTCCCGCCTTCCCGGTGCTCTCGGCGATGAGCTGCTCGGCCCAGTCGCCGAACGGTGCCAGCCGCTCGCCGACGAGGATGGTCAGCTTGTCGCGGCCGGCCAGCGCCGCCGCGCCGAGGGCGGCGCCGAGTGCCAGGCCGGGGTTCGAGGCCGCATCGGCCGTGCGGCAGGCATCGGCCATGGCTTGCGCGCGTTCCAGGAGGCGACCCACATCGACCCCGTTCAGGGCCGCCGGGACGAGGCCGAACACGGTCAGCGCCGAGTAGCGCCCGCCCACGTCGGCCGGCGCCTCCACGATGGCGCGGAACTCCTGCGCCCGGGCGAGCTCGGCGAGCGCGGTGCCCGGATCGGTGATGGCGACGAAGTCCAGGGCCGGCGCGATCTCCCCCATCGCGGCCTGGTAGGCGTTCGGCTCGGTCGTCGTCCCCGACTTCGAGCTGACGCAGAAGAGCGTCCGCTGGGCCGACGCCCACGAGCGGAAGCCGCGCACGGCATCGGGATGCGTGGAGTCAAGGATGCGCAGCTCCAGGCCGTCGGCGGACGCCGCACCCGAGCCGCCCGCGCCACCGGCCCAGCCGAAGACGCGGCTGAAGAGCTCCGGCGCCAGGCTGGAGCCGCCCATTCCCAGGACCGCGGCTCGACGGTAGCCATCCTCACGGACGTCCCGGGCCAGGTGCTCTAGCTCGGTGACGCGGGCCGACATCGCGTCCGGCAGGTCGAGCCAGCCGAGCCAGGCGGCCACCTCGTCCGGGTCCTTGCCCGAGGCGGCCCACAGCGAGCCGTCCTTGGCCCACAGCCGCTCGGCGACCCGGTCGCTGGTCCAGGCGTCGAGCCGGGACGCGATCGCCGCGTCCAGCTCGCTCATGCCGGAGCGAGCTCCTTCCGCTTCGACTCGATCGTGTCGATCAGCTCGTCGAAGCTCTTCGCGAAGCTCGCCACGCCCTCGGTGATGAGCTCGCCGGTCACCCGCTCCATCGTGATCCCGAGCGCTTCGACTTCGCGAATCGCCTGGTGGGCTCCGTCCAGATCACGGTCGAGCGTCCGCGCAACGATCCCGTGATCGATGAACGCGGTGATCGTGTCGAGCGGCATGGTGTCGACGGTCTCCGGACCGATGAGCTCCTCGACGTACAGCACGTCGCGATAGTCGGGGTTCTTCGTGCTGGTGCTGGCCCACAGACAGCGCTGGACGCGCGCGCCCGCGGCGCGCAGGTCAGCGAACTCGTCGCCGCCGAAGATCTCGTTGAAGGCCCCGTACGCGAGCTTCGCGTTCGCGATGGCGGCGCGCCCACGGGCGGCACGGGCCGCGTCGGTCCCAAGCTCGTCGAGGTAGGCATCGACCTTCGTGTCGACGCGGCTCACGAAGAAGCTCGCCACGCTCGCGACGCGCGAGACCTCCTCGCCGAGCTCGAGGCGCCTCCGCAGGCCGGCCACGTACGCGCGCGCCACGCGCCGGTAGACATCCACGCTGAACATGAGGGTGACATTGACGTTGATCCCCTCGGCGATCGCGGCCTCGATGGCCGGGATGCCGGCCTCCGTGGCGGGGATCTTGACGAACACGTTCGGGCGCTCGAGGAGGTCCCACAGCTCGCGCGCTCGCTCCAGGGTCGCATCGGTGTCGTCGGCGAGGTCAGGCTCGACCTCGATGCTCGCGAAGCCATCAGCTCCGTCGGAGGCGTCATACACCGTGCGAAGCACATCGGCGGCGTCGCCGACGTCCGAGACGGCAATCTGCTGATAGATGTCGCGAGCGCCGTCGCCGGCGGCGATCTCGCGTCGGATGAGGTCGTCGTACTGGCCCGTCGCGACGGCCTTGGCGAAGATCGTCGGGTTGCTCGTCAGGCCGCGAATGCCGTCGTCGACCATCTCGGCCAGCTTGCCGGAATCGATCAGCTCGCGGTCGATGAAGTCGATCCAGGGGCTCTGGTCCTGCTCGGCATGGAGCCGATGCAACGCGTTCGTCATGGGGTCCTCCCTGCGGTCACGCCGGCGCGTGCCAGCTCGCGGGCCGCATCGGCGATGTGGGTTGCGTCGATTCCAGCTCCGGCCATGAGCTCGGCGGGCGTGCCCGAGCCGGGCAGCTCGCGCACGGCGAGCTTGCGCACGACCGGGTGCGGCTGCTCTTCCGCAAGCGCGTCGAGCACCGCGTCGCCAATGCCGCCCTCCGGCCAGTGATCCTCGACCGTGACGATGGCGCCCGTCTCACGCGCAGCGGCTCGGACGGTCTCGGCGTCGACGGGCTTGACGCTGTACAGGTCGATCACCCGCGCGCTGATGCCCTCGTCCGCCAGCGTGTCGGCGGCCTTGACCGCCTCATGGAGCGTGATGCCGGCACCGATGATCGTCACGGCGTCGTCATCGGTTTCGCGCACGACTCGCGACCCGCCGATATGGAACTCCTCGCCGGGCGCGTAGATCACCGGGGTCTTCTCACGCGTCGTGCGCATGTAGACGATCCCCTCGCGATCGGCCATCTGCGGCACGAGCGCCGCCGCCTGGTTGGCGTCGCTCGGGTAGAGCACGGTGGACCCGTGGATGGCGCGCAGGCTGGCGAGGTCCTCGAGGGCCATCTGGGACGGGCCATCCTCGCCGATGCTGACGCCCGCGTGGCTACCGGCAAGCGCGATGTTGGCCCGGCTGATGGCCGCCATGCGCACGAAGTCGTACGCGCGCGACAGGAAGGCGGCGAAGGTCGCGGCGAACGGCTTCCAGCCGCGGACCTGGAGGCCGACGGCGGTGGCCACCATCTGCTGCTCGGCGATGTAGACCTGGAAGAAGCGATCCGGCAGCGCGTCAGCGAACTCCTCGGTGTACGTGCTGTTGCCGACCTCGCCGTCGAGCGCCACGACGTCGCCCCGCGCCCTGCCGAGGGCCAGGAGCGCGTCACCGAAGGCCTTGCGAGTCGCCTCCCTGGTGCCCGGCTCATACGACGGCAGCGTCAGCGGGCCGGTCGGGAAGACGTGCGGGGTGCCGTTGATCTCGGGTTTGGCGACCGCGACGTGCAGGTCGCGGTATCCGCCGAGCTCGGCGATGGCCGCATCGGGGTCGTCCAGCGGCTTGCCATGCTTCCCGGGAAGGTCGGCGACGGCCTTTACGCCGTGGCCCTTCTCGGTCCTCGCGATGATCACCGTCGGCTGGCCGGTCGTCTCGATTGCCGTCGCGAGTGCGCCGTCGATGGCGGCGACGTCATGCCCGTCGATCTCGATCGCCTTCCAGCCGAACGCCTCCGCGCGGCGGCGGTAGGCGTCGAGGTCCCAGCCGTGCATCGTCTCGCCGGTCTGGCCGAGGCGGTTCACGTCGATGATCGCCGTCAGGTTGTCGAGCCCATGAAAGCCGGCTGCCTCGAAGGCCTCCCACATCGAGCCCTCGGCCATCTCGGAGTCACCGCACAGGCACCACACGCGGTATCCGAGGCGATCCAGGCGCTTCCCCGCCAGCGCCACGCCGACGCTGATCGGCAGCCCCTGGCCGAGCGAGCCGGTCGCCACGTCGACCCACGGCAGGACCGGCGTCGGATGACCCTCGATCCGCGAGCCGTAGCGGCGGAAGGTGAGCATCTCGTCGTCGCCGATCGCGCCGGCCGCCTTGTAGATGGCGTACAGGAGCGGCGACGCGTGGCCCTTGCTGAAGATGAGGTGATCGTTGCGCGGGTCGTCAGGGGTGCCGAAGTCGTAGTGCAGGTACTTCGACATCAGCACAGCCATGAGGTCGGCCGCGGACATCGAGCTCGTGGGGTGGCCGCTTCCGGCCGCGCTGCTGGACCGAATCGCATCCACGCGAAGCTGCTGGCCGAGCTCGCTCCATTCGTCGTGCTGGGAGGTCATGTTTCGACTGCTCCGCAAGTTGCCTGCCGATTGGATGACCATCATAGGACGCCCGAACCGATGCGACGGCATGGCCGCTCGCGAGGGGGGCACGCGAAACGGGCGGCCCGACGGCCGCCCGCATCGGTTCTGCGAAGGGACGAGGCCTAGCCGCGCATCATCCTGAAGCAGTCGGAGCAGTAGACCGGGCGCGCACCCGTTGGCCTGAACGGCACCTGGGTATCGTTGCCGCAGCGGGCGCAGACGGCGTCGTGCATCTCGCGTGGGCCGGAGGAGTAGCCCCCGCCCCCGCCCCCGTAGCCGCCCGCGCTGCCGTAGTTGCTGCCGCCGCCGGATGCCCGGCGCTGGGCGCGGCATGACGAGCAGCGCTTCGGAGCGGACGCGAAGCCCTTCTCCGCGAAGAACTCCTGCTCGGACGCGGAGAAGACGAAGTCGATTCCGCAGTCGCTGCAGGTGATCACCTGATCGGTGTAGGTCACGTAGACCCCTCCCAACTGAGATTGGACCGTGCGATGCCGCTGCTCGACGCCGGCGCCCGGGATCTTGCCGCTGCCCCGAGGCCGACGCGTTGGACGCGGTGAGGGGAGAGGAAGGGGTAGGCAGTTGGCGCCGCACGATGCGGCTTCGACGCGCGGAATAGTACCCGAGCCTCGCAGGACCGCAAGTACCTTTCGGTGGGTACGATGCGTTCGTGCGCACCTTCTCGATCGTGCTCGGCGTCCTCCTCATCCTTGGCGGCCTCGTCTGGGTCGCCCAGGGTCTCGACCTCCCGTTCGCGCCGACGAGCTTCATGACCGCCGATCGCCTCTGGATCCTCATCGGTTCGGCGACCGCGCTGGTGGGGGTCGTGGTCGTCGGCGCCGGCTGGCGCCGCCACTAGGAGCTCAGGCGAGGACGAGCACGCCCTCGGCACGCATGTCATCGATTGCCCTCGCGCCGTCGCCGGGGTCGAGCTCGACAGCAGCCACCCCATCGGCCAGCAACTCGACGGCATACCCGAGGCGGATCGCGTCGATCGCCGTCGCCTTGACGCAGTAGTCGGTCGCGAGACCGCAGACCACCACGCGATCGATGCCGCGATCGCGCAGGAGCGCGTCGAGCTCCGTCGGGATCTCGTCGCCGGTGGCCGAATCGCGCATCGTGAAGCCGGAGTAGCCGTCCTCGCCGTTCGTGCCCTTTCGGACCCTGGGGGCATCCCCCGGGAGCGTGAACCCCGGATGGAGCTCCGCCCCCCATGTGCCGGCCACGCAATGCACCGGCCACGGCCCACCGTCCTTCGCGAAGTGGGGCGTCGTCTCCGGATGCCAGTCCTGCGTCGCCACGATCAGCGCCCGACCATCGTGTGCCTCCGCGACCGCAGCATTGACGACGGGCAAGATCAAGGCGGCACCCGCCACCGCAAGCGACCCGTCAGGATCGGCGAAATCGTTCTGGAGGTCGACGACCACCAGCGACGTCCGCGCGTCATACGCCGGCATGGGGATGCTCAGTCCGGAAAGATGCGACGGAGGCGCCGATAGGCACGCCCGGTTGGCCCGGGCGGAGCGACGGGTCGGTAGCGCAGCGCGGACGGGGGCACCGCCGGTGGCATGCCGGTGCGCGGCGGGACGGGCGTGCCCCCGACCGTCGGTGAGGGCGGCTCCGGCGGTGCGGAAGCAACGTCGGGCTGGCCCGATGCGGGAGTGCCGCCGATGGCGCCGAGCGCATCGAGCGCCGAGTCGAGCTCATCGGCGCCGGGGAGGATCTCCGTCACCGGTTCGGGCGGTGGAGGATCGTCGGTCAGGCCTGCATCGTCGGCCGCTGCGTCCCGGAGCCAGAAGAGCGTCTCCTCGGGCTCTCGGACCTCCTCCGCGGCCTGCGGGGCGATCTCGGGTCCTTCCGCCTCGGCCTCGAACCAGTCCGGCTCCTCGATGGCCGTGCTGTACCGATCGGCATCCCACCTCATCGGCTCGACCGATTCGCTCAACGGCTCTGGTACGCGCGCCACCTCCGCGATGCCCTCGGGCACCGGCGCCGTATCGGTCACCACCGCCTCTTCGCCGGGCTCGGGCACGACCTCGGCCTCGGCCTCGGGAGGCGCGGAGCGATCCACGAGCGCGTCTGGCTCGTCCGCCACGGGAACCGGTTCGGCTGCCGGGAGCTCCCGTGGCAGGCCCGCCTCGGAAGCCTCGGGCTCCTGGCGCGTGTGGGCCCCCGGGTCCATGGCCTCGGCGGCGGGCAGCTCGGGTGGGCTGGGGTCCTCGGCGCGTGCGAGCGCCTCGGCGAAGCTCTCCGTGGCGCGACGTGGGCCTC
>DATBRU010000153.1:0-40873 GCA_036560105.1 Candidatus Limnocylindria bacterium | reverse complement strand
CGGGTCGGAGAGAAGATTCCGATGGCTCCGATGAGGATCGCGGTCAGGATCGCCTCGGGCACGCTGTTCATGCCTGCGATTGTGACCGATGCGGAGCGCCGGCCGCGACGCCAATCCGTCCGGTCGGTGGTGTCGATTCCGGGCGGGGAATCGGCCTCCGCGACGCCCTGGACGCCGACCGACGGTCAGTCATCGCCCTCCCTCGCGCTCCAGGAGCGTGCGCCGGCACCCCGCTCGATGACGGCGAAGCCATCGGCTTCGACCTGGAGGGGCTCACCGCGCTCGCCGTCCGGCCAGGTCACGGTGACCTCCGCGGTGACGGAGTCGCCGAGGCCAATGTGCGTCCAGCCCGCCTGCCCGCTCACGTGGCCGCCCCCAACGATGAGCTCGACCTGGGTCAGCTGGTTGCCGGCGCGGATCTCGACCCATGCGCCGATCGCATCCCGATTCGGTCCGTCCTGCTCGAGACGGAGCGCGAGCCAGTGGCCCATCGGCTCCGGCGCATCCGGCGTGCCGGCCCCGAGGTTGCGCCAGACCTGTACGGGCTCGCGGCGATTGACCAGGACGAGGTCCAGCAGACCGTCGAGGTTGAGGTCGGCCAATGCTGCGCCGCGGGCGCTGCCGATCGCGGTGATGCCGGCGTCCGGAGCGCCCTCGACGAACGTTCCGTCGGGCTGGCCGATGAACAGGTTGCTCGGATCGGTCGTTGCGAAGTCCGCCATGGCCTCGACGTTTCCCTTTGACACGAAGAGGTCGATGAGGCCGTCGTTGTTGACGTCGCCGAACTCGGGATGCCACCCGGTCGAGGGCAGATCGGTGTCCTCGCCGGTGTACGGTCGGGTGGCCGTCACGCCGCGCTCGAGCGCGATGTCGGTGTACGTCGGCTCGCCCGCATCCGGATCGACGAGGGTCTGGAGCTTGTTGTCGCCCTGGCTGGTGAGGTAGACCTCCGGCCGGCCGTCGCCGGTCAGGTCGCGGCTGGCGATCCCCATGCCCCAGATCCGGAGCGTCTGCCAGCCATCGGCTTCGGTGTAGAGGCGCGGCGCGTCATCCGGATCGATCCGCCACAGCTGCTCGGCGGCGTCACGGGCGTAATGACGGTCGTTCGAGACGCGCAGGTCTCGGCGGCCGGTCCGTCCCCAGTCACTGAACAGCATCGAGAGCGGGCAGTAGCCGGGACCGAGTTTGTGCGCTGTGCCGTATCGCTCGCCGTCCGGGCGGAGGATGACGCTCTCGTCGCAGTCGAACGTGCTCGGGCTCTCGTCGGGGACGAGGTAATTGCCGAAGGCCATCGTCGGCAGCACGGCATCGCCTTCCCATGTGGCGCTGAAAGCGGTCGTCCACTCCTCACCGCCGTCGACGTTCCAGAGCTCGTTGGCCCGCTCGAAACGACAGTCGTCGCTCCCGCGCAGCAGTACGTTCTCCCCGTAGCGCAGCACCACCAGGTCGGTGTGCCCATCCGCGTCGACGTCGAGCGGGTAGGCCCCGGTCACCCGGTCGAGGTCGGTGGCGGCATCGCGGACGCGCTCGAAGGCGAGTGCGCCGCCCACCTCGCTCGCGTTGCGGTAGAGCGCGGCCGGTCCGGCGCCGCCAGCGAAGTACAGGTCGGGGAGTGCGTCCCCGTCGCAGTCGAGCACGGCGACGCCGCCACCCACGAAGTGCTCGAATTCGCCGGAGTAGCGGTGATCGACTCCGGCTGCCGACGCCTCATCCACGAAACGCGGCGTCGGTCCTTCCGAACCTTCGTCCGGTGCGCCTCGAACGACCCAGACGACGCCTCCGACGGCGATCACGACCGCGACCGCGACCGCGATGCGGGTGGCTCGGCGGTTCATCCGACCGACGGTATCAGATGGGTCCGTCAGCGCGAAACCAGGGCCAATGGCCGCGACGACGGTCGGGCCTGGCCGCGCGAGGTGGCGTGGTAGGGTAGCGACGCGGTCCGCGGGTGTCCGGACGCGCCGTGCCGAACCGACCGGCCGCCTTCGCCACCGAGCCCAAACGGTGGCGGCTCCCAGAGGAGACGTGAGGGATCTTGGGACTCTTCGACGGCCTGCTCGGCCTGGTCAGTCACGATGTCGGGATCGACCTCGGCACCGCCAACACGCTTGTCATCGTTCGCGACCGCGGCATCGTCATCAGCGAACCGAGCGTGGTCGCCATCGACACACGGACCAAGCACGTGCTCGCCATCGGTGCCGAGGCGAAGCGCATGGTGGGTCGCACGCCGGCGAACATCGTCGCCATCAGGCCGCTGCGCGACGGGGTCATCAGCGACTTCGACGTGACCGAGCAGATGATTCGGTACTTCATCGCCAAGGTGCACGATCGCTTTGCGCAGGTCCGCCGACCCCGCGTGCTCGTGGGCATTCCCTCCGGGGTAACCGAGGTCGAGAAGCGCGCCGTTCGCGATGCCACCATGAATGCCGGAGCGCGTTGGTCGCGGCTCATCGAAGAGCCGATGGCTGCCGCGATCGGCGCGGGACTGCCGGTCAGCGAGCCGTCGGGAAGCCTCATCGTCGACATCGGTGGCGGGACGACGGAGGTGGCGGTCATCAGCCTCGGAGGCATCGTGGTGAGTCGCTCGGTGCGGATCGGCGGCGACGAGATGGACACCGACATCGTCAGCTTCGCGCGGCGCGAGTACAACCTGCTCATGGGCGAGCGCACCGCGGAGGAAATCAAGATCGCCGTGGGGTCCGCGTATCCAGAGGAAGCGAGCGACCGCACCGTCACCTTCCGCGGGCGCGACCTGCTCACCGGCCTGCCGCGCAGCGTCGAGGTCGGCGGTGATCAGATCCGCGAGGCCCTCGAGCCGTCGATCGCGCAGATCATCGAGGCGATCAAGGAGACGATCGAGGAGACCCCGCCGGAGCTCGTGGCCGACATCATGGACCAGGGCATCGTCATCGCCGGCGGTGGAGCGCTCCTTGCCGGGCTGGATCGTCGCGTGGCCGAGGCGACGCAGATGCCGGTCCACATTGCCGATGACCCGCTCACCTGCGTTGTGCGCGGCACCGGGCGCGTGCTCGAGGACCTCGACACGCTCGAGCGCGTCCTCGTCAGCGAGCAGTTCACCCGCGCTCCTCGCTGACGCGCAGGGCTGGACGCCTGATCGATGTATGGCCAGCAGGGCCCGCACCGCCGGAGTCGCGCCGGACTCTGGTTCGCGGGCTTCACCATTGCCAGCCTCCTCATGCTCCTCGCCAGCTCGACCGATCCGGCGATGACCCTTCAGCGCGTCACGACCCGCGCGCTCGATCCGGTGCGCGGTGCGATCGCGTCGGTCGGGGAGGGCGTTGCGGGGCTCTTCGGCGCGATCGGCGAAATCGATCGGCTGCGCCAGGACAATGCGGAGCTGCGGGTGGCACTCGCCGGCGCCGAGCAGCGGCTGGCGGAGCTGACCGAGGCGGCGCAGGAGAACGACTCGCTGCGCCAGCTGCTCGGCATCAGCCGAGCGCTCGAGATGACGACGCTGCCGGTGCGCGTGATCAGCCGCGATCCGTCGAACTTCGCGTGGGAGGTCGGGGTCGATGCGGGCAGCGACCTCGGCGTTCGCGTCGGGATGCCGGTGGTCGCCAACGCGAACGGCACCGGCGCGCTGGCCGGCACGGTCGTGTCGGTCACCGACGACACGGCGAGGATCCGGTTCATCGTCGACACGCGCTCGGCCGTGATCGGCCTGGTGCAGGCCAGCCGGGCCCTCGGTGACGTACGCGGTCAGGCCGGTGGCCAGCTCGTGATGGGCAGCATCCCGGTCACCGATTCGGTGGCCGTCGGAGACACGGTGGTGAGTGCCGGGATCGGGGTCGGGGAATCGGCGAGCCGCTATCCGGGCGGCCTGCTGATCGGCACGGTCCAGGCCGTCGAGGATGACGCGAACGCCCTGACGCGAACGGCGTTCGTGCGTCCGGCATTCGACACCGGCGCTGAACGGCTCCTCATCGTGCTCGAGTTCAGCCAGGGCTGACCGTCGCCCCACGGCTGTCCCCACGGTGCAGGACCGCACATGGGCGCATCGGCGAGGCGAACAAGCGGACCATCGCGCCATAGGCGCCGGAGGGGCGCGCGCTTAGGGTGAGAGGGCTCAGAATCCGACCGAGGAGTCCTCTATTGCCTGTCCGCGCCCGCGTGATCGCTGTCATCGCCTTCCTGGTAGCCGGCCTCTTCGGGGCCGTGCCCGGCGCCTCTCCGGCCCCCGCGGCCGCCGGCGGCCCGAAGGTGGTGGTCGTCGTCGGGCCGGTCGGGTCGCTGACGGACAACTACCGTGCGCGTGGCGACAGCATCGCGAGCGCGGCGGAGGACGCCGGGGCCACCGTGGTGAAGGTCTACTCGCCCAACGCGACCTGGACGAACGTCCGGAACGCCGTGAACGGCGCGAACGTGATCGCCTACGTCGGCCACGGCAACGGGTACCCCAATCCGTACACCCCGGGCATGGAGCGGACGGACCGGGTCAACGGGTTCGGGCTCAATCGCATTGCCGGCATCGACCCGGCCGATCCGACGGGCGATGGTGACAACTGGAGCACGAACATGGCCTACTGCGGCGAGAAGGCGCTGCTCGGCCAGCTCACGACGGCCGACGATGCGGTGCGTCTCGCCTACTGCGGTGGGACCGCCAACGACGGCATCAGCCCGGCCCCTGGCTTCGTCATGGTCCACTCCCAGGCGCACTACACCGCCGGATTCGGCGAGCGCTACGAGGAGTCGGACCCCATCACCACCCTGTCCGAGGCACAGCAGCGGGTCAGGAACTACAGCTACCCGGTGCTGGCGCTCGGGGCCAGCGCCTACTACGCCACGGCGTACGGCGATGCCGACGAGATCGTCGAGCGTGTCCTGACCCAGCCGAACACCGCCTACGGGCCGATCTTTGCGCAGGGCGAGGGTTACTCGCCGAGCACGCTGACCACCATGAACCACCCAGACATCGGTGGAGGAGCGCAGATCTGGGTGCAGCGCACCGAGCGGGAGTCGAGCTGGCACTTCGGCGACCCGGACTACTGGTACGCGTTCGCCGGGAACCCGACACGGACTCCGGATGGTGGAAGCAGCAGTCCCTTCAGCGACGTCTACACGTCGAAGTTCTACGACGACATCGTGTGGCTGGCGGAGGAGGGGATCACCTCCGGGTGCGGGAACGGCCGGTTCTGCCCGAACGGCAGCGTCACCCGCGGCCAGATGGCGAGCTTCCTCGTCCGCGCCTTCGGGCTTCCGACGACCGGCGCCGACTTCTTCTCCGACGACAACGCCAACAAGCACGAGGTCAACATCAACCGCCTCGCTGCTGCCGGGATCACGTCGGGCTGTGACGACCATCGGTTCTGCCCGGACGGCCTCGTGACGCGCGCCCAGATGGCGACGTTCCTGGCCAAGGCGCTCGAGCTGGGCTGGACGAACGACGACTACTTCTCCGATGACGACGGCAACCTGCACGAGGCGAACATCAACCGGTTCGCGGAGGCGGGCATCACATCGGGCTGCGGCGGCGCACGGTACTGCCCGGATGGCCTCGTCACGCGCGGCCAGATGGCGGCCTTCCTCCATCGGGCGCTCGAGTAGCCAAGGTCCCGCGCCCTCGGCCGGCGCGCCGAAGGGCTACCCTAGACGTGACCCCATGATCCGATCCCTCCGACGACCGCTCGCGGTCGCCCTCTCGTTTGCGTGCCTCCTGGGCGCCGGTCCGGCCTCCGCCGCTGACCCCGTCGTGCCCCGCGGGCCGGCAGCGCCCCCACCGGTGGCCCAGCCAACGATCCATGCCGAGATGGCCGAGCTGATGGCCGGCACCCCGATGGACTTCCGAACCGGAGCACGGCCGATCGACCTGGCCGAACCGACCACGGTCGCCGATGTGAGCGGAGGATCGACAGCGGCCGTCGCTGCGGGCCTTCCGAATGGATTGGCGCGCGAGGTGTTCGGATACCTGCCCTACTGGGCGCTCGACACCGAGCTGCTCGAGTCGATGAACTACGACCTCGTCTCGACGATCGCTTACTTCGGAGTCCCTGCCCGCTCCGACGGGACCCTCCAGAAGTCCGGAACGTACTGGGACGGCTGGACGTCGACGGAGCTCACGGACGTCATCAACGCCGCCCACGCCGAGGGCGTGAAGGTGGTCCTGACGGTCACCATGATGGCGTGGGATGGCGACTACGCCGCGATGTCGTCGCTGCTCAACAGCGCGACGAAGCGCGACCAGCTGGCGGCCGAGATCGCGGCCACCGTGTCGGCGCGCAACGCCGATGGGGTCAACCTCGATTTCGAGCCCATGCCGAATTCGCTCCAGGACGCGTACGTCGCCTTCGTTCGAGCGGTCAAGGCCGCGCTCGCCAGCCGATATCTCACGGTGGCCACGACCGGCGGGGCGGCGACGTGGGACGAGGGCTACGACCTTGCCGCGCTGGTGGCTCCCGGCGCCGCTGACGCGATCATGGCAATGGGATATGACTTCAACTGGAGCGGCTCGGCTCATGCGGGCGGCGTCTCCCCGGTCGACAGCCCCTACGTCCTCGACGTGCGGACCGCCATGGAGGACTACGCGGCCGCAGTGCCGCCGGCGAAGCTCATCTGGGGCGTGCCCTACTACGGGCGGGCTTGGACGACACAGACGTCGTCGGTCAACTCGCTGACCTGCAAGTCCACGACGATCTGCCCCACCGGCAAGTCCGCGGCGGGGGCGTTCGGGCGCAGCTGGGCGCCGGGCTATCTCGATGCCCTCGAGGCGGTCGCGGACCACGGGCGGCAGTGGGACCCGAACGGCAGGGTCGCGTGGTATCGGTACAAGAGCAGCACCTACGGCACCTGGGTCCAGGGCTACTACGACGACCCGCAGTCGCTGAACCACAAGTACGACCTGGTGGCGGAGCACGGGCTGCGTGGCGTGGGCATCTGGCACCTGCTGCTCGATGCCGGCCGCAGCGAGCTGTGGAACGCGATCGGGCAGAACCTGCTGGCCCTCCCGTTCACCGACATCGACGACTCGATCCATTGGAGCGCCATCGCGTGGATCGCGGAGCAGGGCATCACGAGTGGCTGCGGCGACGGGAAGTATTGCCCGGACGGGCTGGTGACCCGCGCGCAGATGGCGACCTTCCTGGCCCGCGCCCTCCACCTGGGACCGGTCTCCCGGGACTACTTCACCGATGACAACGCCAGCATCCACGAGGCCAACATCAACCGCATCGCCGCGGCCGGCCTCACGTTCGGCTGCACCGCGACGCGGTTCTGTCCGGACGGCGTGGTGACCCGCGCCCAGATGGCCAGCTTCCTGACCCGTGCATTCCATCTGCCCGCGACCGGGACGGACTCCTTCACCGATGACGAAGGCAACAAGCACGAGCAGGCGATCAACCGCATCGCCGCCGCCGGCATCACGGTCGGCTGCGACGACGGTCGTTATTGCCCCGACGGCGCGGTGACCCGCGCGCAGATGGCGACCTTCCTGCGTCGCTCCTTGGCCGACTGAGGCTGAGACCGAAAAGGCCACCGCCTTCGAACCATCGGCCCATCGCGCGGCCCGGGGCCGTGCCCGTACGGTTGCAGGCACCGATCCTGCAAGCCGGAGCCGACCATCGACACACCCGCATTCACAGCTCCCCGCCGGCTGACCGCCGCGGCCCTCGCCGCGGCGCTTGGCATGGCGCTGTGGTCGGCCATGCCGGCACCGGTCGCGGCCGATGGCGGCAGCGGCTTCGTGAGCATGGCGAACGGCTACCGAACCGACAGCAGCCGGGCCCCGGTCTCGTTCAATGCCCGGATCGACGAGATCGCCGTCGAACGCGCCGAGGAGATGGCGGCCGCCGAGGAGATCGGTCACGACTTCGAAGCGCTCATGCAGCGATTCGACGAGGAAGGCATCTGCTGGCGAGGCTTCGGTGAGATCGTCGCCCGCAACGGTGACGGCGACTTCGCGAGCTTCGGCGACCAGTGGTGGAACTCCGCGCCGCACAAGAGCGTGATGCTGGGCGACTACACCCATGCCAGTGGCAGCCGCGCCTTCGCCGATGGCCGGTGGTACGCGGTGATGATCTTCGTGAAGCTGTGTGACGCCGCGCCGTCGGCGCCGTTCAGCGACATCGGCGGATCGAAGTTCTTCGGCGACATCCTCTGGCTCGTCGACGAGGACATCACGTCCGGCTGCTCCGCCACGAGGTTCTGCCCGGACGGCCGCGTGACCCGCGCCCAGATGGCGAGCTTCATCGCGCGCGCCCTCCATCTCGGGGCGACCAGCCACGACTACTTCCGCGACGATGATGGCAACAAGCACGAGACGAACATCAACCGATTCGCGGACGAGGAGATCACCGCGGGGTGCGACGCGCATCGCTACTGCCCGGACGGCCTGGTCACTCGCGCCCAGATGGCGACCTTCCTCGCTCGCGCCCTGAACCTGCCGCCCGCGGATCACGACTACTTCTCGGACGATGATGGAAGCAGCCACGAGGCAAACATCAACCGGATCGCCGAAGCGGGCATCACCGGTGGTTGCGGCGGCGGCCACTTCTGTCCCGACGGCATCGTGACCCGCGGCCAGATGGCCGCCTTCCTGCACCGCGCCTTCGAGTGACGCCCGGCAGGTAGAATCGGCAGCCACATGACTGCCACCGTCGGAGCCGGGCGTCGCAACGACGGCCGGGTTCCCAACCAGCTGCGGCCGATCAAGATCGTTCCGGACTACCTCAAGTTCGCCGAGGGGTCGGTGCTCATTCGCGTCGGCGACACGCGGGTCATCTGCGCCGCGACGATCGAGGACCGCGTGCCGGGCTGGATGCGGGGCAAGGGACGCGGCTGGGTGACAGCCGAGTACAGCATGCTCCCCCGCGCCGGCACCGAACGCAGCCAGCGAGAAGCCGCCCGTGGCTCGATCGGGGGCAGGACCCACGAGATCCAGCGGCTCATCGGCCGCTCGCTGCGCGGCGTGGTCGACATGGGCAAGCTCGGCGAGCGGTCAATCACCCTCGACTGCGACGTCATCCAGGCCGATGGGGGGACACGGACCGCCAGCATCACCGGCGCGTACGTGGCGCTCGCCCGGGCGCTGAACAAGTTCGGCATGGGGCACCTGCTGACCGGGCAGGTGGCGGCCGTGAGCGTCGGGCTCGTCAACGGGCTGCCCCACCTGGACCTCGACTACAGCGAGGACTCGACGGCGGACGTCGACTTCAACGTCGTGATGGTCGACGACGACCGTCTCATCGAGGTCCAGGGCACCGCCGAGCACGGAGCGTTCAGCCGCCCGCAGATGGACCAGATGATGGACCTGGCCGCCGGCGGGATCCGACAGCTGTTCGTCCTGCAGCGGACGGCGATCGAGGCCCCGCCCGGCGAGTGACGCGCCTCCTTGTCGCCACCACGAACGTGGGCAAGCAGGCCGAGTTTCGACGGCTGCTCGCACATCTCCCCGCCGAGATCGTCGTGCCCGACATGATCGGGCTGGACCTCGACGTTCCCGAGCCGCACGACACGTACGCCGACAACGCGGCCGCCAAGGCGATCGCCTACGCGCGTGCCTCCGGCCTGCTGAGCGTCGCCGACGACTCGGGCATCGAGGTCGCCGCCCTCGACTGGGGGCCGGGCGTCAGGAGCGCCCGCTGGGGCGGGCCTGACAAGGCGGCGAGCCTGCTCGAGGCGCTGGAGTCGCACGGCGATCGCCGGGCCCGCATGGTCTGCGCCCTGGCCGTGGCCGTCCCGTCATCGGGCGAACCGAACGTGGAGATCTTCTCGGGCACGGTCGCCGGAGAGGTCGCCGATCGAACTCGCGGGTCAGGCGGCTTCGGCTATGACCCGATCTTTCTGCTCCCCAACGGGGTGACCACGGCGGAGCTGCCCGATGCCGAAAAGGACGTCATCAGCCACCGCGGCCGCGCTGTCGCGGCGGCAACACCGCGACTGCTGGAGCTGCTCGGCCAGCCCTAGCCCATCGGTCCCTTCGTGCTCGGGAACCAAGGTCCGGTCGCATGGACTCGTCCAACCGGCGTAGGGTGGACACGTCATCGGCTGCTCAGACCGGACGGCGACACCGTCCCAGCGAACCGCACCGGAGCCCACGCGTCGTGTCACGAGCCACCTCCACCGCCCTCGCCCTCGTCCTGCTCGCCGGAGCCGCGCTCCCGGTGAGCGCCGCCGAACCGAAGGGCACGGAGGCTGACGGTCCAGAGGTCATCCCGGGCGAAGTCGTCGTCCAGTTCCGTGAAGGTCGGGGACGCGACCATGCACACGCGCGAGGCCTGACGGTGCTCGCCGAGCTCGGAGCTCCAGGCGGCGTCGCGCCCCTCGTCGTCTCAACCGACGGGACGTCGGTCGAGCGGGCGATCGCCGAGCTGCGCTCGGACCCGACGGTTGCCTTCGTCGAGCCGAACTACCGGGTCGAGCTGGCCGATGAGTCCGGCACGACCGGGGTGGTCGTCGATGACTCCTTGACCGAGGACCAGTACTCGCTCGACCGCATGCGCGTCCGTGACGCCTGGACCCGAACGACCGGGGCGTCGAATGTGATCGCCGTCCTCGACACCGGCGCCCAGCTCACCCATCCGGACCTCGTCGGCCGCCTCGTGGCGGGTACCGATCTCGTGAACGACGATGCCGATCCCAGCGACGACAACGGGCACGGCACCTGGGTCAGCGGGATCATCGTGGCGCGCGCGAACGACGGCTACGGCGTCGCGGGCGTCAGCTGGACCGACAAGGTCATGCCCGTGAAGATCATGGACGGGGCCGGGACCGGCAGCACCGCGGACCTCATGGCGGGGATCCGGTGGGCCGCCGATCACGGGGCCGACGTCATCAACATGAGCGTGGGTGGCTTCCCGTGGTCGCAGCTCGTGCAGGATGCCGTGAACTACGCCTGGGGCAAGGGTGCGGTCCTGGTCGGCGCGGCCGGGAACAACCGGCGTGAGGAGACGTACTACCCCGCAAGCTTCAACAACGTCATCAGCGTCAGCGCGACCCAGCCCGAGGACGAGTTCAGCAACTGGTCGAGCTGGGGACCGAAGGTCGACGTCAGCGCTCCGGGGTCATCGGTGCTGACCACGAACTGCTACGCCTGCACCTACGCCGACCACGACTCGTGGGGAGCGCACACCTACATCAGCGGCACCAGCTTTGCGACGCCGAACACGTCTGGGGTCGTGGCGCTGATCAGGGCCAAGTATCCGGCCTATACACCGAGCCAGGTGGTCCACCGCCTTACCGCGACGGCCGATGACCTCGGGTACGACGGATGGGACAACCGCTTCGGCGCCGGACGCATCAACGCGTTCCGGGCGGTGGGCGGCATCGTCGCCCAGCCGACGGTCCCGTCCGGGGACAGCCGCGAGTCGAACAACTCGATCGGCAGCGCTCGCAAGATCACCCTCGCGGCGGTCACTCGGCCCTCGATCTACCCGGCGGGTGACGTCGACTGGTTCGCCGTCGACCTGCCGAGGGCCGGCCGCCTCGACGTGCGGGTGACCGGCGTCGTCGACAGCCGAGCCTACCCGTGGAACAGGAGCCCGATTCCGATCGACCCGATCGTCGAGCTGTACAGCACGTCGGGCACGCTGCTGCGGCACGTCGACAACCAGCTGGAGGGCGGAACCGAGCTGGCCCAGGCGACCGTGAGTGGGGCGACGCGGATCCTGATCAAGGTCTGGAACTACTACGCCAACGGGAACACGACGACGTACACCGTCACGCCGACGTACGTCGACACGGCCGCGCCCGTCGCACAGATCACATACCCGGCGTCGGGCGCCACTGCGGTGAGCCGTATCGCGCAGCCGAAGATCACCTTCAACGAGCCGGTCACGAACATCAGCAGCGCCACGGTCCGTCTCCGCGACATGACGACCAACGCGTTCGTGCCGGCGACGGTCTCCCTGGACGGCTCGAAGCGCGTCGTGACCATCACCACCGATCGCCTGGCCAGGCTGCGCCAGTACCGGGTCGAGGCCACGACCGGCGTGACGGACATCGCCGGCAACCACCTCGCGACCAGGACCCTGACGTTCACGACCGGGCTCGGCTCGTTCGTTGACGCCGACGGCAACAAGCACGAAGCGGCGATCGAGTGGATCCTCGCCGCCGGCATCACGACCGGCTGCGCGCTCGAACGGTACTGTCCCGACGGATTGGTCACGCGTGGCCAGATGGCGACGTTCCTGACCCGTGCCCTGGACCTGCCATCGACGGCGGCGGACTATTTCACCGATGACGAGGGCAACAAGCACGAGGCAAGCATCAACCGGGTCGCCGCGGCAGGCATCACGGCGGGGTGCGAAGGGCATCACTACTGCCCCGACGGGATCGTCACGCGGGCCCAGATGGCGACGTTCCTCGCCCGCGCTCTCCACCTCGCATCGTCCGGGACGGACTATTTCACCGATGACGAGGGCAGTACCCACGAGGCTCGTATCAACGCCATCGCCATGGCCGGGCTGACCGTCGGCTGCACCGCGACGACGTACTGTCCGAGCGGCTCGGTGACGCGGGCCCAGATGGCGACGTTCCTGTACCGAGCCTTCCGCGACTGACGGCAGCCCTGGCGCGAGCCGGGCCTCGGCGGCGTGTCCGATAGAATGCGCAGCGCCGCAAGGAGATCCCATGCCCGAGCGTTCGAACGTGCGCGCCCATGCCCGCGTCAGCCGCTGACGCGGTGACCCCCACGCCGGCGGTCGGCCTCGCCGCCGGCCGCGGGGTGTGGGTCGTCCTGCCCACCTACAACGAACGCGACAACCTCGGGCCGATCAGCGCCGCCATCCTCGTGGCGCTTCCCGAAGCCTCGGTGCTGATCGTCGACGACGCGTCGCCGGACGGAACCGGTGCCCTGGCCGACACGATCGCGGCAGGTGAGAGTCGTATCGCGGTGCTCCATCGGCCGGCGAAGGAGGGGCTCGGCGTCGCCTATCGCGCCGGGTTCCGCTGGGTTCTCGAGCGCCCGGACACGCGCGCCGTCGTGCAGATGGACGCCGACTTCAGCCACGATCCCGCCGACCTGCCGCGGCTGCTCGCTCCGCTCATGCACAACGCGGACCTGGCGCTGGGGACGCGCTACATCCGTGGAGGAGCCACCGTGGGATGGCCCTGGTACCGGAAGCTCATCAGCCGGGGCGGAACGATCTTCGCCCGCACCGTCCTGCTGCTGCCCTACCGCGACCTCACCGGGGGCTTCAAGGCATGGCGTCGAGAGCTGATCGAGGCGATCCGGCTGCGTGAGACCTCCGGGTCCGGCTACGGGTTCCAGATCGAGACGACGTGGTGGGCGCACCGTCGCGGGGCGAGCATCGTGCAGGTGCCGATCGTCTTTCGAGAGCGGGTCGTCGGGTCATCGAAGATGAGCCGAGGCATCGTCCTCGAGGCCCTGGGGCTGGTCGTGCGCCTTCGGTGGAATGCCCTTCGTGATGCCCTCGCCGGCCGCTGAAGGAGGCCCTGCTGCGCGGCAGGGACGTATCGGCTAGGATGGCGCCTCGCCCGCCCTGCGGCCGAGACGGCCGCCCGCCGAGCCGCTGCATGACCGAGACCAGATGAGCTTCCGATCCCGTCCCGTCCTTGACCGTAAGCATCGACCGCGATGGCAGGATGAGCTGCGCACCCAGCAGCTCACGCTGGTTGCCTTCGCGCTTGCCATCGCCCTCGCCCTCGGCATCTTCGGGGCGGCTGCCTGGAACGGGTACTGGGAGTCGCACCTCCGGCCGATCGCCTCGGTCGCCGGGGTGTCCATCGACCGGTCCGATGTGACCGTCCGCGAGCAGATCCTGACGGCAGAGGGCATCGCCGCGATCACGGAACTGCAGGCCCAGGTCGCGGGCGGACCTCGCGACCAGGCGATTCAGCAGCAGATCGACAACCTGAGCCAGCAGCTCAACGGCGTCACCACGAGTGCGACGGCCTCGCTCGTCGACAACGCCGTCCTCGCGTCCCGGGCCGACGAGCTGGGCGTGACGATCTCGGAGGACGATGTGGACAGCGCCATCGCCGAGCGTCTCAGCCTGCCCGAGCGCGTGTGGGCCAACCTGATCCTGGTTGACCCGCTGCCGGAGGATGCCGAGCCGGACGCCGAGCCGACCGATGAGCAGATCGAGGCCGCGACCGAGGAAGCCCAGGCCGCCCTGGACCGGGTCGAGGAGGGCGAGGACTTCGGGATCGTGGCGACCGATGTCAGCGACGACCTGAGCTCGGCCTACGCCGGGAGCATCGGCTGGTTCGGCGAGGACGACCCGATCTACGCCGAGTACTTCGACGCCCTCGCCGACGCTGAGGATGGCGACCTGGTCGGCCCGGTGGAGACCGAGGACGGCATCGCGGTGCTTCAGCTCGTGCAGCGGCGGGAAGCGACCGAGGACAGCGGACTGCGTGACCTCCTCCGAGGCCAGGGCGTCGACGACGACGACTACCGGGCCTATGTCCGCGGTCACGTGGTGGCCGACGGCTTCCAGGAGCAGTTCGAGACCGAGGTGGCGATCAGCCCTGCCGAGCAGCGCCGCGTGGCCCAGATCGTCATCGCCCCGGTGAGCGGCACGGTGGTGCCCCAGGAGCGAGCCCGCCACGTGCTGGTGCAGCCCGACCCTGAGCTCCAGGACCAGATCGAGGCGACCGACGAGCAGTGGGCGGCCGCGCTCGCCGAGGCGTCCGACCTCGCGGACCAGCTCGCGGCCCCGGACGCGGATTGGTCCACCATCGCCGAGGAGCACAGCGACGATCCCGGTTCCGCCTCCCGTGGCGGGGACCTGGGCTGGTATGACCCGAGTGACTCACCGTTCGTGGAGCCCTTCAACGCGGCCCTCGCCACGCTCGAGATCGGCGACGTCAGTGGGCCCGTCCTCACTGACTTCGGCTATCACATCATCCAGAAGACCGCCGAGCGCGAGAGCCCGCAGGCGCAGGTGGCTGACATCGTCGAGCGCCTCGAGGAAGACCCCGACGCCTTCGCCGAGATTGCCGAGGCGGAGAGCGAGGACTCCGCCACCGCATCCGAGGGCGGCGAGCTCGGCTGGGTGGCTCGCTGGGAGCTCACTCGTGCGCTCGAGGACGCCATCTTTGGCCTCGCCGAGGTCGGTGACGTCAGCGACCCCGTCGACGAGGGTGCTGCCGGCATCACCATCTACCGTCTCCTGGAGGCGAGCGAGAGCCGTGAGGTCGAAGAGGATCGCCTCGACGCGATTCACGGCAGCGGGTTCAGCCGGTGGCTCGACGAGGTGGTCCGCGCGCCGGTCGACACCTGGATCGACCCGCAGTTCGCCCCATCCACGGCCAATACCTGAGCCGATGGGCGACGCGGGTCCGCGAAGCCTCGATCAGCTCGTCGACGCCGCCGGCGTGATCCCGGGCGACGGCTTGCAGGCCGTGTCGGCCGCCCGCCTCCCCGCGGTGGCCTTCGATCCGTCGCTCCCCCTGATCCTGCTGCGGGACACCGACGAGCCGGCTCCGAGCCTGCCGGGGCGTCACGCCCGACCCGGACCGCACGCGGTGCTCAGCCGGCTCTACCCGCCCGATCACCAGCTCATTCGCCTTGCCGATGGGAGCCAGCGCACGCTCGCGAGCACCGATGACGCCGTGCTCGCTGGCGACGACTGGTTCGTGGCGCCGCTCGATCCGGTGCAGAACCTGGCCAGCCCCCACGGGATCGCGGCCATCAGCGCGCGCCTGCGCGCCCCGGACGGCTGTCCGTGGGATCGGCGCCAGACGCATCTGACCCTACGGCCCTACCTGCTCGAGGAGGCGTACGAGACGATCGACGCCATCGAGAACGGGGCTGCGCCCGACCTGGCGGAGGAGCTCGGCGACCTGTTCCTGCAGGTCGTCCTGCACGCGCAGCTCGCCGCCGAGGAGGGGGCCTTCGATCTCACCGACGTGTATCGGTCGATCGCCGCCAAGATCGTGCGGCGCCACCCCCACGTCTTCGGCGAGGTTGAGGTCGATGGCGTCGAGCAGGTCCTGACCAACTGGGAGCGGATCAAGGCCGGCGAGCGTTCGGCGCGCGGCAAGGCCGACGAGGGCGCCTTCGGCGGCGTCGCGCGCGCGCTGCCGGCGGTACCGGCAAGTCGCGAGATCCAGGAGCGAGCGTCGGCGCTCGGCTGGGACTGGGACGCCATCGATGGGGTGTGGGAGAAGGTGCACGAGGAGCTGGGCGAGCTGCACGACGCCGAGGGTCACGACGAGCGCCTTCACGAGCTCGGCGACCTCCTGTTCGCGCTCGTCAACCTCGGCCGCTGGATGAAGCTCGATCCCGAGGAGGCGCTTCGCGCCGCCAACCGTCGCTGGGTGGGCCGATATCGCCGCGTGGAAGCACTGGCCGTGGAGCGCGGAATCGACCTCGCGTCACTCTCCCTGGCCGAGAAGGACGTGCTCTGGGACGAGGTCAAGGGCGGGTGACCGCCGCGGACCATCGTCTCGCGTTCCCATCCGTCGTAAGATCGGTCGCGCGCGGGGCGTGGCGCAGCCTGGTAGCGCGCCTGCTTTGGGAGCAGGAAGTCGCCGGTTCGAATCCGGCCGCCCCGACCATCCCTCGGCCGAGCGCCGCAGTACGATCCGCGCCGACATGCTGATCGCCGTCACCTTCGCCATTGCGTGTGTCGTCGCGCTCGTCGTGACCCCCCTCGTCCGGGGCATGGCACACCGGTACGGGCTGCTCGACCCGCCGAGCGACCGCAAGATCCACGAGCTGCCAACGCCGCGTCTCGGCGGCGTCGCCATGGCGGTCGGATTTGGCGTCGCCATCGCGTTCGCAATGGTGGCATCGCCCGCGCTGAGCAGCGCGACCCTGCGTGCCGGGTACGTGCCGGCCATCCTGGCCGGCGTCGGCCTGCTCCTCGTTGTCGGAATGATCGACGACGTCCGGGGCATGCGCCCGATGATCAAGCTGGCGCTCCAGGTCACCGCCGCCGTGGTGGCGTGGCTCCTCGGCCTGCGCATCGACGTTCTCTACCTGGCAGGAGGAAGCGTCGACCTCGGGCTCCTGTCACTTCCGGTGACGGTGATCTGGATCGTCGGCGTGATCAATGCGATCAACCTGATCGACGGTCTCGACGGGCTGGCAGCTGGGGTCGCGCTGACGGTGCTCGGTGCGTTTGGCCTCATCGCCGCAGCCGATCGATTGGATCCGACACTCCCGATCATCGCCGCCACGGCCGGCGCGGCCGCGGGCTTCCTCGCCTACAACCTCCACCCCGCGTCGATTCACATGGGCGACACCGGGGCGATGTTCCTCGGGTTCGTCGTTGCCGCCATCGGTATCTCGCTCACGCAGGACGGCCTCGTACCCGCCTCGCCGTGGGTCCCGATCATCGCCCTGGCGCTTCCCCTGGCCGACATGGTGTGGGCGGTGATCCGGCGGACGGCCCAGGGCGAGCCGTTCTTCGTGGGGGACCGGGGCCACATCCATCACCAGCTCCTGCGGCGCGGGCTCAGCCAGCGCGATGCGATGCTGCTGCTGACAGCCGTGTCGGCCGGCTTCGGCCTGTTGGCCGTGCTGTTGGGTCGGTTGCGCTAATTCAGGGAGCAGGTGCGGCCGAGGCGCCGGCCTGTGGCGCTTCCGGTCCGTCGAGGTCCGACGAGAGGTACCAGCCGTGCAGCTCAGAGGCACCGAAGATCTCGGCCATCCGGTCTCGGATCGCGTCCCGCCTCGGGATGAGGAGGTAGTTGATGGCCGCATCGGGCGGCACGTCGACGAACTCCGGGTAGCTGAGGACCACTCGCTCGATGTCCGGCCCGGTGATGAGCGGCAGCAGCGCGGCCAGGCCGGCGGCCTGGGACCGCTCAACGTCGGTGCTGATGGTTCGGCCGAGGGCGCTGAGCAGGGCGGGGAGCTCGAGCAGCGTGTCGGCCTTCTGGAGCTCCGTGCGCATGGCCAGCAGCACGCGCTGTTGGCGCTCGGCTCGATCGAAGTCCGACTGGCCGACGATGGATCCGTCCGGCATCTCGATCCATCCCTTGCGACTGCGCGCATAGGCGAGCGCGTCGAGCCCGTCGTACCGATGGCAGCCGGTCGGCAGGATGAGGCCGTCCGCATGCCGATCCGCGATGGCGCTGTCGAACTCCGGATCGACCAATCGCCCGGGCAGACAGAGGTCGACGCCGCCGATTGCGTCGATCACGTCGGCGAAGCCGGCCATATCGACGATGGCGTGGTGATGGATCTGGATCCCGAGGTACAGGCCGACGGTGGTCTCGATGGCCCGCAGCCCGCAGGCGCTGGCCTGCACGGTGGGATCGAGATCGGGACACCACGCGTCCGCGTGCTCGGCGGCCCTCGCCATGAGCGAGTTGACCCGGTTCGGGTAGAGGCCATCGGCGTAGATCGAGCGGTCGGGCAGCGGGAGGCGCCCGGTGTCGCGCGGTATGGAGATCATGACCGCCGAGTGCGTCGCTGGATGCGCGCTGATGACGAGCACGACGTCGGTCAGCGCTTCTTCGCGACCGGGGGCCGCATCGGTCCCGAGGAGCAGGATGTTGATGCGGTCGTCGCCATCCCAGACCGGATCCGGCTCGGCCGTCGGCGTGGGCTGCGGCTCCCCGGATGTCGCCGCCCGGCTGGGCGGGACCGGAACGGGACCGGCCACGCCCTCGTCGACCGAGAAGACCTGGGCCAGCGTGCGCTCGAGCTGCACGATGACGCCACCCACCCACAGGTGCATCACCAGGGTCACCACCATGAGCCCGCTCACCGACAGCAGCGCCACACGGCGCTCCTGGCCGGAGAGCACATTCCACGGTGCGAGGCCGGCATCGGCGATGGCGAATCCGCGCCAGAGCAGGACGATGCCGTTGATGACGAGGATCCCGGCCAGCACCTGTGGCGCGAAGAGGGCCGCGCGGACGCCGGTCAGGATGCCGCTGGTCGCGCCGGCGACCAGGAAGGCAAGGGCAACGATCGGGATGGCGAGCGTGAGGCCCAGGCGCCACCGACCCTCGTACGCCTGGCCAAGCCCGGGGACGACGAACGACAGAAGCGCGGCCAGCCATGGCCGGCGCGAAGTTGCGTGGACGGTTGCGGTCGATACGCCGTCGCTCATCGGGGCCGGGAGTGTAGCAAGAAGGCCGAAATCGCACTCCGTGGTGCATCCTGTCCACGAGTGGGGTGGTACGGGTGGGTTAGTACGTTTGCGCCATCTCTCTCGCGACCCCCATACTGACCCGGCCGTCACGTGGCGGTGGCCTCATCTCATTTTCAAGCGACCCGGGGGACACTGGATCCGTGCCAACCGAGCTGATCATCATCGCCGTGACGGCGCTCCTGGCGGGCCTGCTGCTGATGGGGATCATGCTGGCCGGACGGGGCGCGGATCGAGCGACGCCCGTGGCGGGGCACACATCGCCCATGCTTCGACGCGGCGACGAGTCCGGAGCCGGTCCCGGCGCCAGTGCGGAGGCCACGCTTCGCGTGGTGTGGTGGCTGACGATCGCGATCGTGCTCCTAGGAGTCGGCATCAGCGGCTCGTTCGCGGCCGATCAGGCACCGATCTTCGCGCTCGGGGCCGTCGCGGTGCTGAGCGTGATCGTCTTTCACGAGACCAACGGTCACCTTCGCCGAGGCCGCCCCGCGCGCCTCGCCGAGCTGCTCGTCGCGACGGCGCTCGTCGCCGCCCTGCTCGCGCTCACCGGATATGCGAGCTCGCCGTTCGCGATGCTCTTCGCCCTCGTCGCCGTCGCCGCCGCACTGGCACACGGGCCACGTGCGGGGCTGGTCGCAGCGGGCCTCGCGACCGTCGCGTTCGCCGTCGTTCTGGGCCTCGACCCGAGCCTCGGCACCTATGGTCCTGACGACGTGCTGCGCCTCTCGGTCGGGCTCGTCGCGACCTGGCTTCTCGCATTCGTCGCCATCGCGTATGCCAGCCACCAGCGGCGCGCCCTGCAGGGGGTCATCGACCTGTGGCGGACCGATCCGTTGACCGGGCTGTTCAACCGGTCGCAGCTGTTCGTGACACTTGAGCAGGAGGTGAGTCGAACCCGGCGCAGCGATCGCGGCTTCTGCGTGCTGATGATCGACCTCGACGGGCTCAAGACGATCAACGACGAGGCCGGACACCTCAGAGGCGACGAGGTGCTGCGGGCCTTGGGGACCGTCATCGCCGGCTCGATCAGGAATGTCGACAGCGCCTACCGGTACGGCGGTGATGAGTTCGTCGTGCTCCTGCCGGAGACGGACATCGTCGGGGCGTTCTTCGTCGCCGAGAAGATCCGCATCGGCGCGGAGGAGGTCGGAACGGCCCAGGGTGAGGGAGAGCCGATGACCAGCGTCAGCATCGGCCTCGTCTCGCACCCGGAAGACGGGACCAGCGCCGAACAGCTCATCGCGGCGGCCGATCGAGCGATGTATGAGGCCAAGAAGCTCGGCAAGAACCAGATCAGCGGGAACCCGCGACCCCGCCCGCCCCTCCTCGCCCGACGATCCATCGAGCCGGTTGAGCCGCCCGAGACGCCGGCGGCCACGGCGATTCCCGTCGGCCCGGCTCCGTCGCAGGAGCCATCCGTCGAGTCACCGGCCGAGCCTCGCGTCGAAGCCGTGGCGGTGGGCAATCCGATGCCCGCCAACGGCGGTGCGCTCCGCGACGATCCCGTGCCGATGGCGGCGCCGATCACAGCGGCCGCGCCGGTCACCGCTATCGACCCGGAGATCGATGATGGCGAGGCCGACGCGCAGGCCGTGCGGCGGCACATGGCGACCGCGAGCCAGTCGTTCGACCCGGACCATCAGATTCGGCGTGCGATGGATGCCTTCCTGTCGCCGCCATCGACCGAGCGGGAGCGACCGACGCCCGACCACCAGGCCTAGCACCTGCGACGAGCCCGCGAGGAGCCCGTGTGCAGCGGTGCCTAGCGCTCGATGATTCCGGCGCCGACCGGCACGATCTCCCACCAGACCTTGCCCGGCGGAAGGACGACCGGGTCGCCGCCCTCCGCGTAGGTCCAGGTCGTCACGTCCTCGGCATCGGTGCGCGACCACCGGACATCGTGCGCCTGGCCGTCGACGTACATGATGCCCTCGCCCTCGTCGACCAGGTGCTGATAGCGACGTGGATGCCCGCCGGGGTCGTTCTCGCCGATCAGGACCTCCTGGCGGACGATCTGGACGATGACCGTGGTGGCGCTCAGCTGGTCGCCGGTGACCGCCTCGAAGTTCGGCACGCCGCCATCGGTCCGCAGCCAGCGCCCAACGTCAGCGTCCCAGGTCCAGCCGTAGTGCCATTGCGATGACGTCCAGACTTCGACGCCGGCGATCGCGCGGCCATCGGGCAGCTCGGCATCGGAATCGAAGACGAAGGGTCCACGCGCCTCGCCTGCGGCATCGGCCAGCGCGACGAGATCCCCGTCCTCCATCTGCTGGCGGGCTGCGTCGACATCGAGGTAGACGTTGTGTGGCGCGGCCCATGGGCCGGCGCGGAAGAAGAAGCCCCACGCGCCGCTGATCCCGTTGACGTACGGCATGTTCGCGGCGCGGAACGTGTCGACCACCTTGGCCGCCCCGCCGAAGTGGAAGGTCAGGACGCGCATCTGCTGCCAGTAGTCAAGGTTGAAGTACCGGGCCGACCGAACCGGGCCGACCGAGGCTTCGACGAGCTCGTCGCACATGAAGACCGCGCTGAACCTGGTCGTGTCGCCCTCGACCGGCGCTTCGATGACGAGATCCGCGAGGTCGAGCCCGGTCGGCGGCCGCGCGGTCGGGTTGTTCTCGATCTGGACGAGCATTGGAACCCGGCCGGCGAGCGACGCGTCTTCGAGCTCTGAGCCGTCGAACGGGCAACGCGCGACCGGCGTCGGCGATGGCGACGGCGACGGAGTCGGCGATGGCGATGGCGACGGCGTCGGACTGGGGGACGCGGTCGGACTGGGGCTCGGGGTGGGAGTGGGGCCGGGGAAGGCATTGAACGCCACGGCCCCAGCACCGATCACGACGGCCACGAGGACCAATCCGGCCGCCCCGAACAGGGCAGCGCGGGATCGGAGGAAGTGCATGAAGGGCGCATGCTAGCGGGTGTCGGTGGGTGCACGCCAATCGCGCTGTTAGACTCACCTGCCATGCCGGGCTTCTCGACGCGCGCGATCCGTGCCGCCAGCCGCGTCCCCGACGCACCGCAGCCTCCGCTCAACGTCCCGATCTATGCGACGAGCACGTTCGAGGTGGCCGACGCCGGTGAGCTGGGCGACCTTCTCGAGTTCGCCCGTCCCGGCCACGCCTACTCGCGCTACTCGAATCCGACGTTCGGGGCGCTCGAGCTGGCGCTCGCGGAGCTCGAGGGTGCCGAGGCGGCGCTCGTCACCGCGTCCGGCATGGCGGCCATCCACGCCGCCATCCTCTCCATCGCGCAGGCGGGCGACGAGATCCTCGTCCCGAGCGCCGTCTACGGCGGCACGGTGGGGCTCGCCCGAACGGTCCTGGCGCGCACGGGGATCGATCACCGGGCCGTGGAGACCACCGACGCCGATGCCGTCGCTGCGGCGCTCACCCCGCGAACGAGGCTCCTCTGGCTCGAGACGATCACCAACCCGACAACGGCGATGGCCGACATCGCCGCCCTGGCCGATCTTGCCCACGCGCACGACGTCGTTGTCGTCGTCGACAACACCTTCGCGTCGCCCGCCCTTGCCAACCCCCTGGCCGTGGGGGCCGATCTCGTCGTTCACTCGACCACCAAGTACATCGGTGGCCACTCCGACCTCATCGGTGGGGCGATCGTGGGGGGGGCCGAGCGGATGGCTGCCGCGCGCGAGATCCTCATCAACGTCGGTGGCAACGCGTCTCCGTGGGAGGCGTTTCTGGCCTTGCGCGGGCTGAAGACGCTCGCGCTGCGCATGGAGCGCCACTCGGCCAACGCCATGGCCGTCGCGCAAGCGCTGGATGGCGCGCCCGGCGTCGCAGGGGTGCGCTATCCCGGCCTTGCGTCCCACCCCCAGCACGAGCTGGCGTGTCGCACCCTGCGTGACGGGATGGCCGGTGGCATGCTCGCCGTCGACCTCGAGGGCGGGCGAGCGCAGGGCGAGCGATTCCTGGGCCGCATGAAGGTCGCGGTGCATGCCACGAGCCTCGGCAGCGTCGAGACCCTTGTCAGTCACCCGGCGAGCTCGAGCCATCGCCAGCTGAGCGACGATGAGCTCGCCGCGGGCGGGATGGGCCCGGGCACGCTGCGACTCTCGATCGGTCTCGAGGACGCCGAGGACCTGATCGCCGATCTCGCGGCCGCCGCCCGACCGGACTGATGGCCGCGACGCCGGCCACCGTGCACGCGGTGCCCGTCGCCGAACGGGCAGCGAGGACCGCCGAGCGCGTCCTCCGTGCCGTGGGCGATGGTCGCACCGGGATCGTGCTCCTCGGCATCACGGGCATCACCAATGCCGCCGCCGCCCTCCTTCCCGATGGGCGCGAGCTGCTGCGGAGTCCGGCCTACGCGGTCCTTCTCGGCCTCGTCGCCCTGAGCGGGGTCGCGGCCGTCGCGGTGCGGGCACCCGCGGTGTGGCGCGAGTGGCGACGTCCGGGCTCCGTCCAGCCCGGTGCCGGGGCGCTGAGCGCGGTCCTCGCGCCGGCCGATGTCGACCGTGCGCGCACGATGCTGGCAGCCGCGGGATACCGGACGCGCGTCGAGCACGAGCGCGGCCGTTGGGCCGTCCACGGGGTCCGTCGCGGCTGGTCGCGATTCGCGGGAATGCTGAGCCACCTGTTCCTCGTCGGCCTCGTGCTGGGAGCCGCCGTCGGGGCCGCCTTCGGGAGCGAGACCGTGTTCTCCCTGGTGAACACCGACCAGGCGCTGCTGGACGCGCCGCGGCCGGGGTTCAGCTCCGCCGTGCGCCTCGATCGATTCGAGGCCGAGTTCGGGCCCGATGGCCGGGCCAGCCGCCTCGACACATCGGTCACGTTCCTCCGCGATGGCCAGCCCGTTCGAGCCTCGGTGCTGAAGGTCAACGAACCGGGAGACTTCGACGGCTACCTGGTGCACCCATGGACCTACGGTCCAGCCGCCCGGCTGCGGGTGACGACGCTCGGTGGCAGCCCACTGCTCGACGCGCCCGTGCCGCTCGAGTCCGAACGTGATGGCGTGCCGGTCGGGTCGGCGGAGCTGCCGAGCCTCGGGCTGACCCTCGGGATGGCGATCGCAGATGGCGGGGAGCTCGGCGTCAGCGTGATCGATGGCGGCGGACTGGTCGACAGCGCCCTTCTCGGGCCGGGCGACGAGGTCCGCATCGGTGACGTCGAGGTGGCGTTCGGCGGCTTCGACGCGTGGGTCACCTTCATGTCGCGCCGCGATCCCGGGCTGCCGCTGCTGCTGGCGTCGGGCCTCGCGCTGTGTGCCTCGCTGGCCATCGTCTTCTGGCTTCCCCGGCGTCGCGTGAGCGTGCGTCCCCAGCCGGGCGGCCTCGTCGTGGTCCTGCGCGGCGAGCGCTTCGATCGCCCGACCGACGAGCTCGAGCGCCTTCGTGTCCGGATGTCGAACGGGTTATGACCAGCCTGCTCGATGTGTGGCGAGCGATCGACCCCAGCGCGAGGCTCATATCGGGGACCGTCGAGCAGCTGAGCCGGCCGGTTCGCGGCGTGACGCGCACGCGGGCGGCGCCGCCGCACCTGCCTCCGCTCAGCCCCGGGCACGTCCTGTTCGTGGACGGCGCGGTCGTGCCGCCCGCCGGGCTCGACGCGCTGATCGGTGCCGTCCACGATGCCGCGCTCGAGCCGGTGGGCCTGTGGATGATCTCCGAGCATCCGGCGGCCCACGAGCCGACGAGCGACGAGCTCCCGGTGCTGCTCGGCGGCGGCCCTGCCGGATCCCGGACCGATGCGGCGGCCGCCTACCTTGACGCGGAGGCGGCGAGCCTGGCCGCGATCGCCTCGGAGTTGAGGCTCCTCGCGGCCGAGGCCGCCCTCGCCGACCCGCAGCCGAGGGCACCGAGCGGAGTCGTAGCGGCCCATCTGCGGCGCGGCGTGGCGGTCAGCGTCGACGGTGCGCTCGCATCGTTGACCCCGCGGTCGGCCGGTCGAGCGCTCGCCACCAGATTCGCGGCAACGCACGCGCGCCTGCTCGGCGAGCGGGCCGCGTCGCTGGGCGCGGCGCGAAGGACGCGAGATGGACTCTGGATTGTCGGGAGGCCGATCACCGACGGCTCGGCTGCGTGGCTCTTCGACGACCTGCCCTTCGCCCGGGTCGACGAAGTGGCGCTCGAGGCACTGGCGGTGACGCTCCGCGCGCTGCTCCGGCGAAGGCCCGAGCCGGAGGGCGCGCGCCGCGCGCCGACGCTCCCGCCGTCGAGCGGGGACGCACTGCGCGACACGCTCCTGGCCGTTGCGCGCGCCAATGGGCGGGTGACTCCGGCAGCCCGGGCGCTTGGCGTTCATCGCAACACCGTTCTCTACCGACTGCGGCGCGCATCGGCGGAGCTCGGCATCGATCCTCGACGGCCCGATGACGCCCTCCGCCTGCTCGAGGCGGCGAACCGCGACTGACGCGATTGTGCAGATTGCACAATCAATCGGCTCCGCCGCCGACCCACGCGGCGGGACCTGGACTTGTCTCGCGGCTAGGCTGAGGGTCCATCCACCCGTCCCATGTGCGAGGAGACTCCCCGTTGGCAAAGACCACCCTTGCTGCTGCCCTGAAGCTGGCCGAGACGAACAACCTGCGGTTCGTCAGCCTCCAGTTCACCGACATCGTTGGCCAGGTGAAGTCGGTCCAGGTTCCGATGCACCAGCTCGAAGAGGCCGTCGAGCGCGGAAAGTGGTTCGACGGCTCGAGCATCGAGGGCTTCGCGCGCATCGCCGAGTCCGACATGTTCCTGGTGCCCGACCTCGATACGTTCAGTCCCATCCCGTGGGAGCCCGGCATCGGTCCGGATGGAAAGGAGAAGCTTCACACGGGAAGCGCTCGCGTCATCTGCGACGTCTTCACGCCGAACGGCGATCCGTTCCCCGGAGACCCGCGCGGCGTGCTGAAGCGTCAGCTCGAGAAGGCGGCGAAGGCCGGCTACGTCCTCAACACCGGACCCGAGCTCGAGTTCTTCCTGCTGCGCCGCTCGGACGACGGGACCGTTGAGCCGCTGCCCCACGACGCGGCCGGCTACTTCGACCTCTCCGAGGACCTCGGCACCGAGGTCCGCAAGGAGATGATGAACGCGCTCGAGGAGTTCGGGATCAAGGTCGAGACGGCGCACCACGAGGTGGCCACGGGACAGCACGAGATCGATTTCGAATACGCCGATGCGCTCCGTACCGCGGACAACGCGGTGACCTTCAAGACGACGCTGAAGGCCGTCGCCGCTTCGAAGGGCCTCTACGCCACCTTCATGCCCAAGCCGTTCTTCGGCATCAACGGGTCGGGGATGCACACCCACCAGTCGCTCTGGGACATCAAGAGGGGGAAGAACGCGTTCAGCGACCCGAAGGATGCGTACGGGCTGTCGCCAATTGCGCGGAGCTACATCGCCGGCACCCTCGAGCACGCGCGCGGCATGATCGCCGTGCTCGCGCCGCTGGTGAACTCGTACAAGCGGCTTGTCCCCGGATACGAGGCCCCGGTCTACATTGGCTGGGCGCGGATCAACCGCTCGGCGCTCATTCGGATCCCGCAGATCAGCAAGGGCAGCCTGAACTCGGTCCGGATCGAGCTGCGCTGCCCGGATCCGTCGTCGAACCCGTACCTCGCCTTCGCCGCCATGCTTGCCGCCGGCATGGATGGGGTGGACCGCAAGCTCGCCCCGCCGGAGCCGGTCGAGGAGAACCTCTACCACCTGGACCCAGCGAAGCTCGAGTCCCGCAAGATCCGCCAGCTGCCCGGCACACTGCGCGAGGCGCTCGACGAGCTCTCGCGGGACGAGGTCATCCGGGATGCCCTCGGCGATCACGTGCTGGAGCGGTTCATCGAGGCGAAGACCGAGGAGTGGGACGAGTACCGCAAGCAGGTCAGCGGGTGGGAGGTCGATCGCTACCTCGAGGCGTTCTGAAGTACGAAGGTACGACCGGGCTGATGGCCGATTTCGGCCACGCTTGCCCGGTCGGTACCGGGCACAATGGGTCAAACCCCACATCGAGGCCCATTCCCCTCTCATGCATCGTCGCCTTCCGCTGATCATCGCTGCCCTCCTCCTGGTTGGGCTCTCGACGCCAACGGCCCTCGCAGCTCCGGCCGTGCCGGCACCGGCGGCCCAGGACGCATCGGCCGCACTGTCGAGCGGCCAGCTCAACATCAAGCTCATCACCTCGGGGCTCTCGAGCCCGGTCGGCGTGGTGAACGCGGGAGACGGGACGAACCGCCTCTTCGTCATCGAGCAGCGCGGCACGGTGCGCGTCGTCTCAGCCGCTGGCACCCTCCAGTCGGGCTTCTTCCTCGACCTTCGCAGCGGATCGGCCGGCATTTCGACCGGCAGCGAGCGCGGCCTCCTCGGGCTCGCGTTCCATCCCAACTTCGAGTCGAACCGAAAGCTGTTCGTGTACTACACCCGCGCCGGTGGCGACCTGGTCATCGCCGAGATGACGGCGAACGCGGGTCGAACGTCGGCCCCGGTCTCGAGCCACGACACGCTGCTTGTCATCGAGCACAGTCAGTTCGGGAACCACAACGGCGGTCAGCTGCTCTTCGGGCCCGACGGCAACCTCTACATCTTCACCGGTGACGGCGGTGACGCCGGCGACCCCGCCGAGAATGGCCAGAGCACCAGCAGCCTTCTCGGCAAGATTCTCCGGATCGATCCCAACCTGAATGGCGGCTACGACATCCCCTCGGGCAACCCGTTCGCGGGAGGGGCCACCGCCAACGACCCACTGTGGGACATCGGCCTGCGCAACCCGTGGCGCGCCTCGTTCGATCGCGATACCGACCAGCTCTGGATCGCCGATGTCGGCCAGGGCAGCTGGGAGGAGATCAACCGCGTCACGAACACGGCCAATCGCAACTTCGGCTGGGACCGGTGCGAGGGCAAGCACGTCTTCGAAGGCCCTGGCTCCTGCACGTCGAGCTCGGGCGGCATCACTCCCCCGATCGCCGAATACGGTCACGGTGGCGGCCACTGCTCGGTGACCGGCGGCTTCGTCTATCGCGGCGACATCTTCGAGGATCTCGTCGGCCAGTACGTGCTCGGCGACTACTGCAGCGGACAGATGTGGACCATCGGCGCCACGTCGACCTCCCTCGTCGCTCGACGCAACACGTCGGCCGCGATCAGCTCGTTCGGCGAGGCCGAGGACGGCGAGATCTACATGACCGACCATGTCGGCAGGCTGTATCGCGTCGTTGCCCCGCCATTCACCGATGTCGTGAGCTCGAAGTTCATCGACGACATCACCTGGCTGGCGCAGGAGGGCATCACGAGCGGCTGCGGCGGGACGCTGTTCTGCCCGAATGGCCTTGTCACCCGCGGGCAGATGGCGACGTTCCTCGTGCGGGCGCTGAACCTGCCCACAACGTCGACCGACTACTTCACCGACGACGAGGGCAACACGCACGAGAACAGCATCAATCGCCTTCGCGCCGCGGGAATCACCTCCGGCTGCGGCGGCACCCGATTCTGCCCGGACGGGATCGTGACGCGCGGCCAGATGGCCAGCTTCCTGGTGCGAGGCTTCGACCTGCCGGCCACCGGGACGGACTACTTCACCGATGACGAGGGCAACACCCACGAGGCAAACATCAACCGGCTGCGTGCTTCGGCGATCACCTTCGGATGTGGTGGCACCAACTTCTGCCCGAACGGGTCGGTGACCCGCGGTCAGATGGCGGCATTCCTCCACCGGGCCGTCGAGCATTGAGCGTGACCCTGCGTCCAATGGCATCCGCGCTGCTGCGCGGTGGCCTTGGCCTGATCCTCTTGGCGACATTCGTCGTCGCCCTGCCGTCGCGTCAGGCACCGGTCCAGGCGGGGTCGGAGGCGATCCCGGACCTCGCCATGAAGCAGCTCAGTGACTTCCAGATCCAGACCGTCAACGGCCGCCGCATGCTCCGGTTCACCGCAATGATGGTCAATATCGGCGACGGCCACTTCGAGGTGCGCGGCAGCCGCGGCTCGACGTCCCAGCCGATGGAGGTGCGGCAGGTCATCTACCAGACCTCCGATCGCAACTCGCCGATCTCGCGGCAGATCCTCACCGATGCCTACGGCAAGTGGTCCGGCGACGGACACAACCACTGGCACGTGCAGGAGATGATGCGCTACGACATGTGGGGCGGCTCCGGCAGCTTCCGTGGCGCGAAGGTCGGCTTCTGCTTCCTCGACAGCGATCCGTACAACCTGGCGCTGCCGAACGCGGCCGGATCGTCCTACTACCGCGGCTCGTGGTGCCAGACAACCCCCAGCGCGCTGAACAACCGGATGGGCATCAGCGTCGGCTGGGGCGACGAGTACGAGTGGTACCTGGCCTGGCAATGGGTCGACATCACCGGTCTGCCGGGGGGCACCTACACGATCCGGTCCAAGGTCGATCCGTACTCGTTCTTCCTCGAGGAGAACGAGGGCAACAACTGCACCTGGGCACGGGTCTCGTTCGGATCGACGGGGAGCGCGGTGACGCTCCTCGAACGACAGAGCACCTGCATCAACGACTGGAGCACGTCGAAGTTCGCTCCCGACATCGCCTGGGCGTACGACGAGGGGATCACCACCGGCTGCAAGATCGACCTCTTCTGTCCGACCAGCGTCGTGACGCGCGGGCAGATGGCGACGTTCATCGTCCGGGCGTTCAACCTCCCGGCCACCGGGAGCGACTACTTCACCGATGACGAGGGCAGCACCCACGAGTCGAGCATCAACCGCCTCCGGGCAGCCGGCATCACGGTGGGATGCTCCGCCACGCGGTTCTGCCCCGACGGGGTCGTGACCCGCGGCCAGATGGCGACGTTCCTGACGCGGGCGCTCGACCTGCCTGCCACCGGAACCGACCACTTCACCGATGACGACGGCAACACGCACGAGTCATCGATCAACCGCATCGCACAGGCGGGCATCAGCCACGGATGCGGCGGGACATTGTTCTGCCCGAATGGAGCGGTCACCCGGGGGCAGATGGCGGCATTGCTGCACCGCGCGCTCGACGACTGAGGCGCCCGAAGTCCGTCAGCGCCAGGTGCCTGGCTCGGGATCGGAGCTGGTCGCCCCCGTGGTCATCGCGGCGTCGATGATGCGCCACGCGTCGTCGACACCCAACCAGCCGTTGACGGTCGTCGGCCGGTTCTCGAGCTTCTTGTAGGTCTCGAAGAAGTTCTCGATCTCCCGCAGCCGATGGGGGGAGAGGTCCTCGAGCCGCTCGGTCGCCTCCCAGCGCGGGTCGTCGTGAGCGACGGCCAGGATCTTGTAATCGTGGCCCTTCTCGTCGGCCATATCGAGGACGCCGACCGGGCGGGCCCGGACGACGCACCCGGGAAATGTGGGCTCGGCGATCACCACCAGCACGTCCAGCGGGTCGCCGTCATCGGCGAGGCTGCCCTCGATGAATCCGTAGTCGCACGGGTAGTGAACGCTCGAGTAGAGCGTCCGATCGAGCACGAACCGCTGTCGGACATGATCGAACTCGTACTTGTTGCGACTGCCTGACGGGATCTCGACCGTCACCTCGACCGGCTGCCGGGCTCCGGGGGCGTCCATGGCTCGCAGTATGCGGCATCCGACGGCCGGAACGCGGGAGCGTGCCATGGCGTCTATACTTTCGGTTCCCCGCCCGTTCACCCTCCGCTGAGGCCGTGACCCCCACGCAACGCTCACTCCGACCCGATCCGCGCTCGGCCGCGGCCGCAACCCTGTCGTTCCTCTTCCCCGGCCTGGGGCAGGGGTATAACGGTCAATGGCTGCTGGCCGTCGTGCTCGCGCTGCCGATGCTCCTGCTGATCGGGCTCGTCGCGGCCGTCCTGGCGGGGAGCCCGACCGGGTTCCTCGCGCAGCTGCTCGACGTCCGGATCCTGCTCGCGCTGACCGTTCTCAATCTGGCGCTTCTCGGCTGGCGTCTCGTCGCGATCGTCCAGGCGCACGCTCGACGGGGGAGGCTGGTGCTGCGCTCGTGGACGACATGGACAACCGGCGTCCTGGTGGTCGCCACGATCGCGATGCACGGCCTTCCGGCGTTCTACGCCGCCAAGGCGATCGACACGCTCGGGTCCGTGGCGCTCGAGGGCGGAGGTCGGTTGTTCGACGACGGAGCCGGCGGGGGCACCGATATCACCGAGCCATCCGTGCAGCCGGAGCTGGAGGATGGCGAACGGCTGACGGTGCTCCTCGTCGGCGTCGACTTCGCCCCCGGTCGAACGGCAAACCTGACCGACACGATGCTCGTGGCGACGCTGGATCCGGTGACCGGGCGGGCGGCGATGATCTCCGTCCCGCGCGACCTCTACGGCGTCCCGCTCGGCGACGGGCGCGTGTACAACGCGAAGCTCAACTCGCTGATGTCGGAGGCCGACGCCGACCGCGCCACCTACCCGCTCGGCGGGCCCGCCACGCTGAAAGCGGCGATCAGTGAGCTGCTCGACACGCGCATCCACTATTTCGCGGCCATCGACATGGAGGGCATGCGACAGGTGGTCGACACGCTCGGCGGTGTCGACGTCACCGTGCAGCGCACGATCAACGACCCGGCGTACCGGGACACGCTGACCGGGGTGACCGGCTTCTACATCGAGGCGGGGCGCCATCACATCGACGGCACGACGGCGCTGGCCTATGCGCGCTCACGCAAGAGCGAGGGAGAGAGCGACTTCACCCGCGCCGAGCGACAGCAGCAGCTGCTGACGGCCATCGCCGCGCAGCTCACCGCGGGGAACCTGCTGACCGGGCTCCCGGGCCTGCTCGACGCCGTGCGCGACAACGTGGCGACCGACATTCCCTCCTCGCGCATCGCGGCCATCGCGGCTGAGCTCCAGGCGGCGGATCTCGGGCGGATCGAGCGCGTCGTCCTCACCCCAGACGATGGCTATGTCACCGTCGAGATTGCCAGCGCCGCCGGTTACGTGCTCCATCCCGACTTCGACGCCATTCAGACCATGAGCCGCCGCATCTTCGGGGACGAGACGCTCAGCGCGGATCGCTAGACTCACGCCACCGATGGCGCGCATCCTCGTGGTCGAACCGGTGGCCGACGCCGGGCTCGATCTGCTCGCGACAACGCACGAGACCTCGATCCGGCTCGGCCTGTCCCGGGCCGACCTGATCGATCTGCTCGCGGTCGATGGCGGCTGGGACGCGCTCGTCGTCCGCTCACAGACGCGCGTCGACGCCGAGCTGCTCGTCGCGGCCGCCCCTCGCCTCGGCGTCGTGGGCGTTGCCAGCGTCGGGACCGATCGCATCGACGTCGACGCCGCGACCCGGGCCGGCGTCATGGTCGTCAATGCCCCGACCGGGAACACGATCGCGGCGGCCGAGCACACCATGGCCCTCATGCTCGCGCTGCTGCGGCACGTGCCCGCGGCGAGCGCATCGGTCTCGGCCGGCGAGTGGGACCGGGCACGGTTCACCGGACACGAGCTTCGGGGAAGGACCCTCGGGGTCATCGGCCTCGGGAAGATCGGGCGGGCGGTTGCCCGCCGAGCGGCCGGGTTCGAGATGCGCGTGATCGCCGCCGACCCCTACCTCACCGACGAGCAATCGTCCGAGCATGGCGCGAAGCTCGTCGGCCTGCCGGAGCTGCTGCATCGGTCCGATGTCATCACCGTCCACACGCCGCTGACGTCGCAGACACGAGGGCTCATATCGCGGCCGCAGCTCGAGGCGATGAAGCCGGGAGCCTTCGTCCTCAACGTCGCCCGCGGCGGCATCGTCGACGAAGCAGCGCTCGCCGATGCGCTTCGCTCGGGCCACCTCGCCGGCGCGGCCGTGGACGTGTTCTCGGCCGAGCCGATGGCCGCCGAGAACCCCCTGCGCGGGGCCCCGAACCTCGTGCTCACGCCGCACCTGGGCGCATCGACCAGCGAGGCCCAGGAGCGCGTGGGACTCGAGATGGCGGAGCAAGTCGTCATGGCCCTTGGCGGCGTCACGCCCCCGTACGCGATCAACGCCCCGTCCGTGGCGCCCGAGACCGCGCCGAAGCTGCGTCCGTATGTGGAGCTCGGCGGGCGCCTCGCCATCCTGGCGCGGCAGCTGGCGCCCGCCGCATTCGATGCCGTCTCGCTCACGTATGCCGGCGAGATCGCCGCCGGCGAGTGCGCGCCGATTCGCACCGCGGCGGTGACCGGGATGCTGGAGGCGGTCACCGACCAGCGCGTGAACGCCGTCAACGCGGACCTCGTGGCTCGTGAGCGCGGGCTGACCGTCCGCGAGGAGCGCACCGGCGCCTCCGAGCCATGGGCCTCGCTGGTCGTGCTGTCGGTCGGCGCCGGTGACGCCGAGCCGGCGCTGGTGCTCGCCGGGTCCACCGCGCACGGGCGCCCCCACCTCGCCCGGGTCAACGGCTTCGAGATCGATGCCGAGCTGGCGGGCACGATGGTCGTCACCCGCCACCGCGACCAGCCCGGGATCGTCGGGGCGGTCGGCACGATCCTGTCCGACGCGGGCATCAACATCTCGTCGCTCGAGCTGTCACGCCTGTCGGCGCACGGCGAGGCGATGATGTTCGTCTCGGTGGACGAGCCGGTCTCGGAGGGCGTTCTCGCGCGCCTGCGCGCGGTCGATGGAGTGCTGGAGGCGCTTGTCGTCGAGCTCCCCGCACGGACCTGAGCGGCCCTCGGGCGCCGCGTATCATCGGTGGCGCATGCCAAAGCCGTTCGCCTCGTCGGCCGATCTGGGCCCCAAGCAGGCCACCCTGGAGCACCTGGCAGACGGGGTCTACGCCTACACGGCTGAAGGCGATCCGAACGTTGGCTGCATCGTCGGAACCGATGCGATCCTCGTCATCGAGGCGCGGGCCACCCCGGTCATGGCGCAGCACTGGATCGACGTCATTCGCGATCGCGTGAGCCACCTCCCCTTCGGAGATCTTGTGCTGACGCACTACCACGCCGTCCGCACGCTCGGCGCGAGCGCCTTCGGGCCACGCCGGATCCTGGCCCATGCCAAGACCGCCGCCCTGATCGCCGAGCGCGGGATGGAGGACTGGGCGAGCGAGCAGGGCCGTATGCCGCGCCTCTTCGCCGGCGCGGAGACGATCCCCGGCCTGACGCGGCCGACCGACACGTTCGACGAGTCCATGACGCTCGATCTCGGCAACCGCACGGTCGAGCTTCGGTATCTCGGACGCGGCCACACGACGGGCGACCTGGTGGTCTGGCTGGCGGACGAGGCGATCTGCTTCGCCGGTGACCTGGTCGAGGCGCGCGCGGCGCCGTATATGGGCGACTCCCACCCGGCGGACTGGTCGACCTCGACTCTCGATCGCGTCGCCGGGCTCGGCGCCGCGCAGCTCGTCGGTGGGCGCGGCCCCGTGGTCCGCGGGGACGACGTGGCGACTGCGGTCGCCGACACCCGCGCGTTCGTGCGCACCACGCTCGAGGAGACTCGGGCGGTGAAAGTTGCCGGCGGTACGCTCAAGGAGGCATTCGAGAACGTGCACGCGCGGCTCGCCCCTCGCTACGCCGGCTTCCCGATCTTCGACCACACCATGCCGTTCAACGTCCAGCGCGCCTGGGATGAGCTCGACGGCATCGATCACCCTCGGATCTGGACCGCCGAACGCGACCGGGAGGTCTGGGACGCGCTCCAGGACTGAGGTGCGAGCGTGAGGGTCCACGCGCCCGACGGCATCGCGGTCGTGGGTGCGGGTGCGGTGGGCCTGACCCTGGCGGGCCGGCTGGCCCAGCACGGTGCGCCTGTCACCGTCTTCGAGGCGAGCCCGAGCCGCGAGCGGATCGGCTCCCGGGCGATCTGCATGCAACGGGAAACCCTCGAGATCTGGGCGCGCCTCGGCGTCGGCGAAGCCGTCGCGGAACGAGGCATCCAGTGGCGCATCGGCCGGACCTACCATCGCGGTCGGTTCCTGTTCGAGATACGCCTGCCCGATGAGCCCGGCGAGCACTTCCCGCCGTTCGTGAACATCAGCCAGTCGGAGGTCGAGGAGCTGCTCGCCACCCGCCTCGTGCAGCTCGGCGTCGGGACCCGGCACGGGCATCGGCTCGCGGACATCGCCCAGGATGCCGGTGGGGTGAACGCCACCTTCGAGACTGACGCGGGGAAAGTGACGCATCGGTTCAGCCACCTCGTCGGCACCGATGGCGCCCACTCGACGGTTCGCCACGCGGTCGGGATCGGGTTCGATGGCTACACGTTCGACGACCGCTTCCTGATCGCCGATGTGCGAGCCGAGCTGCCGTTCACGAACCAGCGCCACTTCCACTTCGATCCGCCGTGGAACCCGGGCCGCCAGGTGCTGATCCACCCGCAGCCGGATGGCATATGGCGCATCGACTGGCAGGTCTCCGCCGATACCGATCCCGACGCCGAGCGAGCCAATGGCGGCCTCGATCGGCGCATCCGGCAGGTCATCGGCTCAACGACGCCGTTCGAGCTGGCCTGGATGACGGGCTATCGATTCAGCCAGCGCCTGGCCGGCCGCTTCCGCCTCGGCCGCGTCTTCCTGGCCGGTGACGCGGCGCACGTCATGAGCCCGTTCGGGGCTCGAGGGCTGAACTCCGGCGTTGCCGATGCCGAGAACCTGGCATGGCGCCTCGCCGCGGTGGCCGCCGGCGAGCCCTCCGCCGTGCTCGACGGATACGAGGCCGAGCGTCGTCCGGCTGCCGCGGACAACCTCGCCGCCACCGACGCCACCATGCGCTTCATGGCGCCCCATGGGCCGCTCGAGCGGGCGTGGCGCGGACTCGTCCTGCGCTTGGCGCCGCGCAGCGGGTGGTTCCAGTCTCGCGTGAACTCGGGTCGGCTCGCCGAGCCGGCGCGCTACGCCACCGCCGTCCCGGGGCCGAGCGAGCCGCACCTTCCACGGCACGGTTCTGTGGCGCCGGACGTGCGACTTCCCGACGGCTCACGGCTCCACGAGCGGCTCGGCCATGGCTGGGCCCAGGTCACCCTCGGTGCCGCCGCTTCCGCGTATGACGGGGTCGACACGGTCGTCATCGGCCCGGCCACGACGTACGGACCGGACCGCGTCTGGCTCGTCCGCCCGGACGGCTACATCGAGTCGAGTCGCGCGATGAGATCGGTCTCCTGATCCGCCGGCGGGAACTTCGGGCCCTGTCGGGGCGTCCGGCGGGCATGCGCGGACCCGTCTTGCTAACCCTCGCACTCGTCGTCTGTGGTTGCACGCCCTCCGCGTCGCCGCCCACCGGCGGAAGCGGCGCACTTGAAGTCACCGTCGTGGCGGGTCCCGTGTGCCCGGTCGAGAGCGAGGAGCCAGATCCGGCATGTGCTCCACGTCCGGTGGCGGACGCCCGAATCTTCGTGCAGCCCGGCGATGGCCGAGACATCCTCGTTGCCGAGGGCACGTCCGATGACGAGGGCATCGTCCGGTTCGAGCTCCCGCCGGGCGACTACATCATCAGCGGCGGGGCGGTCGACGGCCTGTTCGGTCTGCCGGAGCCGACGGTCGTGACCGTCATCGGCTCCGAGCCGGCCACCGTGACGCTCGCCTACGACACAGGGATCCGCTGAGGGCGCCTTCGCGGGCAACGAGCAGGGCACTCGCCACGAGCAGCACGCCACCGATGGCTCGTAGGGGTGGGCCGGTGTTGTCGCCGGTGAGCGCGACGTTCGGGAGCTCCCCGGATGGAGCGGCCGTCGGCGTCGGCGCCGCGAGCACCACGATGCGACCGGTCATGCTCGGGTGCGGCGTGCACAGGTAGTCGAAGGTGCCCGGCGTGCTGAAGGTCAGGCTGTACGAGGCGCCCTGGGCCAGGTCACCGGAGTCGAAGGCGCCGTTCACGCTCGTCGCGGTATGGACCATCGCGTCCTCGTTCGTCCAGGTCACCGTGTCGCCCGCCGTGATCGTCAGCTCCTGCGGTGCGAAGGCGAAGTCAGCGATCGTCACCTCGTGGGTGGCGGCACGCGCGGGGCCGATCGGAACGGCCAGGAGCGCGGCGCCGACGAGGACCAGGAAGATGGGCAGGCGGGCGGCGATGCGGATCATCGGAATCGACTCTCTGGCTGCGCGGCATGTGGATAACTCGGTCGATCGTATCGGACTTCGTGGACAACCGGGCTTGATTCGCGGCGTCCATGGCTGGCATGATCGCCTCGTCCCGAAGGGGCAGTTGGCCGATCCGAGATCACCTCAACGGTCGCCGCGGTTCCTTCGGGGCATTTCGTTGCCCGCATGCCGTTGCCCGCATGCCGTTGCGCTGGGTCAGAAGGCCCACACGCCGGTCGCGAAGCGCCACGTGAAATACGCCATTGACGCGGCGGATGCGGCACCCAGCAGCCATCCGGCCCATCGCCAGCGCTCCGCGAGGAGCGCGGACCAGGCAAAGAGCCCGAACAGGACCAGGCTGTAGCGCGGCACGCTCATCACGAATCCGGTCCCCACGATGAGCAGCCAGTTCCCGATCATCCAGACGCCCCAGCTCGCCCGCAACCACAGCGCCGTGGCAATCGCGGCGACCGCGCCGAGCCCGGTGAACAGCAGCTCCATCCATCCGAGCATGAACGCGGTGTCCGCCTTTGGTTCGTCCGTCCAGCCGATGATCCCCGCGATCCCCTCCCACGGAGGTGAGAGGTCCTTGAACCAGTGCGAGCGCTGGATCTCGCTGAACATGAACGGGTCGCCGTACACGCTCCAGTTGAGCCACAGGTAGATCGCGAAGCCGACGCCCGCGCCGCCGATCGCCAGCCATTCGACCCTCAGCTGCCGATGCTGGCGCCACTGGAGCCAGGCCTCGACGGCCAGGGTCGGCACCAGGATCAGCCCGTTGGCGCGCGTCAGGGCCGCGAACGCCGCGACGAGTCCCGCCGCCCACCATCGGTTCGTGCGCGCCAGCCACATCGAGCCGAAGGCGAGCGCCAGGAACAGCGATTCCGTGTAGCCGATGTGGAGGAAGTACGCGGTCGGAAAGACGAGCAGGAACGCCGCCGCCTTGATGCCCACGCTGGGGCCGAGGTCGGCGCTGACGAGGCGATAGAGCATCGGCGCAACGAACAGCGACGCGACGGTCGAGACGATGAAGGCGGCGACGACCGGATCGCGGACGACCGCCAGGACGGCCGAGGTGAGCCACGGAAAGAGCGGGAAGAAGACGATGTACAGGCCCAGGTCACCGGGAAAGTCCTGCGCATAGCCCGGGTAGGTGAGGTTGCCCGGGTCGCTGGCGCGGTAGCCCCAGATCGCCACGTCGGTGTAATGCGGTGCGTCCCATCGATGCCACGGCTCGAGCAAGGGAGGGATTGAGCCATTCACGGCCCAGAGGGCAAGCACGCCGATGGCGAGCACGGCGACCTTGACGCCCAGTGTCCAGGCGACGAGCAAAGCATCGGTGCGGTCGAGGAGGCGGGGGCGCATCGGCGCGAGTGTAGGGGCGCCCGCCCCTCGTGTCAGATCGGGTCGTGTGGACCCGTCATTCCCGCCCTGCTACGATGGCCGTCCTCCGGTCGGGGCGTGGCGCAGTAGGTAGCGCGCGTCGTTCGGGACGACGAGGTCGGAGGTTCGAGTCCTCTCGCCCCGACCAGCCCATCACCCACCGATCCAGACGCGGCGGTCCGCCGAGCGGTCCAGCCCCACGCCCGAGAGGACGCGCCTTGGAGCACGGCGGCGAGCTGATCACCACCATTGCGCTTGGGTTGAGCGCGGCGTTCCTCGCCGGCCTGCTCGCGCGACGCATCGGCCTGCCATCGATCGTCGGCTACGTCCTTGCCGGCGTCGCGCTCGGGCCCTTCACACCAGGGTTGTTCGCCGACCAGGAGCTTGCGACCGAGCTCGCCGAGATCGGCGTCATCCTCCTCATGTTCGGCGTCGGCATCCACTTCAGCTTCCGGGACCTGCTTGCCGTGCGAGGCATTGCCCTGCCTGGCGCGATGGTTCAGATCGCGGTGGCAACGAGCCTCGGCATCGGTCTCGCCATGGTGCTCGGGTGGGGGTGGGCCGCCGGTGTCGTGCTGGGCCTGTCGCTGTCGGTGGCGTCGACCGTCGTCCTCCTGCGCGCCCTGATCGCCCGCAACGCGCTCGACACGATCCACGGCCGGGTCGCCGTGGGATGGTTGATCGTCGAGGACCTGTTCACCGTGCTCGTCCTGGTGCTCCTCCCGAGCTTTGCGGTGTTTGCGCTCGGTACCGGCGCGGGCGGTGGTGATGCCATCCTCGCGGTCGGCGAGGCGCTCCTGAAGGCGGCCGCACTGGCGATCCTCATGATCGTCGTCGGCGCCCGCGTGGTTCCCTGGCTGCTGCTCCAGGTGGCGCGCGAGGGCTCGCAGGAACTGTTCACCCTCGGCGTCCTCGCCGTCGCGCTCGGGATCGCCTTCCTGTCGAGCACCGTGTTCGGCGTCTCGCTTGCGCTCGGCGCCTTCCTGGCCGGAGCCGTTGTCGGCGAGACCGATCTGTCGCACAAGGCCGCGTCCGATGCGCTGCCGCTGCGCGACGCGTTCGCCGTCCTCTTCTTCGTCTCCGTGGGGATGCTGCTTGACCCCGCGTACCTGCTGGCGAACCCCCTCCCCGTCATCGCGGTGCTTGCGCTCGTGGTCGTCGGCAAGGCCCTCGCGGCCATCGGCATCGTGGGCGTGCTGGGATATCCCGTGCGGACGGGACTGACCGTGGGTGCAGGGCTGGCCCAGATCGGCGAGTTCAGCTTCATCCTCGCCACCGCGGGCGTCGCGCTGGGCCTTCTGCCGGTGGAGGCATTCCAGCTCGTGGTGGCCGGCGCCATCGGGTCGATCACGCTCAACCCGTTCCTCTTCGGCGCCATCGATCGGGTCGACGTGTGGATCAAGGCTCGTCCGGCGATCAGGACGCGCATCGAGCGCGGCGGCGGGATCCTGGCACGTCCGACACCCACCGACGAGCCAATGCACGGCCACGCCGTGATCTGCGGGTGGGGCCGAGTCGGCCGGACGGTCGCCCGCGCCCTCGAGTCCCGCGGGTTCGGCTTCGTGGTGATCGAGGAGCACCGGCGGACGGTCGAGGCGCTTCGTGAGCGTGGGTACCAGGCGCTGTACGGCGACATCGGCGATGCGGAGCTTCTGCGGCACGCCGGAGTGGCCCGGGCCCGCGTGCTGGTCTTCGTCGCCTACGACCCGCCCGCCGCCGAATTCGCGGTCGAGTTCGCTCGCCGTGCCAACCCACGCATCGAGATCGTTGCGCGAGCCGAGACGCCGGAGGAGGCCAGGCGGCTGATGGATGCCGGCGCCACCCAGACGGTGGAGGGCGAGCAGGAGGTTGCGGTCCAGATGGCGCGCTACACGCTGCGACGGTTCGGGGTCACGTCACGCGAGGTCGAGGCCATCACGCAAGGCCTCCGCCGCAGGCCGGAGCCTGCGACGGCGACCTGACCGGCGGAGGGCTCGCTGCAACCGGGGCAGCGATGCAAGGGCCGGGGGTTCAGTGGCTGGGCTGGGTGCCCTGTCGCGTCGAGAATCGCGCAGCCACGCCGGCGGCGGTCTCGCGCAGCCAGCTCAGCGCCGGGCGATGGATCGCGGGGTTCGACTCGAAGCTGGCGAGCGAAGCCTTGCGAGCTTCCTTCATGGCGCGGGAGTGCTCGGCTCGCGCAAGGTGCTCCTGGTGGCGGGCGTTCGAAACGCTGTGGCTGGTGTAGCTGTTCATCTCGGCCTCCTGCTCGCTCGTCACGCTGGTGTGCTGACAAACCCGATCGTGCGCCCGGAGCGCTCGCCAGGCCGATCACGCAGCCGACCCGACAAACGTCAATGCGGACAATGGATCGGTGTCGCATCGGCTGGCTCACGGTGTCGCCCAGGCGACGCGTTTGTGTCAGGCAGTCGGGCCGTGATCGAGGCGCAGGGCCGGAAAGTCATGCTCGAGCCCGTCGCCCAGCACCTGGAACAGCTCCTGGCGGTCGTTGATCCCGCGCAGCCGATGCCGCCCGAGGCCACGCAGCGCGGTGGCGTCCGGTTCGTCGAGCGCGGC
>DATBRU010000152.1:0-2734 GCA_036560105.1 Candidatus Limnocylindria bacterium | reverse complement strand
TGACGCTGACCAGGTGCGGCTGTTGATCCATGCCCGGATCGTCGCGCCTGTTCGTGACAGCTTGACGGTCGCGACGATCCGAGAGCCTCGTGGGCCGCCCACGCTCTAGGATCGGATCCGATGAGCTCGCGTGACCGAATTGACCTGGTGTTCCTGGGGGCGAGGGTCGAGACGATGGTCGACGGCTCAGCGCGGGCCGACGCGGTGGCGGTGAGGGGTGGGCGGATCGTGGAAGTCGGAAGCACGGCGGATGTGCGCCGACTGATCAGCCGTCGAACGCGGGTGATCGATTTGGACGGGGAGACGATCGTTCCGGGATTCCAGGACGCCCACATCCATCCGATCGACGGCGGCCTGCTCTCCTGGAGCTGCGATCTCCATGACCTGGGCCACGCGTCCGCGTATCTCGACGCTGTCGCGGCGTTCGCGAACGCGCATCCCGACCGCGAGTGGGTGGCCGGTGCCGGGTGGTCGCTTCCGGCGTTTCGTGGGGGTGAGCCGGACCGCAGGCTGCTCGATGCCATTGTTCCCGACCGTCCGGTCTTCCTGTACAGCGAAGACGGTCATGTCGCCTGGGCCAACTCGCGCGCCCTCGCCGCCGCCGGAGTCAATCGCGCGACCCCGGATCCGGCGGATGGCCGGATCGTGCGCGATGCTGAGGGCGAGCCGACCGGCACCCTGCACGATGGCGCAATGGGCCTCGTTGATCGGCTCCTGCCCAAGCTCACGCACTCCGACCTGCTCGCCGGACTGCGCGTGGCCCAGGGCCAGCTCCACGCACTGGGGATCACCGCCTGGCAGGACGCCAGCGTCGAGGCCGATGCGTTGGCCGTGTACCGCGAGGCCGCCGAGGCCGGCTGGCTCACTGCACGCGTCGTAGCGGCGCACCGGTGGCGCCGGGAGGGAGGGTTGGAGCAGATCGACTCCTTCGAGCGGCTGCGCGAGGAGGCGGTAGTCGGACGGCTGCGGGCGGACAGCGTCAAGCTGGTGCTCGACGGCATCCTCGAGTCGAGGACCGCCTACATGACGTCGCCGTACGTCGATGAGGACGGCAGCTTGGGCACCGAAGCCGGCGCCCCGTTCATCGATGCCGACCTCCTGCTCGAAGCCGTGGTCGAGCTCGACCGGCGAGGCTTCCAGGCCCACTTCCATGCCATTGGCGACGGAGCCATCCGGCTGGCGCTCGATGCCGTCGAGGGCGCCGTGGAGGCCAACGGCGCGACCGATCGGCGACACCACATCGCCCACGTCGAGGTCGTCCATCCGGCCGACGTCGCCCGGTTCGGGGGCCTCGGCGTCGTGGCCAACATCCAACCGTTCTGGGCGTCGGATGACGATCAGATGCAGATGCTGCGCATTCCCCTTCTGGGGCCGGACCGTGTCCGCTGGCAGTATCCGTTCGCCAGCCTGCTGCGCACGGGCGCCACGCTCGCCGGCGGCAGCGACTGGACCGTCAGCACGCCGAACCCGCTGCTCGAGATCGAGGTAGCGGTGACGCGCATCGCCCCGGACACGCGTGAGGTGGCGCCGTTCATCCCCGAGGAGCGGCTCACGCTCGACGAAGCACTCCGCGCCTTCACGATCGGCAGCGCCTACGTCAACCACCTCGACGCCACCACCGGCACCATCGAAGTGGGCAAGCTCGCGGATCTCGTCGTGCTCAACCGGGACCTGCGCGACCCCGATGCCGGGCCGATCGGCGAGGCGACGGTGCGCCAGACCTTCGTCGAGGGTCAAGAGGTGTTCAGCGCCTAGCGCGAGGCGCACCTTCATCACCGATCGCATCACGGCCTCGCCCAGCTGAACGTTCGGCCTCCACGCCCCCGTCATAGTGGGTAGTACGCGGCCACTTCGGCTGCGTTGACACCGGAGGTCCAGGTGGACCGAGAGTTGGTCGAGCAGGCCCGTCGGGCCGATCGTGAGGCGTTCGCCGTCCTGGTGCACCAGGTCAGTGACTCGCTCTACGCGGTCGCCTTTCGGATCCTGCGCGACTCGACGCTCGCCGAGGACGCGCTGCAGAACGCCCTCGTGCTCGCCTGGCGCCGGCTGCCCAAGCTGCGTGATCCCGACCGCTTCGAGGCCTGGATCCACCGGATCCTGGTTCACGCCTGCTATGACGAGTTCAACCGAGCTCGCTCGAAGCGTCCGACCTTCGTCACCGTCCTGCCGAATGACCACCCGGGCGTGCCCGACACCAGTTCATCGGTCGCCGATCGCGACGAGCTGGAGCGGGCGTTCCGGAGTCTCACCGTCGAGCAGCGCGCGGTGTTCGTGTTGCACCACTACGTCGGCCTGCCGCTCGTGGAGGTGGCCGACGTTCTCGGCATCCCCGCGGGCACGGCCCGATCGCGACTCCACTACGCCATTGCCAAGCTCCGCCAGGCTCTCACGGCTTCGGCGGACGCCATCGCCCGGGAAGGACGCCTGGCATGACAGACGATCGATCACTCGAACGCGCCGCTCGGTCGTGGCTGGAAGACGGCCCGACCATCGCCCCGGATCGCGCTGTCTCCGACGCCCTCGCCCGGATTGAAACGACTCCCCAGGAACGGGGCCCACTGGTCCCGTGGAGGCTGCCAACCATGAACCCTGCCATGAAGATCGCGGGCGCGGCCGTGCTGGTCGTTGCCGCCGTCGCTGGATCGTTCTACCTGCTCGGCAACGGCGGCGGCTTCGGCACGCCGGCCACGCCGAGCCCATCGGTGGCGCCGACTGCCACGGTTGCGCCAACGCC
>DATBRU010000151.1:0-3191 GCA_036560105.1 Candidatus Limnocylindria bacterium | reverse complement strand
GATGACCTTGTTCACGGTGGGCGTCCTCCGCGCCAGCCACGACGGCTGGCGCTGTGGGGTCGTGTCCACCGCAGTGAGCACCTCTTCGAGGAGCCGATCCGCCGAGACGCGCTCGTCGACGCGGAGCCACGACAGGACGATGCGTGTGGTGTCGCGATCGGTGCTCATCGGGCAACTTCTCGGACGGGGGGCCGCGCGTCGGCATCGAGCGCCGCACGCAGCCCACGCATCGCGTGGTGAAGCCGAGAGTGGGCCGTCCCGACCGGAATGCCAAGGATCTCGGCAACGCGGTCGAGCGGTAGGCCCAGGTAGTGGTGGAAGACCACCACGGCACGGTGATCGACTGACAAACGGCGGAATCCGCTCTCGAGCTGGTCCCGATCGACGACCGAGCTCAGGTCGTGGTCCATGATCGGTTCGTCCCCCGGCAGGAGCCGGAGATTCGGTGCCCAGCGTCGTTCCTTCCGGCCTTCGGCATAGCAGGCGTGCACGAGAAGCCGATACGACCAGGCCTCGAAGCGGGCCGGATCGCGGAGCTGCGGGAGGTCCTGCCAGATGCTCAGCAGCGCCTGCTGCGTCGCGTCATCGGCAAGATCGTGATCACGCAAGATCTTGCGCGCCACGGCCAGGTACCGATCGGCGATCCCGGCGGCCAGCAGGGCGAACGCACTGCGGTCACCGTGCTGGGCTTGAATCACGAGGTCGATATCCATCCATCACCAGTGTTGCCGACACCGGTCCTTCCGATGCCGTTCACTTGGTATGGGTTTACCGATCGCTCTGACTTGTCATTCTTCCCCGTCGACGGTCTACCGCAGCCCGAGCGCGCGATGGTCCCGTCCGGGAAGGCATCTCGCCGATGTGGGGTCGGAGGCGCCTCAGAACTTCAGTCTCCGGTCCGCAGATCGCCGGCTATTCGGGGCGCGGGGCGATGTTCTGGTTCAGGTGGAACACGTTCTCCGGGTCCCAGCGGTGCTTCAGCGAGGCAAGGCGGGCCAGCTTCGCCTCTCCGTACGCGCGCAGTAGTCCGAACGAGCTCTGATCGAAGAGGGAGTTCACGTAGACACCGCTCGAGAATGGCGCGAGCCCGGCGCCAAATGCTCGTGCGGAGGCCATTCGCCAATCGTCCTCGGCCGGATCAACCCAGGTCTGGCCGCCGAAGAACTCGATGAGGGCATCCCGGTGGCTGAACGCGGAGTCGTCGTTGGAGACCTCGCCAATGGCGCCGCCATAGGCCTGGAATCCCCCACCCGCAACCATGCTCCAGTCGACCGGGTCACCGGGTGACGTGCCACGCGTCAGGAACGCATCGATCGCCGCGTCCGGGAACTCGGCGAGGTAATGACCGGCGGCATACCGACGCATGCCGTGATGATGTCGGTCGTCGGCGATGCGCTGGAGGTCGAGGTAGCTCATCTCCTGCACCGATTCACTGCGCGGGGATCCGATGCTTCGCATCGTCTTCAGATACGCGCGCGCACGATCCTGATCCCCAACCCAGACGAATCCGATGGCGACGATGGGTCGCCCATCGACGGTCACCGCGTCGGCGGTCAGTGTCGCCTCGCGGGGAGCGTCGGGAAGCAGGTCGCGCCAGCGCCGCATGGGCTCGACGGCAACGTCCGGTTCAAACATGAGGTCGACGGCCAGGGCCTGGTTCTCGACCGGGTGGAGCCGAAACTCGAACTCGGTGACGACCCCGAAGTTGCCGCCCCCGCCGCGGAGGCCCCAGAACAGGTCGTCATGCTCGGAGCTGGTGGCCTGGACGAGGTCGCCTTCGGCGGTCACGACCTCAAAGCGCTCGACGTTGTCGCAGGCAAGCCCACACCGACGTGCCAGCCAGCCCATGCCGCCGCCGAGCGTCAGGCCGCCGACACCGGTGTGCGAGACGTTGCCAGCGGTCGTGGCCAGACCGTGGGTCAGCGAGGCCTGGTCGAGATAACGGAGCAGGGCTCCACCCTGCACCCGGGCACGGCGCCGCTCGGCGTCGACCTGGACGCCGCTCACGGGGGTCAGGTCGATCATCAGCCCGCCGTCGGGCACGGACAGCCCAAGCACGCTGTGCCCGCCGCACTTCACGCCGATGTCGAGGTCGTGCTGGCGGGCGAAGCGAATCGCGGCCGCGACATCTGACGCGCTCGACGCCTGGGCGATCAGCGCCGGGCGGTGGTCGACCATCGCGTTCCACACCTCGCGAAGGGCGTCGTACGCGTCGTCGGACGGGCCGATCACCGCTCCGGCAAAGCCCGGGATGCCCGCGGCCTCAGCCATGGTGGTCTCCGCCTCCCAGTTGATCCACGGCGTGACGAAGGACCGGGATCGCAGCCTCGAGCGACTGGGCGGCCCCGCGTGGAGATCCCGGCAGGTTGACGATGAGCGCCTGGCCGCGGGTCACGACCATGCCTCGTGACAGGGCGGCCAGCGGCGTGGTGGCCAGTCCAGCCGCCCGGATCATCTCGGCGATCCCGGGGACCTGGCGGTCGCCCGCCTTGATGGTGGCCTCCGGCGTTCGATCAGTCGGCGTCAGCCCGGTCCCGCCGGTGGTGACGATCAGCCGATAGCGTCCAGCCAGCTCGCGCAGCAGGGTCACGAGCCGGGTCTCGTCATCGGGGACGACGCGCGGCTCGCGGACGACGTCCCAGCCGGCCGCCTTCAGCCGGTTGATGAGATCAGGGCCTGTGGTGTCGGGTCGCGTGCCCGCTGCGGCGCGGGTCGAGACGACCACCACCACCGCCTCGGGAACTGGTGCCGCACTCATCGGTCAGCTTTCGTCCGCGCGATAATCGCCGCTCCGGCCGCCCGACTTCTCGAGCAGGCGCACGCGCTCGACGACGATGTCGCGCTGGAGGGCCTTGCCCATGTCGTACACGGTGAGCGCGGCGATCGCCGCTGCGGTGAGCGCCTCCATCTCGACCCCGGTGCGGGCCGTGGCCCGGACCTCGGCCCGCAGAGTGAGCGTCCCCGCCTCGCGATCCACGAGCGGCTCGACCTCGACCACGTCCAGGGGGAGCGGATGGGCCAGCGGGATGAGCTCAGCCGTGCGCTTGGCTGCCGCGACACCCGCCAGCCGCGAGACGGTCAGGATCTCGCCTTTGGGACCTCCGGCGTCGAGGAGGGTGGCCAGCACGTCGGGGCGCATCCGCAGCGTCGCCTCGGCGACCGCGCGGCGGTCGGTGATCGGCTTCGCGCCG
>DATBRU010000150.1:0-7461 GCA_036560105.1 Candidatus Limnocylindria bacterium | reverse complement strand
CATGCAGGTCACCTCGGCGTATCCGGGGCGCGCGGGCAAGGAGCTGATTCTCGAGACGTACCTCAACCTCATCTTCTACGGGAACGGCTCATACGGCATCAAGGCCGCGGCCGCGAACTACTTCGGGCTCACCGACCTCTCTCAGATGACGATCGCCCAGGCCGCGTTCCTTGCCGCGTTGCCGCAGGCGCCCTCGTTCCTCGACCCCTACCAGAATCCGAACGGGGAGCCCGGGAGCGAAGAGGCCGCGGCCGATGCGATCCGCGAGCGCAATCTCGTGATCGGCGCCATGGAGGAAGAGGGCTACATCACCCTCGCCGACGGACGGGCGGCACGAGACACGACCTGGACCGAGATGAACCCGAGCCGGCTGACGAGCGTGCTGCGCGAGCCACAGTTCGGCTTCCGCGTTCGTGATGAGGCCGCGCGGATCCTGGCGTCCCTCGGCGTCGAGGACCCCGAAGCGGCCGTGCGCATCGGCGGGTATCGCATCACGACGACCCTCGACTATCCGCTCCAGCAGGAGGCGAAGCGCCTCGTCGCGGAGTGGGTCGAGACGCTCGGCGGCTTCAACGTGAACAACGGGGCCCTCGTGGCGATCGACTCGAGCACCGGGGAGATCGTCGCCTACGTCGGCAGCGTCGACTACTACAACCGCGAGGATCCGCGGGTTCAGGGCCAGTTCGACGTCGCCGGTCTCGGGACGCGCCAACCCGGCTCCGCTTTCAAGCCGATCACGTACTCCTCCGCCTTCAAGTCCCGCGATGCGACGGTCTCGACGATGTTCGTCGACGCGATGACCGAGTTCGGCCTCACCGCCGACACGACCTATCGACCGACGAACGCCGACATCAAGGAGCACGGGCCCGTTCTGGCCATCGATGCCCTGCGCTACAGCATGAACATCCCCTCGGTCCAGATGCAGTATCTCGCCGGGTCGCAGGAGACCGCCAACTTCGCGGAGTCGCTCGGCATCGCCAGCGCCGACTACATCATGGGCGAGGATCCGGGCCTCACACTCGCCCTCGGCTCGATCCCGGTCAACCTGACGAACATGACCCAGGCCTACTCCGCGTTTGCCAACGAGGGCGAGCTGCATCAGAACACGACGATCCTCGAGATCCGCAACCGGGACAACCGCGTGGTGTACAGCCGCGAGGACAACGGGCCGGCCGTCACGGAGCCGATGACGCCGGCCGAGGCGTACCTGACGCACTACATTCTCGAGGGCAACACCGATCCGGAGCGCAACCTCCTGTGGGGCAGGCGCGCACAGCTCCTGACACCAGATGGCCAGCGCCGACCGGCCGGCTTCAAGACGGGAACGACCAACGACTTCCGCGACGTCTCCGGCTTCGGGTACATCCCGAACAGCCTCACGACCGGCGTATGGATGGGAAACAACAACCAGGAGCCGATGTCGAACGAGATCTCCGGCGGTCTCTTCAGCGCTGACGGTCCGCTCTTCCTGTGGCACGAGTTCATGGATCTCGCGCTCAACAACCCGTGGGACTGGAACGACCAGACCCCGGTGGCCCAGACGAGCTTCGACCAGCCGGACGGTATCGTGAACGCCCAGGTCTGCCGCTGGAGCGGCCTCGCGGCGACCGGTAACTGCGGGCGCATCATCACGCTGCCCTTCCTCGAGGGCACGGTTCCGTTCCTCGACAACGTCCATCGCGGGGGCTGCCTGGACCTCGAGGCGTACGTCGCCCAGGCCGAGCCGAACCGGCCCGACAACTGGATCATCGCCGCGGACACCTGGTCCGACCGTGTCGTCAACGGGGAGACGGGCGCCAGCGGGGATCCTGCCGACTACCAGGACGATCTCGACGTCAGATTCCAGATCGCGCCGATGTACGGTGAATCGGGCTTCCCATCGGTCTGTGGCGAGCGCGTCGCGCGCCCGAGCGAATCACCCGATCCGAGCGGGGAACCTGATCCCAGCGCATCCCCGGGCGAAGAGGGCGACGGCGGCGGCCGCGGCGGTGGCGGCGGCGGCGGTGGCGGCGGAGGCGGCGGTGGCGGCGGCGGCGGCGGAGGCGGCGACGGCTGACGCGCCGGTCCGCTGCCGCGCCTTAGAATCGCCACGTGTCGGCTTCCGTCCTGACCCTCATCCTTGCCGGGGGCGAAGGTGAGCGCCTGAGCATCCTCTCGCAGGTGCGCGCCAAGCCGGGCGTGCCGTTCGGTGGCAAGTACCGGATCATCGACTTCGCGCTGTCGAACGCCGTGAACTCGGGCCTCACGGACGTCGGGATCCTGACCCAGTACGCCCCGCGCTCGCTGATCGACCACATCGGCGTGGGACGCCCGTGGGACCTCGACCGCAGCCGCGGGGGCGTCGCGCTGCTCCAGCCCTTCATCGGCCGCGGAAGGGCCCACGACTGGTACCGCGGGACGGCCGACGCGGTGCTGCGCAATCTCGACTTCATCGACGACCGGGACCCCGAGCTCGTGCTCGTCCTCGCCGGCGACCACATCTACAAGATGGACTACCGGCCGTTCATTGCCCGGCACCGGGAGACCGGGGCCGAGGTCACCTGCGCCGTCCGGACAGTGCCCATCGAGGAGGCGCACCGGTTCGGCATTCTCGACGTTGATGACGAGGGCCGCGTGACGGCGTTCGTGGAGAAGCCGGAGGACCCGCCGAGCAACCTCGTCAGCATGGGGGTCTACGTCTTCAGCTGGCCGCTCATGCGTGATCTGCTCAGCCCGGACCGCGTGGACTTCGGACGTGACCTGCTGCCCTGGATGGTCGAGCACGACCGCCGCGTCTTTGCCTTCGAGTTCGGCGGCTACTGGCAGGATGTCGGCACCGTCGAGAGCTACTGGGCGACGAGTCTCGACCTGCTCAGCGACGATCCGGGGATCGAGCTCAACGACCGCGGCTGGCTCATCTACACCAGGTCCGAGGAGCGACCTCCGGCACGACTCGGCCCCGAGTCTCGAGTCGTTCGCTCGATGATCAGCCACGGATGCGTGATCGAAGGCACCGTCGAGCGCAGCGTCCTGTCGCCGGGGGTGCGGGTCGCGGCCGGGGCCACGGTCCGCGACTCGATTGTCATGTTCGACGCGGTGATCGGGGAGTCGGCGACCATCGACCGCTCCATCATCGACAAGGAAGCGTGGATCGGCGCCGGTGCGACGGTCGGAATCGGGGATGACCTGACCCCGAACGCGGATGAGCCCGAGCGGCTGTACGCCGGGATCACCCTGATCGGCAAGCGCGCGCGCGTGCCGAGTGGCGTCGTCATCGGGCGCAACTGCCGGATCGATCCGGGCGTGGTCGAGCGCGATTTCGGGGCGAGCCGCGAGGTCCCATCCGGCCGCACCGTGTTCGCGGCGTCCGCGGCCTCGTGATCGAGGAGGCGCCGCAGATCGATCGGCTGCTCGCGGAGCTCGGTCTCGAGGTGGTCGGCTCGGCTGACGACCCCGGCCGCTCTTCCCTCAGCCGTGACGTTCTGCTCGACGGACACCGGCGCTTCGACCTTCGCGTCACCGTGGCCTGGGTCTCCGGCGTCGGCTGCTCGCTATGGGCCTACTACGGCCTCGAGGCGATGGAGATCCCGAAGCGCGTGTACGCGCGCATGCTCCGGGCGAACTTCGACTATGCGTTCGTGAAGTTCGCCCTGACGGACGACGACCGCCCGATGCTCATGACCGAGCTTCCCACCGCCTCGCTCGATCGAGCGGAGCTGGGCCGAGGCCTGGCTCGGCTCGCGATCGTCGCGGACCGGCTTCTCGACGAGACCGCTGCCGCGGTCGCTGACCGTGCCGAGCTTCCCGACTGGTCGGGCCGAACCGGGCGCAACGTCGCGCTCCTCGACGAGTACGGCCCCGACGTCGAGGCCACGATGCCCGCATGGGAGCCCCTGCCGCTCCGGACTCGGCGACGTGGACTGATCGCCCGAATCCTGGGTCGCGCATGACGGCACGGTCCCGGCGCGTCGGGGTGATCTTGGCCGTTGGCATGGTCCTCGGCCTCATCGGATCCTTCGGGGGCGTCCGGCCCGTCCTTGCGGCCGAGTACACGCTCGAGAGCATGGCCACCTACGACGTCCTGCCCGATGACCGTGTCGTCGCGGTGGCCGTGGACCTCGAATTCACGAACACGACACCCGACCCCGAGGGCCAGTTCAGCATCTTCGAGGAGCTCCGGCTCGCGATTCATGACGGTGCGACGAACGTGACCGCGCGGGACGAGGAGGGCGAGCTCGAGGTCTCGGTCGACGACGAGTCCGGCGTGAACGTCGCCACCATCGCCCTCCGTGAGGGCCTGCGATACGAGCAGACGGCAGCGGTCGAGCTCGACTACCGGCTCGTCGACGGAGCCAGCCGGGAGGTCCGGGTCGGACCTTCCCTGGTCGCCTTCCCCGCCTGGGGGTTCGGGACCGCGAGCGAGGTCGAGGTCAAGATCCCGGCCGGGTTCGAGATCCGCGTCGACGGCGACGGGCTGACCGAGGCCGCAGACGGCACGCTCACCAGCGGCCCCATCGACGACCCCGACGCCTGGCTGGCCGTCGTGACGGCCCTTGGCCCGGCGGACTACATCACCTTCGAGATGACCGTTCCGTTGCAGGGCGGAACGGCCGACGTGGTCGTGCGCGCGTTCGGCGACGATCCCGAGTGGGGAGAGGCGACTCGCGACCTCGTGACCGAGGCGCTCCCGGTCCTCGAGCGGGAGATCGGGCTGCCGTATCCGCTCATCGGCCAGCTCATCATCACCGAGGGAGCCCCGACCGACACGACCGGCTTCGGCGAGCCCGTCACGCGGCGCTCGGAGATCACCGTCGCCCACGATCAGCCCCCGTTCACGATCGTCCACCAGCTGGCGCACGTCTGGCTGGATACCTCGCTCATCGAGGCGCGCTGGATCGGCGAGGGAATGGCGAGCGACCTCGCGGCCCGGGCCGCCGAGGAGCTCGAGATCGAGCCGCCGTACGATCCGGCCGTCGAGGCCGAGGAACGGTCGGCCGACGCGATCCAGCTCGACGCGTGGGGTGCCTCGACCGATCCGGCGCAGGCCTCCTACGCGTATGCCGCGTCCTGGGCGCTGATCGAGGAGATCCGGGACGAGGTCGGGGACGACGCGCTCCGCGATGTGCTGACCCGCACGACCGCGTCGATCGGCGCCTACGACGGAGCCGGCGGTGAGACCCCCTTCTCCGCGAGCCCCCAGGAGCCCCTGACCAGCCGCTCCTTCCTCGATCAGCTCGGCGCGGTCGCCGATGTCGACTTCGCCGATCGGTTCGCGGAGCTCGTGTTGAACGCCGATGACGTCGCGCTCCTCCCTGACCGCCAGGCTGCCCGCGACGCGTTCGATGAGCTCATCGAGGCGGCGCAGGGCTGGGGAGCGCCCGATCCGGTGCGCGCGGCCATGGGCGCGTGGCGGTTCGACGAGGCGATGCCGGACATCGACGCTGCGGCCGATTGGCTGATCGATCGCGATGCGCTCGTGGCCGACATGGAGCGCGTTGGCCTCTCGCGTCCCGAGCGGCTTCCGCAGGCCTATCGCGCCTATGGCGGCGGACCGGAAGCGGTCGAGGAGCTCGACGCGGAGCGGATCGTGGTCGACGCCTATGCGGCCACCGCCGAGCAGGTGAACGAACCGCGGTCCCTGCTGGCACGGCTCGGGCTCATCGGGGCCACCGATCCGGTCACGTACCTCAACATGGCCAACGGCCTGTTCGCCGAGGGAGACCTTCGCGGTGCGATGGTGAACATCGAAGCGGCGCAGCGTGTCCTCGATTCGGCCGAGACAACCGGGATCGTCCGCCTCACGAGCCTGGTCCTGCTCGTTGTCGCCCTCGCCGCCATCGCGATCACCGTGTTCCGGCGTCGCGCGTCGTACACTGCTCGGCCATGACGGCTGATCGGCCGATGCCGCACTTCCCGACCGCCGCCGACGTCCTCTCGGGCGAGACCGCCGACGTCTATTTCGACCGCGCTCGCACGATCCTTGCCGCCGAGGGCCTCGACCCGGTCGTGACGATGGAGATCTTCTCGCGCGGCGAGGGGATCCTCTGCGGCGCCGAGGAGGCGCTCGCCTACCTTCGCGAGATCTTCAGCGAGGTCAACGGTGCCGACGAACCGATCGTCGAGTCGCTTCATGACGGCGACACCTTCGCCTCGAAGGAGGTCGTCATGCGAATCCACGCCCGATACTCGTCGTTCGGCCTGTACGAGACGGCGATCCTCGGCATCATGGCGTCGTGCTCGGGCTGGGCGAGCGCCGCCCGACGGATCGTCGACGCCGCCGGCCCGATTCCGGTCATCGGCTTCGGCGCACGGCACGTCCACCCGAGCGTCGCGGACCAGATGGACTACGCGAGCGTGGTCGGCGGCTGCATCGGCGCCTCGACGCCCGCCGGGGCGCGCCTGGCCGGGCTGGCGCCCACCGGGACCATGCCCCATGCCCTCGTCCTCATCTTCGGCGACACGGTCCGCGCAGCGGAGGCATTCGATCGGCACATCGACGCCGATGTCCCGCGCATCGTGTTGGTCGACACATTCAAGGACGAGGCAGAGGAATCGCTGCGCGTAGCTGATGCCCTCGGCGATCGCCTGTGGGGCGTTCGCCTGGACACTCCATCGGAGCGCGGGCGCGTGACGCCCGAGCTCGTGAAGGAGGTGCGCGCGCGCCTTGATCTCGCCGGGCACCGGCACGTCAAGATCGTCGTCAGCGGCGGCATCGACGTGGAGCGAATCGCCGTCTTCCGTGAGGCCGAGGCGCCCATCGACTCCTTCGCGGTCGGCAGCTACATCAGCAAGGCCAGCCCGATCGACTTCACCGGGGATCTGAAGGAGATCGACGGCCGCCCGGTCGCCAAGCGGGGCCGAATTCCGGGCCTCACGGAAGCCCCACGACTGGAGCGTATCGACCTGCGCCGCTAGGCTTGGGGCATGGCGTCCACGCCCGAATCGGCCTACGACCTCTTCCAGCGAGGTTCACGCATGCTCGCCGACCAGCACTTCGGTGCCGCGGCGGTACTCCTCGAGCGTGCGCTGGTGCTCGAGCCGGGCAAGGCCTCGATCCTGGAGGCGCTGGGTCGGGCCTACTTCAACCAGGGCTCTCACGAGCGTGCGGCGGAGCGGTTCGCCGCGATCGTCGAGGCGGATCCGGTCGCGCACTACGCGCACTTCGGGCTCGGGCTGTCGCGTGCGCGTCTTGGCGACCTGCAAGCTGCCCGCATCCATCTTCGCCTCGCGGTGAGGATGAAGCCCGACAACGAGGACTACCGGCGCGCGCTGGATCGTCTCGTCGACGCCGCCTAGGGAGCAGGCCCCGTGCGGCTGAGCCGGCGAGCGAGCCAGCCGACGGTCGCCATGGTCTTGGCGTCCGCGATCCGCCCGTCGTCGCACGCGGCGACGGCATCGGCCAGGGTCATCCACGCGGGTTCCAGCTGCTCGTCCGCATCGGCCTCGGCGGTCGCATCCGATAAGCCGGTGGCGAGGTAGGTG
>DATBRU010000149.1:0-7545 GCA_036560105.1 Candidatus Limnocylindria bacterium | reverse complement strand
GCGTGGACGCTGCGGGGCCAGCTGCACCGATGGCCGAGCATCCGCGGGCTCCGCCTGCAGACCGACGCGCAGATCGACGAGAACGACGACTCGATGCAGTCGGTGTGGAGGCTCGTGGCGGAGGAGCCCAAGATCGAGCTGACGGCCAGCAGCGACCATGGCGAGGCCGAGATCGACGCGGTGCTCGCCCTGGCTCGCGCCTGTGTTCAGCACGCCAGCTGAAGGCGTCACTCAGTAGTCGTAGTCGTAGGAGGGGGCAGGCTGGCTGGCCTCGGCGCTCGGCTCGGGAGCCGTGCTCTCCGGGGCTGCACTCTCGGGAGCCGTGCTTTCCGCCGGTGGCGGCTCGGAGGGCTCGTCGGATGAACCTCCGCCCTGGCCAGGCGGCGCACACGCGCCGAGCACGACAGCGATCGCCAGGACGAGGCCGCCGATCCATCGGTTCTTCATGCGCATGGATACGCCCTCCGTTTCACTCCGGCACGACGATCGTCGACAGGTCCTCGTCCACGTCGGGCCACTGGGGATCCATCGAGGCGGCCGTCTCGGCGAGGATCTCCGCCACGGCGAGATCGCGGTACCACTTTCGGTCCGCCGGAATCACGAACCATGGCGCCGCGGCGGTCGAGCAGCGCGCCAGCGCGTCGGCGTAGGCGACCTGGAACTCGTCCCATTTCGCGCGCGCGTCGAGGTCGCCCGACGACCATTTCCAGTGCTTCTCGGGGTCAGCCAGGCGCTTGAGGAAGCGTTCGCGCTGCTCGGAGCGACTGATGTGGAGGAAGAACTTCACGATGCGCGTACCGTTCGCCGCGAGATGCGCTTCGAAGGCGTTGATCTGCTCGTAGCGCTGGCTCCAGACCGACTCGGGCACCAGCTCGTTCACCCGAACGACCAGCACGTCCTCATAGTGGCTTCGGTTGAAGATGCCGATGCGCCCCTTCCCGGGTGTCGCCGCATGGATTCGCCACAGGTAGTCATGGTGCAGCTCTTCCTCGGTCGGCACACCGAAGCCGGTGACTCGGGTGCCCTGCGGGTTGAAGGCCGTGACGACGTTTCGAATCAGGCCGTCCTTGCCGCCCGCGTCCAGCGCCTGGAGGACGATCAGCAGCGCCTGCCGCTTCTCGGCCCAGAGGCGCCCCTGAAACGAGGCCAGCTCATCTCGGAGCGCCTTCAGTCGAGCGCCGGCCACATCCTTGTCCCCATCGGACCCGGGGGTGGACCGCGGATCCACCGCCCCGAGGTCAGGGCTCGTGCCCGGGGTCACGCGCAGGAGGTCGGCAAACGTCACTGCACCCCCCGAGCTGTCAGGTAGATCGTCCCGAACGGGATTCTGAACGCGCCGTCGGCGTCGCGGGGACATAGGGTCATGAGCTCGTGGCCGAATGCCTCGACGCGATCCGGCGGCCAATCGGTTGTCGTCCGCCCGACGCGCAGCCAGACGCGGAAGGCCTCCTCGTCCGCCAGCTCGATGACCGTGGACTCGTCCGTGTCGACCCGGGCATCGGCCCACCCTGCCGCGTCGGCCCAGGCGAGCAGGTCGGAGCCCTCAGGGTAGTCGTCGGCATGCCACTCGATGCCGTTGCGGTCATACACATCCCCGAAGACGGCCGCGGGCACGACGTGGTTGGGACCCGGCACGGACAGGGACAGGCGCCCTCCCACAGCGGTGACGCGTCGCCATTCCTCGAGCGTCGCGATGCGATCGCCGGCGAACAACAACGCATGCACCGCGATCAGCGCGTCGACGCTTCCATCCTCGAATGGAACCGATGTGAAATCCGCCTCGATGAACTCGATGTCCGGCGACTGGGCCCGCGCGATCTGGAGCATGCCGGCTGCCGCGTCAAGGCCGATGACCCGCCGCCCTTCCCCTGCGGCAAGGCGCGCTGCCGTCCCCGTCCCGGTGCCCACGTCGAGCACCGTCTCACCGGAGCGGAGCATCGCTCGGGCCACGACCTTGGCGGCTACCGGTGCCAGGGCCATCGCCATCGTGGCCGCGTAGTCGGGCGCGGTGCGGGAGAAGTCGGTCGCGCTGATCGACGCCTGCCGGGTCACGCCCGATGGCGGTCGACGAACCGCTCGATACGCTCCATCGCTTCGACGATCTCTTCGAAGGCCGTGGCGTAGCAGACGCGCACGTGACCGGCACCCGACGGACCGAACGCGATGCCGGGCACGACGCCCACGCGCTCTTCCGCCAGGAGCCGCTCGGCGAACGCGGTCTCGTCCAGGCCGGTTGCTTCGGTCACGCTCGGGAAGCAGTAGAAGGCACCCCTCGGCTCGAACGTCGCCAGTCCGATCTCGTTGAACCGATCCACGATGAAGCGGCGTCGGCGGTCGTACTCGGCGTGCATCTCGGCCACGGCGCGCTCGCCGCTCTTCAGCGCCTCGATCGCCGCGTGCTGGGCGGCGGTGGGGGCGCACATGATCCCGTACTGGTGGACCTTGGCGATGCCCTCCATCAGGCCCGCCGGTGCGGCGACATAGCCGATGCGCCATCCGGTCATCGCGTAGCTCTTGCTGAAACCGCCCAGGAGGACGCTGCGTTCGCGCATGCCGGGCAGCGAGCTGAATGCCGTGTGGGCGTGGTCGCCGTACACCAGCCGGTCGTAGATCTCGTCGGAGAGGACCAGCAGATCGTGCTCGTCGGCCACTTCGGCGATCGCCTCCAGCTCCTCCCGGTCCAGGACGGCCCCGGTCGGGTTGTTCGGGTAGCCGAGGAAGATCGCCTTGGTGCGCGGCGTGATCGCCGCCCGGATCATCTCCGCGGTGACCCGGAAGTCGGTGGCAGCCGTCGTCGCGATAGGCACCGGAACACCGCCCGCGAGCTGCACGCACGGCGCGTAGGCCACGAAGCACGGCTCGTGATAGATGACCTCGTCACCGGGATCGATCGTGGCGCGCAATGAGGCGTCGACGCCCTCGGATGCTCCAACCGTGACCAGCAGCTCGGTGCGTGGGTCGTACGCGACCCCGTACCGATCGGCGAGGTTCGCCGCAATCAGCTCGCGAAGCTCGATCATCCCGCCGTTGGCGGTGTAGTGGGTCTCGCCGGCCTCGAGGCTGGCGATGGCGGCCCGCGTGATCGGCTCCGGGGTCGTGAAGTCGGGCTCACCGATGGTGAGGCTGATGACGTCCTTCATCTCGGCGAGCATGTCGAAGAAGCGCCGGATGCCCGACGGAGGCATGTCGCGGACCGTCCCGTTGAGAAAGTCGGCGGCCGCTCGGCGAGTGGCTGGCTGGCTGGACATCGGCGTCAGTCTAGCGGTCCGTGGGCGGGCGGTCGCCACGTCGAATAGAGTGCGCCGACATGGAAGAAGTCGAGCTCGTCCTGCTCCTGCTCGCGGTCGTCGCTGCCGTGACGGTCCTAGCGCAGCGTTTCGGGATCCCCTACCCGATCCTGATGGTCATCGCCGGGCTCGCGATCGGCCTGGTGCCAGGCGTCCCCCGAGTCGAGCTCGACCCCGAGACCGTCCTCGTCCTCTTCCTGCCGCCGATCCTCTTCTCGGCAGCCTACTTTCTCTCCCCGCGCGACCTGCGGCGCAATGCGCGCCCGATCGGCCTCCTGGCCGTCGGCCTCGTCATCGTCACCACGCTCGCCGTGGCCGCCGTCGCGATGGCGATGGCGCCGGAGCTCGGGTGGCCGGTCGCGATCGCGCTCGGTGCGATCGTCTCGCCGCCGGATGCCATCGCCGCCACGTCGATCGCCCGCCGGCTGAACCTCCCGCGCCGGCTCGTGGTCATCTTCGAGGGCGAGAGCCTCGTCAACGACGCCACGGCGCTCACGTTCTACCGGCTGGCCGTCGCCGCGGCCGTCGCGGGCATCGCGCTCGACTTCGGCGCCGCCGCCACCGGGTTTGCGGTGATCGTCGCGGGTGGCGTCGTGGTCGGCCTCGTCGTGGGCTGGGTGGCAACCTGGCTGCTCTCGCTCCTCGAGGACCCGCCGGTCGAGGTGCTCGTCAGCCTCCTTGCCCCGTTCGCCGCCTATCTCCCGGCCGAGTCAGCCGGCGTGTCCGGCGTGATCGCCACGGTCGTCGCAGGGCTGTTCGTTGGCTGGCGATCGCCTCGCGTCATGGGCTCGAACACTCGCGTCCTCGGGACGGCGACCTGGGGGATGGTGATCTTCGTCGTGAACGGGCTTGCCTTCCTGCTCATCGGCCTCCAGCTGCCCACGGTGATGGCCGAGATCGAGGGCTACGGGTTGAGCGAGCTGATCGGGATGGCTGCCGCGGTGTCCCTGACGGTCATCATCGTCCGCCTGGTGTGGGTCTACCCGGCCACATACCTGCCACGCTGGCTCTGGCCGCCGCTGGCCCGTCGAGACCCGGCGCCGCCGGCCCGCGTCGTGCTGATCCTCGGTTGGGGCGGGATGCGAGGCGCGGTGACCCTTGCAGCAGCCCTGGCGCTGCCGCTCCAGACGAGCGCCGGCGACCCGTTTCCGGGTCGGGGCCTGGTCATCTTCCTCGCCTTCAGCGTCGTCCTCGTGACCCTCATCGGCCAGGGCCTCACCCTGCCGGCGCTCATCCGCGCCGTGGGCGTTGTCGACGACGGCTCACTCGAGCACGAGGAGACCCACGCCCGAAGCGCCGCCACCCAGGCCGCCCTGGGACGCATCGAGGAGCTGCGGAGCGAGGTCCCGAGCCACCTGCCGCTGCTCGACCAGCTCAAGGAGCGGTACGAGCATCGGTCGGAGCACCTCGTGCACGAGCATGACGCGCCGGCCCTCCCCGACGGCGCCGACGAGCTGTCACCGGAGGAGGTCGAGGAGCTGGAGCACGACGAGATCCGGCGCTCCGTGATCAGCGCGGAGCGCCTTGCCATCCTCGAGCTGCGGGACCGCGGCGAGATCGGTGACGACGCGCTGCGCCTCGTCGAGCGCGACCTCGACCTCGACGAGCTTCGACGCGAGGCCTAGAGAAGCATCTCGCTGCCGTAAGCCTGCTCGCCCGCCTCGACTCGTACCGCCAGGCGGTTGGACGGCCACGGAAGCGGGCACGTCGCAAACGGGCTGAAGACGCACGGCGGGTTGTAGGCGCGGTTGAAATCGACGATCACGCGCCCGTCACCATCCGGCGCATCGGTGTAGAGGAACCGCCCACCACCGTAGGTCTCGTGGCCATTGGTGACGTCCCCGAACACCAGCCACATCTCGCCCGACGGACCACTCGGGAGCGCCTGCAGCCGATGCTCGACACCGTCGAGCCGAAAGACGACGTCGCCCGGTGACGCTTCCTCCTCCACGAACCCGAGGACGTCGGGGACCGTCAGCGTCCGTCCCGGGGTCTTTTCGAATCGGGCTTCGAGACGCCAGCGCCGATCGATCGCCCAATGGTCGATCCCGTCGAACGCCTCCCGTGCCGGCGAGGCGAGGTCCCAGGTCCGGACAGCCAGGCGCCCACCGCGCTCGATCAGGCACATTCGCAGCGCTCCAACCTCGAGCTGCGTCGGCTCACCGGCTGCATCGGTCACGAGATCGAGGTCGCGAGTCGGCTCGCCGGCATGAAGAAAGCCACCGTCGGCTCGGGCGCCCGTCTCGGTGACGGTGATCGTCCCCACATGGGACGGGCCGTCGGGGAGCCGGACGTCGACATCGGCGGCCGTGCCAACACGGTTGGGCCCGGGCTTCAACCACCCGAGTCCGGCGAGCGTCAGCCAACCCGTCTCGCGCTGAAGGGCGGCGTAGCGCTCGGCCCGCCAGGCCTCGATCTCGGCCGTGTGCGCGGCCGGGTCGATCACCGCGCCGGCAGGAAGATGAGCGCGGGCGCGGTGCGCGGTCCGAGGCGCACGTAGGTGGCTGCTCCACCGGTGACCGGGTTGGTGGTCACGGTGCGCCCGAAGCGCGTCGTGCCGTCCAACGCCATGGCGATCGGGCCCTCGCCGAACTTCGCCAGGCACGCCGCCACGAACCCCTCGCCCACCGGCTCGGCAAGGACCAGCTCACTTCGACCGAGCACGAGCCGGCGGCAGCGAGCGTCGGCAACCTCGTCGATGCCGGCGTCGAGCCACGCGTCACCGAGCGCCGGTGCGAGGTCGGCGATGGCACGATCGATGTCGACCGTGGCGAGCACGAGGGCGCGAGGGGCCTCGGTCCAATCATCGACCGGACGCGGGAAGAGGCCGAACCGCGCGTCGTCGGGCGGGGGCACGTCGAGGATCTGGGTCTGCGTGCCGCGGATCCCCCACCACAGGATGCGCGGCTCGTCCCCGGGCTCGGCATACAGCCACTGCGGGAACTGCTGCGCTCCGCCCTCGCGCAGGATGCGGTTGAGCGTCCCCTGATCGGGTACCTGGATCCGGACGTGGCTGATCTCGGGCATCGGCTCGCAGTGTAGCGCGCTGGGGGGGTTGACCTTGGAGCGGCTCCAAGCCGTAGCGTCCGACACATCAGACACCACGACTCGCGAATTGGAGGACGACGCAGATGTTCACGTACGGATCCGAGGTCGAGGTTGCTCAAACCCCAGCCGAGGTGTTCTCCGCCCTTCTCGACATCGGGCGTTGGACCGAGTGGACCGACATGCGGGACATGCACCATGACCAGTCCGGGCCGATCAGGATTGGATCGTCCGGCACCTTCACCCTGCCTGGCCCGTTCAGGGGCCCGATTCGCTACGAGCTGACCGGCCTCGAGCCCGACCGACACGTCCGCTACGAGATGGCCCACTCCGCGTTCGCCTGGACGGCCGAGTACAGCCTCGAGCCCACCGAGTCCGGAACTCGCCTCGCGACATCCGGCAGGTTCCAGCTCCGCGGCCTGTGGAGGATCCTCCAGCCGATCATCGCCCGCGAGATGGGCCGTGGTGAGGCGGACGAGCTGGCCCGGTTGAAGGCGATCATCGAGGAGGTGCCGGCACGTCCGTCTGCGGCGGTGAGCGCATGAGCGCGCGGCCACCGCTCGCCCGGGAGCTGCTGCTGATCGCGGACCTGTCCGGGTATACCGGCTACCTCGCCAACGCCGAGCCGGAGGAAGCGCCGCTGATCGCCGGCGACCTCGTCGAGACCGTGGTCGCCAGCCTGGTTCCGCCGTTTCGGCTCGCCGGCCTCGAGGGCGATGCGGCGTTCCTGCATGTCGACCCTGCACTGATGGACGGGCCTGGACTGTTGGCCGTGATCGCCAGCACGTACGAGGCGTTCCGCCATCGCGTCGAGAGCCTTCGCCTTGCCACGAGCTGTGAGTGCAGCGCTTGCCGCACGGTGCCAGACCTCGACCTGAAGTTCTTCGTGCACGTGGGAACCGTGCTGCACCAGCGCATCGCCGGCCGCGACGAGCTTGCCGGTCGCGAGGTCATCCTGGTGCATCGGCTCATGAAGGACAGTGCGCCGGCGCAGTCCGGTGCGACCAGCTATGCCCTGATCACTGCTGCGGCTGTCGATGCGCTCGCTATCAACCCGGCCGAGGCCGGGCTGCGGGCGGTCTCCCAGGAGTACGAGCATCTCGGCGTCGTGGATGCCCATGTGCTGGATGTCCGGTCCGGGTGGGAGCGCGGCCACCTCCGAGCCCCCGGTAAGGTCGATGCACCGGTCGTCGCCGAGGCACGCATGGACCTT
>DATBRU010000148.1:0-13426 GCA_036560105.1 Candidatus Limnocylindria bacterium | reverse complement strand
CACGTCGGCGACAGACGAGCGCTCGCCGTCGGGGCGCGACCGATACGGCGATCAGGAACGGCGCGAACCCGGTGGCGGATGTCCGATGTATCGGGCGGTCGAAGGGCGGCCGCGCATTGGCCGCCGCCGCGTTCGGGAACCGATCCGGCGTGCCGCGCGTCAGAGGGGCCACGACGCTGCGCAGCATCGAATCACCGTCCACGAACACCTGTGAGGAGGACGATCGATGCGACGTCCCTGGGTCTCCTTCGCGGTCGCTTCGGCCGCCCTGCTCGTCACCGCCGCGCCCGCCCTGGCGTGCGGCGGGCTCATCGGCCCGAACGGTGCGGTGAATCTGCTGCGAACCACGACCTTTGCCGGCTACCACGACGGCGTCGAGCACTATGTCACGAGCTTCGAGTTCGCCGGCGGCGAGGGCACGTTCGGCTCGATCACCCCACTGCCCGACATCCCGACCAGCGTGGAGCGCGGCGGCGACTGGACCCTCCAACGCCTGATCCGCGAGACCGATCCGCTGCCCGAAGCCGCCTTCTTCCGCCTGGATGCCGCCGCCGGCGCCAATGAGGCGGAAGTGCTCCTGGAGACGACGATCGACGCGCTCGACATCACGATCCTGCGGGGTGGGGGAGATGAGGTCGGCCTGTGGGCCAGCAACCACGGCTTCCGCCTGCCGCCGGATGCGCCCGAGGTGCTCGACTTCTACGCCGAGCGGTCATCGATCTTCATGGCCGCCTCCTTCGACGCCGATGCCGCTGCCGAGCGTGGCCAGGCGATCGGTGACGGGACGCCCGTGCACCTGACCATCCCGACCGACAACCCCTGGGTCCCGCTGCGGATCCTGGGCCTCGGCAAGGAGGCATCAGAGATTGTCGAGGCGGACGTCTACCTCCTGACCGATGCGGCCCCCGCCATGCTTCCGAACGCCGGCGCGTTCGCCGAGTCCGACGGCCTGGTGCTCGACCACAGCGCCGCGGCGACCGACTCGCTGCTGGCCGACCTTCGGTCCGACGCCGGCATGGAGTGGGTGCCCGCCGAAGCATGGCTGACGAAGATCGCGATCGACGTGCCGGCCGGAGGGCTCGACTTCGACCTCGCAATCGACGCGTCGGGCGCCGGACGGCCTTCGGCCGTGGATGCCGGCTATGCCCCGTTCCGCCCGAACCCTGCGCCGCGCGCACCGATCGCGCTGTACCTGCTCCTCGCCGCGGGCCTGGTCGTCGCGATCCCGGTCGCCGGGGCTCGGATCATGACGGGCGGCCGTTCCGGCGGACCGCCGCTGGCGGGCGCATGAGGCATCGGCACTGGCCGGCTGCCGTCGTCCTGCTCGGTGCGGTGGCGACGGCATCCGGCTGTGCGCCGGGGTCGCCCACGATCACCATCACCATCCACCACTCCGCGTTCGATCTGACCGAGGTCTCGGTGCCGCGCGGTGTGCCCGTCACCTTCATCCTGGTCAACGAGGATCCGATCGACCACGAGTGGCTCATCGGCGACGAGGCGTTCCACGAGGCACACCGCACCGGCACGCACGCGGCTCATGGCGCGATTCCGACCGAGGTGACCGTCCCGGCCCTGGAGTCCCGGCGCACGACCATCACCTTCGCCGAACCGGGGCGGCTGGCGTACATCTGCCACATCCCCGGCCACGAGGCCTACGGGATGGTCGGGGTGCTGGACGTCTCGGACTGATACGGACCGTCGGCACCGTGCTCGAGGGGAATCTGACCGCGGCATGGGAGTGACCGGAAGCTCGATGCGCTAGACTGCGCGCGACGTCCTTTAAGGCCGGCACGGTGATGCCGGGAAGGAGACCGATGCAGCTCGCTGCACAGCCCGCTGAACTCGACACGACGCTCGCCGCACCGGAGCGGCCGGCGTCGTTTTCTGCGCCCGGCCTCCTCGCGCTGGCCGACGGCGTGGCCCTCGCCGGGACGCTCCACGGTGCCGCGGCAATCGGTGAGGGCGAGCTGGTGTTCACGACGGCAGCCACCGGATGGGGCGAGATCCTCACCGATCCGTCGTACGCCGGCCAGATCGTGGTCCTCACCCACCCCATGGCCGGGAACTACCGGATCGCCCGATCCGAGCTGGAGTCCTCCCGCGTTCACGCGCGCGGGCTGGTCGTCACCCGCCTCGTCGACCCGCCCCCAGGACCCGGGGTCGCGCTCCACGATCTGCTGGCCGAGGGGGGCATTCCGGCCATCGCCGGCATCGACACGCGCGCGTTGACGCTCCGTCTGCGGAACGGTTCCGCGCGGCGCGCAGTCATCGTTCCCGCCGACCTCGGCGAACTCGCCGCGGTCGCACGCGCCGGCGCCAGCGTCGCCTGGGACGCGGTCGACCACGTCGCCTCGGTTGCCACGACCGAGGCATACGCAGTGGCCGCGGTGGGCGAGCGTCGCGCTCGCGCCGTGCTGGTCGACTACGGTGTGAAGCGATCGCTCCTGGCCGCCCTCGCTCAGCGGAGGATCGAGGTCAGGGTGCTGCCCCACGACGCGACGCCCGCTGCCGTCGCGGCGCTCGAGCCTGACCTCGTGGTCCTCTCGCCCGGACCGGGTGACCCGTCGAAGATGCGCCCGCAGATCGACGCGGTGCGCGAGCTGGCCGAGGCCGCGGTCAACGGAGGAACACCGATCCTGGGCATCTGCCTCGGCCACCAGCTCCTCGCTCTCGCCGCCGGGGCCGAGACGCACCGGCTTGCGGTGGGGCACCACGGCGGCAACCACGCCGTGCTCGACGTGGCCAATGACCGCGTCGACATCGGGGCGCACAACCACGAGGTCGAAGTGGTGGACGGCCCGGCGCTTGCGGCCGCGGGCTACCGCGTCAGTCATCGTGACCTCAACGACGGCACGGTCGAAGGGTTGGCGCATGCGAGCGGCCGGATCGCATCGGTCCAGTTCCATCCCGAGGGCGCTCCCGGGCCGATCGACGCCTCGCGCGTCTTCGATCTCGCCCTGGAGGGGGCGCTGGCGTGAGCCCCGACGAGCCGCGGCGGGTCCTGGTCATCGGGTCGGGACCGATCCTCATCGGCCAGGCGGCGGAGTTCGACTACGCGGGCGTACAGGCCTGCCTGGCGCTCCGCGAGGCGGGCGTCGAGACGATCCTGGTCAACTCGAACCCCGCCACCGTGATGACCGATCCGGACGTCGGCGGCACCGTCATCATCGGCCCGCTGAACCTCGAGTTCGTCACGCGGGTCATCGAGGAGCATCGGCCGGACGCGCTCCTCCCGACGCTCGGCGGTCAGACCGGCCTGAACCTCGCGGTCGCGCTCGACGACGCCGGCGTCCTCGACCGCTGCGGCGTACGGGTGCTCGGGACGCCCCTGGCGGCTGTGCGCGCGGCCGAGGATCGTGGCGGGTTCCGCGAGCTGGTGATGCGGATCGGAGAGCCGGTGCCCGAGTCGGCGGTGGTCGAGTCGGTCACCGACGGGCTCCGGTTCTTCGAGGCGCTCAACGCCCCCATCGTGGTGCGGCCGGCGTTCACCCTCGGCGGCGGCGGCGGGGGCTTTGCAGCCTCGCGCGACGAGGCGATGGAGCGGATCGCGGCCGGACTGGCGGCGAGCCCGATCGGCCAGGTCCTCGTCGAGCGCTCATTGCTCGGCTGGTACGAGATCGAGTTCGAAGTGCTGCGCGACGCAGCCGATACGACGATCGCGATCTGCGGCATGGAAAACCTCGATCCGATGGGGGTCCACACCGGCGACTCGATCGTCGTCGCGCCCATCCAGACGCTGCCCGACCCGCTCGTCCAGCGCCTTCGCCGATGCGCCCTGAAGATCGTGCGCGCGCTTGCGCTTGAGGGCGGCTGCAACGTCCAGCTGGCGGTGGCGGCCGACGGCAGCGATTACCGGGTCATCGAGGTCAACCCACGCGTATCACGCTCCTCGGCGCTGGCGAGCAAGGCGACCGGCTATCCGATCGCGCGCATCGCGGCCCAGATCGCGCTCGGAAGGCGCCTCCACGAGATGCCCAATCCGGCCACCGGCGGGAACAGTGCCGCGTTCGAGCCGGCGGTCGACTACGTCGTCGTCAAGCTGCCGCGCTGGCCGTTCGACAAGTTTCCCGACGCCGATCGGTCGCTGGGCGTGCAGATGAAGGCGACCGGCGAGGCGATGGCGATCGATCGCGAGTTCGGCCCGGCGCTGCTGAAGGCGGTGCGGTCGCTGGAGCCGCGCGGGCGCGGCTGGTTGTGGGAGGACCTCGCCTGGGGACTGGACGAGCGTGGTCCCGGCGACCTCGAGGCGTTCCTTGCCCCCTCGGACACGCGGCTGTGGCGAATGGTCGCCCTTCTGCGCCACGACCACGCCGACGCTCCCGCGATCGCCGCCGCGACCGGGATCGCGCCGTGGTTCACCGATCGGCTGGCCGAGCTCGTGCGTGCCGAGCGCAGCGTGGTGGGCGCTCCGCTGCTCGATGCCAAGCGCGCCGGTTTCGGGGACGCCGAGATCGCCGCCCTGTCCGGCGTCCCGGCGGCGGCCGTCCGGCGCGCACGCGTGCGCGCGGGCATCGGTCCGGCCTACCGCCGCGTGGACACCTGCGCCGGGGAGTTTCCGGCCGAGACGCCGTACTTCTACTCGTCCTACGCCGAGCCGGAGGTGCGGCCGCCGGCCGAGCGCCAGAGCGTCATCGTGGTCGGGTCGGGCCCGATCCGCATCGGCCAGGGCATCGAGTTCGACTACTGCAGCGTTCGCGCCGCATGGGCCATCCGCGACATGGGGCTCGATGCGGTGGTGATCAACAACAACCCCGAAACGGTGAGCACCGATTACGACGCCTGTACGCGGCTCTACTTCGAGCCACTCGATACGGAATCGGTCCTCGACGTGATCGATCACGAGCGCGCGCTGACCGGCACCCCGCCGGCCGTGGTGCTGACGTTCGGCGGCCAGACGGCGATCGACCTGGCCCGGGACCTCGCCTATGCCGACGTGCCGATCGCCGGCCTGACGGCCGAGGCAATCGAGATCACCGAGGACCGTGAGAGGTTCGCCGGCCTGCTCGACGAGCTTGGGCTGGAGGGACCACAGGGATCGCTGGCGGGCTCGCCTGAGGAGCTCGATGCGTCGATCGCGGGGCTCGGCGGGTTGCCGGTCATCGTGCGCCCGTCGTGGGTGATCGGTGGCCGCGGGATCGCGGTCCTGCGCTCGGAGGCGGATCTCGCCACCTACCTCGCCACCGAGGTGGGCTGGCCCCTGCGAGTCGACCGGCTGGTCGACGGCATCGAGCTCGACGTGGATGCCATCAGCGACGGCCGTGATTGGTGCGTCCCCGGGATCCTCGAGCAGGTCGATCCGCCCGGCGTGCACTCCGGCGACAGCGTCGCCGTTCTGCCGCCCCAGTCACTCTCCCGGGCGGTCCAGGAGCGCGCCGCGGAGGCAGCGGGCAGAATCGCGCTGGCCCTCGGCGTCCGAGGCATCCTCAACGTGCAGATGATCGCGGCGGGAGATCGGGTCGTGGTCATCGAGGCCAATCCGCGCGCCAGTCGCACGGTGCCGATCGTGGCAAAGGCCACGGGGCGCGACATCGTCGCCGCGGCCGTCCGATGCGCGTTGGGAGCATCGCTCGCGGACGTCGGATTGGCTTCCGGCCTCGCTCCCGACGGGGCAAACGTGGCGGTCAAGGCCCCGATCGGGTCCCTGTGGCGGCTCCCCGGCGTGAGCGCCGAACTTGGTCCGGAGATGCGATCGACCGGCGAGGTGCTCGGCCTGGCTGCCGACGCGCCCGCTGCCCATCGCCTGGCCCGCGAGGCCGTGGCCGCGCACGAGGGCTAACGGACGCGCGGAGGGCTGACGTACGAAGCCGCCGGGCTCCCGTACGGAGGATCGGGAGCCCGGCGGTCGTGAGAGGCACCGGCGGCGGGCCGTCGCCGCCCGGTGGCGCCGCAAGATGTCGCGTCTGGCCCGAGCTTCCGTCAGCGACGGGCTCCATCGAGCGCAGGCGTCAACCGATGCCGCCGGTGCCTACGGATACGGCTGGGAGCAAGATTCGTGCCGCACTCGTCAGCGGCGGCGTCCCGTCTCCGCCTTGAGGTGCGCCTGCCGGCGACGAAGGTAGCCGCCATACCAGCCGCCCAGGACTCCGAGGACGAGCCAGTAGCCCGCCTGCAGGGCGAACGAGCCGGCGATCTCGAGCGGCGTGCCGAACGTCTCGATCGGCGCACCATCCATCGAGAAGGCATAGAGGATGAACGCTGAGCTCAGGAACCAGGCCCACAGTCCGGCCGCCGTTCCGTACAGCGTCGGGCGGCGCCAGCCGAACCAACCGGCTGCGATGAGGGCGCCGAACTGGACGAAGGTTCCGATCAACCCGAGGATCGAGCCCGCCCAGAAGCGCATCGAGATGTAGCCGATGAAGGCGAGGAGCCCGAGGCCGAGCCAGATGAGCGGGCCCTGGCGGAGAAGGAAGAAGCGCTCTCGCACCGGGCGCATCGGACCGGATGGGTCGAAGCCGGCGAGAGGGTCGGGCCGGCCGGGCAGTGGTGGAGCGGCGGGGAAGAGCCGGCCCAGGATGCCGCCGCGCTGCTCCGGCTGGTCGTCGGCATCGTCGGGCTCGTCGGGCGGAAGCTCGCCTCGCGAGGCCAGCCGGGCTCGGCGGCGCGCCTCGGCACGTGAGTCGCTGGTCGAGGATGACATCGGCGCCGATTGTAGCGGGATCGCTCGGTAAGCGGCCCATAAGCGGGCGGTAAGCCCGGCCGCGGCATCCTCACCCCAGCCGCGCGCCTCCATCACACGAGGTGTGCCGTGCCCGTCACCATCGATCGCCGTCGCCGCGGCGTCGGCCGAGCGCTCCGGATCGTCGCGCTCATCGTCCTCATCGCGTCGCAGCTGCCGTTCGGCCTCGCTCCGGGCGCCGCGGCCGTGGCGCCGCCCGACCATCTCGTCATCAGCGAGGTCGTGACCGGCGGGGCGAGCGCATCAGACGAGCTCATCGAGCTGTATAACCCGACCTCCGGACCGCTGCCGCTCGAGGGGCTCGAGCTGATCTACGCCAGCGCGAGCGGCGTCACCATTTCCCGCCGGGCGGCATGGGAGGTCGGCGGGCCGGAGGTCCCCGCGGGCGGCCACGTCCTCGTCGCCAACCAGGCCGGCCTGTTCGCCCCGATCGCCGATGCCACATACGCGAGCGGCATGGCGGCGACCGGCGGCAGTGTTGCCATTCGGATCCTGGGGGCGACCTCCTCCATCGACGCCGCCGGGTGGGGGACCGCGACGGGCGCATGGCTGGAGGCCGTCCCCGCGGTCGCTCCCGCTGCCGGCTCGAGCATTGAACGCCTCCCCGGAGGCGCCGCCGGCTCGTGGCAGGACACTGATCTCAATGCGGCGGACTTCGTGGAGCGGACCGTGCCCGAACCGCAGAATCTCGCGTCGGCGCCCACGCCCGCCGACGACCCGGTCGCGCCGACGCCGCTGCCCACGGCACAACCGCCGACCCCCGAGCCGCCGGGCCCGGATCCGACTCCGCCCGTCCTGCCGACCCCGGTCGCGACCCCGCCTGCTCCGGCGACGGTGAGCCTCGCGATGGCACGAGGCCTGGCCGATGGGACGACCGTGAGCGTCGAAGGCGTCGCCCTCACCGGTTCCGACTTCCATGACGGCGGCGGGTTCGTCGCCGATGCCAGCGGCGGGATTGCGGTGATCGTGACCGATGGTGAATTCGCGCGCGGCACGGTCGTCCGCCTCACCGGCGAGCTCGACGACCGCTTCTCGCAGCGCACGCTGCGTGTTGCCGGCGCGGCGATCGAGGCGCTGGGCACGGGTGGCGACACGAGCGTCATCCAACGCCCAACCGGAGCGATCGGCGAGGCCGACGAGGGAACACTCGTCCGTGTCGTCGGGGCGATTGCCGGCAGCGCGTCGCTGCTCACCACGGGAGTCGCGTTCGATGTCGATGACGGCAGCGGGACGGCACGCCTCGTCGTCGGCAGCGCGAGCGGGATCGACACGTCGGAATGGAAGTCCGGCACGCACCTCGACGTCGTCGGTGTTCTTGGACAGCGCGACTCGACCGGGTCCGGGACGACCGGGTATCGGCTCATGCCTCGCGATGCGGCGGACGTCCGGGCAGTCCTTCAGCCCGCTGCCAGCCAGTCGCCTGATCCGACCGGGCCGCAACCGTCTCCGATCCCGGGCGATCCGCCTCCGTCGGCCGACGTGGTGAGCATCGCCGCGGCCCGTGCTGCGCCACGGAACGCACGGCTCGTCGTGCGCGGCGTCGTGACGCTTCCATCGGGGATCGTGGACGCGGGCACGGCCGTGATCCAGGACGCAACCGGAGCCATCGTGCTGCGCCTGGGTGACGACGTCGGTGCGCTCCGTTCTGGCCAGCGCGTCGAGGTCTTCGGATCCCGCTCCACGAAGAGCGGAATGGAGACGCTTCGTGTCACGGAGCCCATCCGCACCCTCGGTTCGGCCGCCCTTCCGCCAGCGCCGTCGCTGCGGTCCGGCGACGTTGCCGAAGAGCACGAGGCGCGCCTGATCGTCGTGCGCGGAGCGCTCGTCACCTCGGCTCGCCGTGCCACGAGCGGCAGCGCGACGTTCGACATCGACGACGGAAGCGGTCCGCTGAAGGTGGCGATAGGAGCCGCCCTCTCGGCCGACACGGCGTCGCTGCGGTCGGGCACCTGGGTGGAGGTCCGCGGTGCCCTGGGTCAGCAGACGACCGGGTCGAAGCCGCACGCGGGATATCGGCTCTGGCCGGCCAACCTCGCCGCGGTCCGCATCATCGCCGTCGCAGGTGACGATGGGGGCGGTGGCGGCAATGACGCCCCCGGCGGAGCCGACGCGACGACTCCAGCGACCGACCTCGGTGGTCTGGCTGAACCAGGGTTGGCCGAGCTGCGCGTCGGGGCCACGCTGGTGGTGGGACCGTGGGCCGAGCTGGGCATCGGCGGCCTGCTGTGGGACGGTGTGAGCCTGGTTGCCATCGACCGCGGGTCGGCGGAGCTGGTCGCCCGCGTGATCGGCACGGGCCGACCCCCGATCGCCGTCGAGCTCGGCGGCCTCGTCGCGAGCGGAATCGAGCCGGTCACCAACCTCCCACGCGTGAGGCTGTCGGCCGAGCCGGGCGACATCGTCGTGCGGGCCGGTCTCCACGCGGCGCCGAGAGCGAGGCTGACGCCGGCCCCGGCATGGGTGTCGGCGATCGGGCGATTGGACAACGCTCATGGCAAGCCGGTGCTGCGCGTGCCCGGTCGCGACGCGCGCCTCGATCTGCGCTGCGGTACCGAGCGACTTCCGGCGCGCGGCATCGCGTCGGTCACCGGTATCGTGCTCGCCGATCCGCTCCGCATGGTCATCCCCTGCGGCGGGGTCCGCGGCGTCCCCCGGCTCGCGATGGGCTCGCCCGCGATCCCGATGGGGCCAGCCCGCGCCACGCTTGCCGGCGCCGCCGTTCGCGAGGCCGATGCCGGGCCGATGGACTCCCGCCCGCTCGCGGCCGGCCTGCTCCTCACCGGGGCGCTCGGCATCACGCTGGGGGCCGCGTGGCATCGCATCCGCGGCGGCAGCGGCCCGCCGGGCGCCGGCTCCCAGCCGGGCGATCCAGTGACGGGCACCGAGCTCGACCACGAGCCCCCGCGCCTGAAGCTTCTGAGCGTGCCGCGTGAGCACGGGCCGTGAGCGTGAGCGCGGCGTATACTCCCGCCCGTTCGAACTTGAGCACGCAGGAGGCGCCGCCGGATTTGACCGGGTTGACCCAGGCCGACGCGCCACGCACTGGTGCGCGCCAGTACCATATCGCCCTCGAGCGAGGCGAGCTGTCCGAGTACGTGCTCCTCGTGGGAGACCCCGGTCGGGTGGCCAAGGTCGCCGGTCGGTGGGACTCGGTCGAGCTCGAGCGCAGCAACCGCGAGATCACCACGGCCACCGGGATGTACCGCGGGATGCGGGTCAGCTGCATGTCCACCGGCATGGGCACCGACAACATCGAGATCGTGCTCGCCGAGGTGATGGAGATCACCGATGAGGCCACCTTCATCCGCATCGGCTCCTCGGGGGCGCTGCAGCCGGAGATCGCCCTGGGCGACCTGATCATCTCCATCGGAGCCGTCCGGCTCGAGAACACGACCGACTTCTACGTCCACCCCGGATTCCCGGCGATCGCCCATCGAGACGTCGTGTGGGCGCTCGAATCGGCCTGCCGTCAGCTCGGTCATGCGCACCACCTGGGGCTGACGGCCACCGCGAGCGGGTTTTACGCTCCGCAGGGACGCGCGATGCGCACGCTCCCCGTTCGCTATCCTGAGCTTGCAGACGAGCTTCGCCGCCAACGTGTGGCGAACCTCGAGATGGAGTCGTCGGCACTCTTCGTGCTGGCACACTTGGCGGGACTGCGGTCCGGCACCGTCTGTGCGGCGTATGCGCAGCGGACGGACGGCACGTTCCTCGAAGGCGCGGCAAAGGAGGCCGCGGAGGCACGCTGCATCGATGCCGGACTGGCCGGCATCCACCTGCTGTGGCAGGTCGACACCGATGGCGGGGACACCCAGGCCCGTCGCGGAGGACTGATCGATCGGTCGGCGGGTAGCTCACAACCAAAGTCCGGCGACGAAACCGGGCCACTAGGAGGATGAACCACCAATGGCGACCGAAGCCTATTGCGTCAAGTGCAAGGCGAAGCGCGAGATGCAGGACGCGACGAAGATCACCATGAAGAACGGCAAGCCGGCCACGCAGGGCTCCTGCCCGGTGTGTGGCACGAAGATGTTCAGGATCGGCGGCTGACGTTTCGCAACACTGATAGCGCCCGAAGGCGCGCCGGCTCCCGCCGGCGCGCCTTTGTGTGCCCCCCGCGGGCTAGAATGAGTGAGTCGTGGAGAACGGAGCCGAACGGCCGGTCCTGGCGATCGACGTCGGCGGCACGCAGATCCGCGCGGCCCTGATCACCCCTGATCGCTCGGTGCACTGTCGTCGCGCCGCAGCGACCCTGCCTGAAGAGGGTGTCGAGGCCGTCCTTGGCCGCATGGCCGGCCTCGGGGCCGCCGTCCGCGAGGAGGCCGCGGCCGCGGGCCTGGAGGCTCCCATTGGCGTCGGGATCTCGTCGCCGGGTCCACTCGATCCGTGGCGCGGCATGATCTTCATGACGCCCAACCTGGGCTGGGTGAACCTGCCCCTCGGGCCGCGCATCGCCGATGCCCTCGACCTGCCGACCTACCTGGAGCGAGACACGAACGTCGCTGTCATGGCCGAGTGGCGCTACGGCGCCGCGCGGGGCGCCCGAAACGCGATCTACATCACCGTCTCGACCGGCATCGGCGGCGGGATCATCATCGACGGGCGCCCCCTCATCGGCCCGGACGGCACTGCCGGCGAGGTCGGCCATATCACGATCGAGCTCGACGGTCCGACGTGCGGCTGCGGCGGGATCGGACACGTCGAGGCCATCGCCTCCGGCACGGCACTGGCTCGCGACGGGCGCGCATTGCTCCATCGCCGGCTCGACCCCAACGCTCCGTTGGCTCGACTGGCGGCCGAGGGCGCCGAGGTGGATGCCGCGCTCGTCGCGCAGGCCGCGGATATCGGCGACGCCGACTGCGCCGCGCTCCTGGAGCGCGCGTGGGTTGCGATCGGCGCGTTGTGCGCCACCCTCGTCAACCTGCTCGATCCGGAGGTGATCGTCATCGGGGGCAGCATCGCCGAGCATCGACCGCGCCTGTTCGAAGTCGCTCGCGGGGAGCTCGAACGGCGCGCCTTTCCCATCCTTCTCGACCGCGTCCGCATCGAGCCGGCAGCGCTCGGCAGCGACGTCTCGTTGATCGGCGCTCTGCCGATCGTGAACGACCGCATCGGCGACCCCGCCTACCTGGCCGGGTCGCGACCACAGCAAGGAGCAGCTTCCTCGTGACCACCCGCATCGGCATCAACGGGTTCGGCCGTATCGGCCGTCAGACTCTCAAGGCGGTCCTCGAGCGGCACCCCGACGAACTCGAGGTGGTCGCCATCAACGACCTTGCCGACGACGAGACGAACGCGCACCTGTTCAAGTACGACTCCACCTACGGCCGGTTCGCCGGAGAGGTCCACGCCGGCGAGAACGAGATCGTCGTGAACGGCCACAGCATCCGCTCGTTCAGCGAGCGCGACCCCGCCGCGCTGCCATGGGGCGACCTTGGCGTCGACATCGTCGTGGAATCGACAGGCATCTTCACCGATGCGACGAAGGCGATGGCCCATCGCGATGCCGGTGCGAAGAAGGTGATCATCTCGGCGCCGGCGAAGAACGAGGACATCACCGTCGTCCTCGGGGTCAACGAGGATCGGTACGATCCGGAGCAGCATCACATCGTCAGCAACGCCAGCTGCACGACCAACGGGCTCGCCCTGCCGGCGAAGGTCATCTTCGACAGCTTCGGGATCGAGCGCGGCCTGATGACCACGGTGCACAGCTACACGAACGACCAGAACGTGCTCGACGTGTTCCACAAGGACCTGCGTCGGGCCCGCAGCGCCGGCCAGAACATCATCCCCACCTCCACCGGCGCGGCAAAGGCTCTGGCGCTGGTCATCCCCGAGCTGAAGGGCAAGTTCGACGGCTTCTCGCTCCGCGTGCCGACGCCGACCGTCAGCGTCATCGACTTCGTGGCGATCACCGAACGGCCGGTGACGGCCGAGTCCGCCAACGCGGCCCTGAAGGCGGCGGCGGATGGGCCGATGAAGGGCTTGCTCGGCGTCGAGACCGCCGAGCTCGTCAGCATGGACTTCAAGGGTGACGAACGATCGAGCATCATCGACGCGCCCTCGACCATGGTGGCCGGCGAGAACCTGCTCAAGGTCATCGCGTGGTACGACAACGAATGGGGCTACTCGTGCCGCGTGTCAGATCTGGCGGCATTCATGGCCGAGCGACTCTAGGCCCGCCGCTCCCATGAAGGCCAAATCGGTCCGAGACGTCGACGTCGCCGGGAAGCGGGTCTTTCTCCGGGCCGATCTCAATGTCCCGCTCGACGACGGGCGCATCACCGATGACACCCGCATCCGCGCCTGTCTCCCGACGATCGTGTTGCTCCTCGAGCGTGGGGCGGCCGTGATCCTGGCAAGCCACCTGGGGCGGCCGAAGGGCAAGGTGAACGACGCGCTCAGGCTCCGGCCGGTGGCCGAACGCCTGGCCGAGCTGCTCGGGCGCCCGGTACGCATGACCGGCGATGCGCTCGGTCCCGGCGTCCAGGTGGCGGTGGACAAGCTCCGGCCGGGTGATCTGCTGCTGCTCGAGAACCTGCGCTTCCACGCCGCTGAGGAGGAGAACGACCCGGAGTTTGCCAGGGAGCTCGCGAGCCTCGCCGACCTGTACGTGAACGACGCTTTCGGCGCGGCGCACCGGGCCCATGCCTCGACCGAGGGGATCACCCACTTCCTGCCGGCGGTCGCTGGGCTGCTCATGGAGCGCGAAGTGGACGCGCTCTCTCGCCTGCTCGTGAAGCCCGCTCG
>DATBRU010000147.1:0-6281 GCA_036560105.1 Candidatus Limnocylindria bacterium | reverse complement strand
GACCTCGACCGCAACGGTTTCGGCGGCCGGCGATACCGAAGCCACCGGCTCGAAGCCGCCGCGTCCAGCGTCGAAATACGCGCGCCACTCGGCGTCGACCCCCGCCGGGTCCGCGCGATAGGTGTCGTACAGGTCGAGCAGATATCCGGCATTGACGAGGTTCAGGCCGTCGATGCCGCCGTTCTCCGGGGCATCCGAGGCTTGCGAGGCGGTCGGGGTCGGCTGGCCCGCATCGGTCGAGGACATGTCACCTCAAGGATACGGTGCCCTACCGCGGCTGTTCGTCGCCGACTGCGGTGGGCAAGCACTGGGAGTGCTCACCCACCATCGGCGGCAGCCGATCGGCGGTTAGCCCTCCGGTGTGTCGCCGCGAGACAGGAGTCCGCGAGCCAGTACGACGACGCCGATCCCGATGACCACCGCAGGAAGGACCCAGTCCGCGATCGGGAACTGTTCGCCGCTGATGCCGAGCACTCCCTCGAAGAAGAGGAAGCCGATCGCGAACATGGCGAGCCCGCCGAGCAGCGCCCAGGTCCCGTTGCGCACGTCGGACGAGTTCCCCGACCGGAGTCCCCACAAGACCAACCCAAGGCCACTCGCGGCCGGTCCGACAAGCGCCCATGCGTACGCCCAGGTCGCCCAGTTGCCGGTCTGGTCCTGGTACCAGAGCACGAGCCCGACCGTGGTCACGACGGTGCCGCCGATGACCATCCCCTGCTCCGCGCTCACGGTCAGACCCAGCACGAGCAGCACGAGCCCGACGCCGATGATGATGGCGGGCCACCCGAGCGCCCCGATGTCGAAGTCGACCAGCTGAGCGCCGAACAGCAGAAGCCCGCCGACGACGAGCACGCCACCGACGACCAGCGCGCTCGAATCGCGGGGCCCGTCCGGCGTCGTCGTGGGGGGCGTCTCGGTCATGCCGGCATCGTACGCCGTACGTCCAGCGGCGGACGTAGGATGCCCCGATGGACCTCAATGCCGATCTCGGCGAGAGCTTCGGCACGTGGCGGCTGGGCGACGACGAGCGCCTCGTGGCGCACATCACGAGCGCCAACGTCGCATGCGGCTTCCATGCCGGGGACTTTCGCGTCATGGAGGCGACGGTCGCGCTGTGCCGTCGCGCGGGGGTGGCGGTCGGCGCACAGCCGGGCTACCCGGACCTGCTCGGCTTCGGCCGCCGGCCGCTCCAGTTCGAGCCGGACGAGGTTGAGTCGATGGTGCGTTACCAGGTCGGAGCGCTCGAGGGCTACTGCCGCGCCAACGGCATCGAGATGCAGCACGTCAAGCCGCACGGCGCCCTCTACAACCAGGCGGCCGGCGACCCACCGCTCGCGGCGGCGATCGCGCGCGCTGTGGCGAAGTTCAGCCGTGACCTCGCGCTGTACGGCCTGGCCTCGTCGGGGCCGATGGCCGCAGCGGCAGCCGACGCGAACATCCGCTTCGTCCCCGAGGCCTTCGCCGATCGCCGCTACCTGGGCAACGGCACCCTCCAGCCTCGGTCCGAGCCCGGATCGGTGATCACCGATCCGGCGGTCGCCGCCGGCCAGGCGGTGTCGATCGCGACCGAGTCGACCGCGGTCGCCGCGGATGGGTCGAGCGTGACGATTCGCGCCGACAGCATCTGCTGCCACGGTGACACTCCTGGGGCCGTCGAGATCGCCGCCGCCGTCCGGCGTGGGCTGGAGCACGCCGGGGTGACGATGGCCGCGATCACCGGGTGATTCGGCCGTTCGGCGAGGCCGCGCTCCTCGTCGAGGTGGGTGATCCGGAGCGGGCACAGGCGGTCGCTGCGGCGCTGGCGTCGGATCGGATCGCCGGCATCGCCGAGCTCGTCCCGGGCCTGGAGTCGGTCCTGATCGATCTGGATCCCGGCGCCGATCCCGCCCTTGTCGCTTCGACCGTCCAGGAGAGGCTGGAGTACGCGACCCCTCACCGGGTGACCGGCCGCAGGCGGACGATCCCGGTCGTCTACGGGGGCGACCACGGCCCGGACCTCGAGGAGGTCGCATCACTGTGTGGCATGGCGCCGGCCGAGCTTGCCGAGCGACACTCCGCGCTCGAGCAGCGGGTCCTGTTCGACGGCTTCGCTCCCGGCTTCGCGTACCTCGGAACCCTGCCACCGGAGTTGCGCGTCTCGCGGCTGGCCACGCCCCGCACGCGGACTCCGGCGGGTTCGGTCGCGGTCGCGGATGCAATGAGCGGGATCTACCCCGCGGAGCTGCCCGGCGGCTGGCGCGTCATCGGCCGCACGCCGGTCCCGCTCTTCGACCCTCGCCGGGATCCGCCGGCCTACCTCGTCGCCGGAGACATCGTCCGGTTCGAGGCGATCTCCGCAGCCGACTGGGATGCGCGCGCCATCGCGTCCGAGGACTGGGGATGATCATCGTCGTCGATCCCGGGCCGCTGGCGTCGGTCCAGGATCCGTTCGGCCGGCCGGGTTGGCGGCGCTACGGCGTGCCGGTCGGGGGTGCGGCCGATGCGTTGAGCGCGCGCCTGGCCAATCGCCTGGCGGGAAACGACGAGAACGCGGCGCTGGTCGAGGTCTCCCTGGGAGGGGCGGCGTTCCGAATCGAGTCGGCGGGGATCGTCGCGCTGACCGGTGGGCTGCCCGCGACGATCGACGGCGCGCCGGCGCCGGCCGCCGGCGTCCGGGTGCGGGCGGGGTCGCTCGTCCGTCTCGAGGCCGGCGACGGCGTGCGTGGATACCTCGCGATCGCCGGCGGCCTCGTCGTGGAGCACGTGCTCGGATCGGCGTCCACCGAGCTCCGTGCGCGATTCGGCGGACACGAGGGGCGGGCGCTGCGTTCCGGCGACCGACTGACGATCGGGACCGCGCCCGCCCGCCCGCCGTCGCGGTGGGCCGGCGAACCTCGCATCGGGCCGATCCGCGTCGTTGGCGGGCCGCATCCTGAGGCACTCGCCCAGCTCGTCGCGCGTGCCTGGACCGTGGCGGTCGAGGCCGATCGCACAGGCGTACGTCTCGACGGTGACCGCATCGGCGGATCGGGCGAGGTTGCCTCGATGGGACTGCCGATCGGGGCGATCCAGGTGCCCCCCGACGGCAGGCCGATCGTGATGCTCGCTGATCGGCCGGTGACCGGCGGGTACCCCGTGCCGGCCTGCGTCATCCGCGCCGACGTCGGTCGACTTGCCCAACTTCACCCCGGCGATGAGGTGTCATTCGCGTTGGTGTCGCCCGACGATGCGCGGGAGGCATGGCGAGCAGCGGAGGCGTCTCTGTCTCAGCTGGAGCCGATCGACGACCCGGCCGGCGACCTTGGCTGGATCGGCTCCCACGACTAGAGACTCAGGACGCGGACCAGCTGGTCCAGCGAGCGACCTCGATGAGGACCGCTGGCCCTGGGATCGCAGTCCGGGCGTATTGCCGGTAACGCGCCCGCAACAGTGCGGCGGCACGGTCGAATTCCGGGCCGTCGGTCACAAAGCGTGCTACGCCGTCAGCACGGGCCCACCACAGCACCGCCCAATCGTCGTCGTAGGAGTCGACGAGGACGGAGACACGCGGGTTGGCCCCGATGTTCTCAAGACGCCTGAGCTGCGCGTCACGCTTTGGCTTGGCATCGACCGCGGTGACGATCGTGTCTTCGTCCAGGGCGAAGGTGATCGGCACGATGTGCGGCACGCCGTCCGCATTCGCCGTTGCCAGTCGTGCCACCTGGGCATGCTCGAACCGCGCCCGTGCCTCACTGGGGCTCATGCCAACGCCGCGCGCAACGTCTCCACGGTCACGTTTCGGCCGGTGGTGACGACGGCCACGTTCCGACCGGAAGTGTCAAGCACGCCCGGTTGGAGCGCCGCGATGCCGAGGGCGGCGCTTCCCTCGAGCAGGATGTGCGGAACCTCGAGGGCCCAGCGCATTGCCGCGGCGATCGCGTCCTCCTCGACCAGGACGACCTCGTCGACGAGCTTCCGGCACAGCTTCCAGGTGATGCTGCTGCGCTCGATGTTGCCGGCGACGCCGTCGGCCAGGGTCGGCGCGATCGGCATCGAGTCGGTCGCGCCGGTTTCGAAATGCGCATACATCGGCGGGCTGGCCGCGGGCTGCACGCCGACGAGCCTCAGGTCGGGCTTGAGGGCCTTCGCCCACAGCCCGATGCCGGCGATCAGCCCGCCGCCGCCGATGGGCACGACGATCGTGTCCAGCTCCGGCCAGTCCGAGAGGATCTCCACGCCGACCGTCGCCTGTCCTGCGATGACGTCAGGGTCGTTATACGGGGCGATGTAGATCGCATGGCCGGCGTCGTCACGGCGCCTCGCCTCGGCCTCGGCGGCATCAGTGTCATCGCCGGCGAGCTCGACGGTGACGCGGCGGGTCTCCAGGGAGCGAAGCCGCTCCAGCTTGGCGGGCGAGATCGACCGCCCGACGAGCACCGTGAGCCGCATGTCGTGGCGGATGGCTGCGGTTGCGACAGCGATCCCGTGGTTGCCGCTCGAGGCGGTCACGAGCGCGGCCTCGGGCCTCCCCTGCGCGACGAGCGCCACCTTGTTGTGCGCCCCTCGCGTCTTGAACGACCCGGTCGGCTGGAGCTCCTCGCGCTTCAGCCGGACCTCGGCAGCACCGGTCGCCTGGGCCAGCTCAGGGCTCCTCTCGAGCGGCGTGTGCAGAGCAATGCCGCGGAGACGCACCTCCGCGGCATTGACATCGGCGAGCGTGGGCATGCGGGGCATGCCGTGAGTGTATGGCAGGCAAGCCGTCGCCGAACGGGATCGGTCAGGCGGCGGGCATGGGCTCCGGAGCGGACGGCGGTGCTGATGCTGGGTCGACGGCAGGCTCGACTGGTGGCGCCTCTCGGATCTCGCGCAGGCGCAGTCCCGCGCGCATCAGCGAGCCGAGGCGATCCTCGACGCGAGCGCGCTCGACCGGCGTTGCCCAGTGGCGAAGGGTGTAGTCGATCTCGTGCTTGTGCCGCGTCGCGGTGGCGAGCAGATCGTCCGCCCGTCGCCGCACCGCATCGTCGGGAAAGGCCGACATGAGCTGCCGATGCGACTCGAGGATGTCCACGTAGTACGAGGTCGCCAGCCGATCCAGATCGCGCTGGGCACCGTGCTCCCACGGCTCAGGCGGCCCGCCGTGGCCGTACTTGCGCCATTCGTGTGGCTGCACTTGCTGCATCGGTTCCTCACGCGTCTCGGGTGGATGCCACCAACACCGTGACGGTATGCGGCGCCCGCCCGCTCGGCGAGTGACCAATCCGGCTACCCGCGGCCATACCAACGGCGCCGTCGGACCACACCACACCGATGCCGACTGCGCCAGACCGCCGGATCAGGCCCCGATCACCCGATGAGCATGCGCACGGCCACCAGCGTGCCAACCACGATGATGGCGATGCGAAGCGCCACCGGCGACAGCCGCCGGCCCACCACCGCGCCCAGCTGACCGCCGATGGTGGAGCCGATCGCCAGGAGCAGCGCCACCGGCCAGATGACTGGTGCAAGGAGGATGAACAGCGCGGCAGCGACCGCGTTGATCAGGAGCGCCAGGACGTTCTTCAAGCCGTTGAGCCGCTGAAGGTCATCGGGCAGGAAGATCCCCAACAGGGCGATGAGGATGACGCCCTGGGCGGCGCCGAAGTAGCCACCGTAGATGCCGGTGAGGTAGACCGTGATGGCCAGGGGGAGCGTGTGCTCCCGCCCGTCGCCTCGGCGCTCCCCCATGGCGATCGCCAGTCGTGGCTGGATGGCGACGAGCACGACGGCGGTCAGGATCAGATATGGCACGACTCGCTCGAACGAGGCGGCCGGCAGCGCGAGGAGCAGGACGGCGCCGGTGAGGCCACCGGCTACGGCCGCCGTGCCGAGTCGAAGGATGCGACCTCGCTGGCCGCTGAGCTCGCGCCGGTAGCCGACCGCACCGCTCAGTGACCCGGGCACCAGGCCGATGGTGTTCGAGACGTTGGCCGCGACGGGCGGATAGCCGAGCGCGAGCAGGGTCGGGAACGTAATGAGGGAGCCCGAGCCGACGATCGTGTTGATCGTGCCGGCCGCCAGGCCCGCGGCGAGAATGGCGGCAGCCTCGAGAATCGTCACTCACCAAGTCTCACGGATTCGCCGCCCGGCGCGTTGGACCGATAGCCCGTATCGTTGACGTTTCCCACGGCGACTGAGACCCACCATGCAATCCACGACTCACCCGACGACGCGACTCGATTGGCTCCTCTTCGTTCTCCTCGGCTTCGTCTGGGGCAGCAGCTATCTCTTCATCAAGATCGGCATCGACGCGGGGCTCGAGCCGTTCACCCTCATCGCGATGCGCC
>DATBRU010000146.1:0-18910 GCA_036560105.1 Candidatus Limnocylindria bacterium | reverse complement strand
AGGAGGATCGTGACCGTGATCTGCAGGGGCAGAACCGCACTGCCGATGGCGAGAGGGATCAGCGATGTCACCAGGTCGTTCATGCCGTCTGCCGTGGGTCGGTGACGAGCCGCTCTTCGTCGGCCGCGGCGAGGTCGGCCCGCAGCCGGGCGAGACCTTCGGCCCGGCGATCGGCGCCATCGAGAACCGTGTTGTGTCGCTCGACCAACCGACGCACGAGCTCCGCATCGGCATAGGTGGCGGGGTCCGCCAGGCGGTCGGTGACCTCGGCGAGCTCCCGTTCCGCATCCTCGGCTTCCGCCTCAGCACGCGCCAGCGACTGTCGCAGCTCGCGAGTGCGCCGGTGGCGCGCGTTCCGTTCCTCCGCCTCGCGACGCTTGCGAGCCGCTGCCGACTTCGCGGAGTCGCGAGACTTGGCATCCGGGGCCACCACTCCGCGAGGCGTGGAACGCGTTCCCTCGACGGCGCCGCGCACCTCGATGTCGACGCCTCGCTTGGCGGCGTAGTACTCGAAGTCGCCGGGGTAGACGACGGCCCGTCCGTCGTTCACCTCGATGATCGTGTTCGCGACGCTCCGGATGAGGTAACGGTCGTGGGTGATGAGGACGATCGTGCCGCCGAACGCGTTGAGGGCATCTTCGAGGACGTCCCGAGACTGGATGTCGAGGTGGTTGGTCGGCTCATCCAGGCAGAGGAGGTTGGCCGGATCGGCCAGCAGCTTGGCGAGCGCCAGCCGGGTCTGCTCTCCGCCCGACAGCACGCCGACCATCTTGTCGACGGCGTCGCCGGTGAACAGGAAGGCGCCGAGCAGCTGGCGGACCTGCGCCGTGGTCAGCATCGGTGCCGCCAGGTTGAGCTCGTCGAAGACCGTGTTCGTCGGATTGAGCGCCTCGATCTGGTGCTGCGCGAAGTACGCGACCCGCACATTCGACCCGAGCTCGCGGTCGCCGCCGTCGACGGGCAGCACGCCGGCAAGGATCTTGAGCAGCGTCGACTTGCCGGCGCCATTCGGCCCGATGAGCGCGACGCGTTGGCCACGTTCGAGGACCAGGTCGAGGTCGCCGTGGTACACCACGTTGTCGCCGTACCGCTTCTCGATGTCGGCGAGCGTGATGACGGTCCGGCCGGAGCGCGGCGGCTCGGGGAAGCGGAACTTCACGGACCGAGCGCGACGCTGCGGCGCGGCAACCCGGTCGAGCTTCTCGAGCGACTTGACGCGTGACTGGACCTGTCGCGCCTTGGACGCCTTGTACCGGAACCGGTCGATGAACGCCTGCGTATGAGCGATCTTGCGCTGCTGGTTGCGCGCGGCTGCCTCGAGCTGCGCCATCCGCTCGGTGCGCTGCTCGACGAAGTCGGCGTAGTCGCCGACATACTCGGTGGCGCGTCCGTCGTGGAGCTCGACGACCCGGTTTGCGACCTCGTTCACAAAGTCGCGGTCATGGCTCACGAGGACGATCGCGCCCGCGTACTCGGCCAGGAACCCGGTCAGCCATTCGACCGATGCGAGATCGAGGTGGTTGGTCGGCTCGTCGAGCAGCAGGACGTCGGGGTTCTGGAGCAGGAGGCGCGCCAGGGCTATGCGCATCATCCAGCCACCGGAGAACTCTCCGACGTCCCGCTCCATGTCGGAGTCGGCGAGTCCCAGGCCCGCCAGGATGCGCCTGGCCTCGGACTCCAGCCCGTACCCGCCCATCGCCTCGAACCGGTGCTGGAGCCTGCCGTACTCGTCCATGAGCTCGGCCAGCTCGGCCTCGTCCGATGCGTCCGACAGCTCGGTCTCGATGTGGCGCATGCGGCGCTCGATGCCGCTCACCTCGCCGGCCCCGGCGAGGACCTCGGCAAGCGCGCTCGTGCCCCGCGTCTCGGCGACCTCCTGGCGGAGATACCCGATCACGGTGTCGCGGGCGCGGGCAATCGTGCCCGCGTCGGGCTCCTGGTCCCCGGTGATGAGCTCCAGCAGCGTCGTCTTGCCCGCGCCGTTCGGCCCGACCACGGCGATGCGACGCCCGGCGCTGATCATCAGGCCGACGTCGCTGAAGATGTGCTGCGCGGCGTGGCTCTTCGACACGCCGGCGAGGGTCACGAGGCTCATGGGGGCGCCGAGCATGGTAGCGCCGCGCCTACGATAAACGCATGAAGGGCGACGGCTCCGTGCTCTACGACGTCTACGTGCTGGGGCAGGCGGTGAACGAGATGCTGATCGATGGCCTCGCCGATGCGCCCCTCACACCCCAGGAGTACGCGGTGTACAGCGCCATCTTCGAGCGCGGACCGGCGACGCCTTCGGAGCTGAGCCATGCGCTCGGCATGCCCGCGCAGACGATGAGCGACTGGATCGGCCTGCTGCGCGAACGCGGTCACGCCGAAGTGCGCCGCAACCCGCGCGACGGCCGCTCCCAGCTGGTGAGCCTGAGCGCCTCCGGGAGAGGGGCCCACCGGCGCACGAATCGGTCGTTCGAGCTCGTCTATCGACGCTTTCTGGACGAGCTGGCGCTCCCCGAGGACGAGGCCCGTCGGATCCTGGCCGGCCTGGTTGGGGCGGCGCGCATTGTGCGGGGAGAGCGCGGCCGACGAGGGAACCCTACGGGGCGGTGAGCACGGCCTCGAGGGTTGCGTCCACGCCCGCGAAGTAGTCGACGGACCGATACGGGACCGCGAGGTCCGGCTCGATCGTGAGGCGCGGATCGTCAGCGAAGCTCTTCTGGTGGTAGATCGTGCTGATGCCCACGCTCAACGGGATCGGCAGTCGCTCGAGCTCGATGAACTGAACGTCGTCCCAGAAGTTGAGCCCGCCCCCCATCTCCTCGCCGGCGAAGCTCGCGTCGGTGGTCTGCTCGAGCTCGGTTGCCAGGTTGGACGCGGCCGAGAACGTGCGCCGATCGGTGAGCACCCAGAACGGCTGCTCGATGCGCCGCAGGATCGCGAGCAGGTACGGGTACGTGGTGTTGTTGCCACCGGGGTTGTGGCGCAGGTCGAAGATGACGCGGGTGACGTCCGGCGACTCGATGGCCGCGGAGAGCTCTTCGATCGCTGAGTTGGGCACTGCCTGCACCTGGCTCAACCGGACGTACAGTGCGCCACCGGCGAGCTGCTCGGTCCAGAAGAGCGGCCCATCGGCGGTAAAGCGGAGGCCATCGCTGACCGGCAGGTGGATGATGCCGAGTGGGCCGGCGAACGCCGTGTACTCGGTGGAGGCGATCGTCTGGAGCGCCGCCTCGCTGGACTCGCCATCGCGCTCGAGCGTGACGGACACGCTGGCGTCATCCTCGATCACGCCGAGACCCTGGAGCACGTCGGCGCGGAGCAGATAGAAGGGGCGGAACCCGGGGACCGTGGCGGGAGAGTCGCGGGGCACGAGGGGCTCGAGGAGGTCGAGCACGTCGTCCACCTGGCGGCCGGCCACCGCGGTGATGCGCGAACCGATCAGCGCCGCATCGATTGCATCGGTGATGAACAGCCCGTCATCGAACTCGAAGACGCGGATGGGGAGCATCGGCCCCCCGTTCGGCGGGAAGGCGAGCTGATGGCCGTCCTGGCCTTCCCGGCTCAGGCTGGCGACCAGCTCCATCACGGCGACCATCGTCTCCTCGGGGGTCCAACCGGCCATCGCAGCCTGGATCTCGTGCATCTGCCCGACCCACTCGTCGCGCGGGATGCCGTGGAATGGCTCGGGATGGATCACCTCGAGGAGCTCGAGGAGCAGGTCGAGGTCCGCCGATGCATCGGCGCCGGCCGAAGGCGGCGCGGCGCTTGGCGCTGAGGACGGGCTCGGCTCCGCAGACGCGGCCCTCGATGGCTCGGGCACCTGCGACGGCTCGGGCGTTGTTGTCGCATTACCGCAGGCTGTGGCGACCAGCAGGAGGCACACGAGCACCGGGCGGGATATCACCACACCGATACTACTCCGACGCCGGAGTATTCGTTCAGCGGTCCCGGCACCGTCGGGGCGTCCAGAGGGTCGACAAGGTGCCAGATTCTTCATGGGATGACTGCTATGAAGGGTCAAGCCGTCCGAACGGTCAGAATCGGCCCAAGACGTTCACCCGGTGAAGATTCGAACGGTTGGCGGGGCCGATTGGCCCATACGAGTCACCCGGTGAAGATTCGACCGGTTGGCCGGACGGATCGCACGGCGACCCCGATCGCATGGCGACCGCTATCGGGAGGCCCGCGTGGCTCAGTCGGCGACGAGCTTTGCTCCCGACGTATCGAAACGGAGGCGGGTTGCCATGCCGGCCACCCCCGCCGCGTTCCACGCCTTCTCGACGCCGTGGGCTACCGCCGGGGAATCGCAGATCGCCAGGATCGTCGGCCCGGCGCCCGACAGGCAGACCCCGGCCGCGCCTCGCTCGTAGCCGATGTCGATCAGCTCTCGGCTGTGCGGCAGCAGCGGGAGACGATACGGCTGGTGGAGCTCATCGGCCATGGCAGCGCGAAGGAGCCCGGCGTCGGAGGTCATGATCGCCGTGGCCAGCAACGCGCTGCGTGCCGCCTGGCGTGCCGCCGCCGCATGTGGGATGTCCGGAGGCAGCACGGATCGCATCTGTCGCGTGCTGCTCTCGCGCTGGGGGATGAACGCGACCGGGATCCACGCCTCCGGGACGCGGAACCGCCGCAGGGTGATCGGACCATCCCCGCCGAGGGCGACCGTGAAGCCACCGTACAGCGCCGCGGCGACATTGTCCGGGTGGCCCTCGAGGCCGGCGGCAAGCCCGAGCAGCTCATCGGCCTCGACAGTGCGGCGGCCGACGGCGGCGCCGAGAACCAGGCCAGCAACGATTGCAGCCGCGCTGCTGCCGAGGCCCCTTGCGGCCGGGATCATGCTCGAGACTTCGATTCGCCACGACGCGGCTCCGACGGCAGAGGAAGCGCGAAGGCCCTCTCGGAACGCGCGCAGCAGGATGTTGTCCTCCGGCCGATCGTCGGCATCGGGTGCGCCCTCGCCTTTGGCGTTGAGCGAGATCCCGACCTCGTCGCCGTACCACAGCTCGGCGCGCAGCTTCAGCGAGAGGGCGACGGCGATGCAGTCGAACCCGCTCCCCAGGTTGGCGCTCGAGGCGGGCACGTCGACGCTGGCTATGGGGGGCATGCGCCGCCGAGTATAGGGTTGTGGCTACGTCATCCTGCCGATCCGAGGCCGATCAACGTCCATGGGCGTGGTGCGACGTCGGGCGGTATCACGTGAGGCGTGGCACGGCGAAACTCACGCCATGGCACGCACCGTCCAGACCGACAGGCCAACGACCCACCGCCCCGAGGCGGATGCCGCTCTTCGCAGCGACCCGGTCGTCTGGCTGAGCTCGGTCCAGGAGGACGGTAGGCCGCACCTCGTGCCGGTCTGGTTCCACTGGGACGGCGAGCAGATCGTGGCCTTCAGCAAGCCCGGGGCCCGCAAGGTCGAGAACCTGCGCGGTCGCCCCGCCGTCATGCTCGCGGTCGGCACGCCCGGCCCGGACTTCGACGTCGAGCTCATCGAGGCCACCGTCGAGCTCCCGAATACGCCTGCCGCGAACGTCATCCCTCCCGGGTTCGGGACCAAGTACCGCGAGCTGCTCCGCCGCGCAGGCCTGAGCGTGCAGCGCTTCGCCGAGGTCTACTCCCAGCCGATCGTGCTCCGACCCACCCGCTTCCTCGGGTACGGCGGGCATGGCTGGCAGAACGCGGGAGCGCCCGCGACCTGAGTCGGCCGGACGCGAACCAGACCAGCTGGTGTGGCGACGCCCGGGCCTTTCGGACCCGGGCGTTGAGGGAGCCGGTCGAGTGCTGTCGCGGTCAGCCCTTGGCGGGCTCGAAGCGCGGGAACCGCAGGACCTCGGCCCACGAGCGGGCCGGGGGCCGTGAGACATCGGGGAGGTCATCCTCGACGCGTCGTGGCGGGCGTGCCTGGCGGCGTCGCTCGTCGTCCATGCCCCTGACCAGGGCCAGGGTTGCCATCGGGTACATCGGTCGTTCTCCTGGTATCCGGCGGATCAGTAGGGGTAGATGCTCAGTCGGGGGACCCACGGCGTGACGGTCTCGTCAGCTGCCGTGGCGAGCGTGCGGCGGACGGGACGCGTCAGGCGTGCGAACAGCCCGGCACCTCCCGAGTTCCTCCGAGCCGGCCGGTTCGACCGATGCGGAGGCGCAAACGTGACATCGATCGCATGCGCCTGCGTGATGGCGGCTGCTGCGAACATGGCTGCCTCCTTGATGTTCTCGATTGAGTCGTTGATGAACGAATCTTCCGGCTCGAGGGGCCGCGGCGCCACGGCCGCGGGTCGCGGACGGACGGCGACCTTCGCCCTGTCCCGGCTACGTCAATCCGCCGCCGAAACCGGTTGCGCGGCGGCCTATCCTGAACCCGGTATGCAGACCGTCCCTGATCCGACCGTCGTGCGCGCCCTCACCTTCCTCTTCGCGGACGTCGAGGGGTCGACTCGCCTTGCCGAGCGCCACGGATCGGCGGCCGCGGTGGCCATGATCCGGTATCACGAGCTCGTCGCCGGGGCTGCCGAGCGTCATGGCGGGCAGATCTTCGAGCGCATCGGCGATGGGGCATATGCCTGCTTCAACGATGCGGAGTCGGCGATCGGAGCCGCCCTCGACCTCCAGGCGGCGATCGGTGACGAGGACTGGGGCGCCATCGGGCGGCTTCGCGTCCGCATCGCCGTTGCCAGCGGCGAGGTCGAGGTCCGCGTCGATCGCTATTACGGCCCGCCGCTCTATCGGGCGGCGCGAATCCAGTCTCTGGCGAACGGCGGCGAGACCCTGATCGCCGGTGGGACGGTCGATCTTGTCGGCGGCCAGGTCCCGGCGGGCGCCGTGCTCCGGTACCTCGGCGAGCAGCGCCTGCGCGACGTTCCCGAGCCCGAGCGAGTCTTCGCGCTGGTGCATACTGCCCGCGCGCGATCCGACGACGGGTCGCTGACAGAGCCAACCGATCGGGGGAACAGGAGCATGGGTGTGGTTGACGAAGACGGTCCCATCCGAGTGCTGCTGGTCGACGACCACGCGGTCGTTCGTCGCGGCCTCCGCGGCTTTCTGGAGCTCCTGAAGGACTTCGACGTCGTCGGCGAGGCCGAGAACGGGCGCGAGGGTGTCACCGCTGCCGATCGCCTCGTCCCCGACGTCATCCTGATGGACCTGCTCATGCCGGAGATGGGCGGTCTCGAGGCCATCGCCGCCATCAAGCAGGCGCATCCCGAGATCGAGATCGTCGCCGTCACCAGCTTCATCGAGGAGGAGAAGGTGACCTCGGCGCTCGAGGCGGGCGCATCGGGCTACCTGCTCAAGGACGCCGAGGCCGAGGAGGTGGCGCAGGCCATCCGAGCCGCCTACCACGGCGAGGTCCACCTCGATCCGGCCGTGTCCCGGCTCCTCGCGCAGCGCCTGCGCCAGCGCAAGGAGGCCGAGCCGATCGAGCCGCTCACGACGCGTGAGAAGGAGGTCCTCTCTCAGCTGGCCAAGGGCGCCTCGAACAAGGAGATCGCGTACGAGCTCGGGATCACCGAGCGCACGGCGCGGACCCACGTCTCGAACATCCTCGGCAAGCTCGGACTCGCATCCCGCACCCAGGCCGCTCTCTACGCCGTGGAGCACAAGCTCGTCTGAGGACTGGTGGCAGCAGCCGGCGGCGGCGCCTCACACCGATTGCGGTGATTTCACCCGAAGCGCGATCCGGGTGCGGTTCCCGAAGTTCATGGATGACGTGTGAGCGTGGACGGCGCGCCATCGAGCGGCTCACGCTCACCGGCCCTCACCCAGCTGCGGGAATAGCACGCGCGGACCTTGTGGTGTGAAGCGGCCTCAGCACACTGAGACCAACGACCTAGCGGTGCGCAGGGGAGCGCCCGAGCGCCAGCCGCCACCAATTCCGTGCCGGGATCCGCGGGGCGCGATCTCGAGCGCGTTGCGTGGCTCTCCAGCGTGGCTCCTGGTCCTGGCGATGCTCCTTGCCGCCTGTGGCGGTGGGCTCATCGAACCCGATCCGACGCCGCGCTCACTGCCCGCCACGGCCGATGCGTGCCCGGGTGCGCTGCTCGAAGGCGAGCTGCTGCGTGACGATGGATCGGGCTTCATTGTCCGGCATGCCGAGGGGTTCATCACCCCTGTGACCTGGCCGGTCGGCTACTCGGTGCGAGATGGCGAGCGCCGTGAGCTGCTGGACCCGGGCGGCTCGGTCGCGGCAAGTGAGGGCGATCTCGTGGCGCTCGGCGGGGGCGATGATGGAGCCGGTGCCTTCGTCGTATGCGGACCGTTCGCCGTCACCCCACAGGACTGATCGAGCCGGCAACGACGTCGCGGCTGCCCGGACAGCAAGAAGCCGGTGGGCCTGATGACGGCCCACCGGCGGATCGGATTGGGTTCAGGCGGCGAGGGCCCGGACCCGCGTCGGCAGCGGAACGAACGGGGCGACCGACGCGACGGCGGCGCGGACGAGGCCCATCGGGCTGCCGTACACCCGCAGGATGTCGACGGCCACGAGGACGATCAGCGTGACCTCGATGCCCTTGGCGATCCACCCCAGGGTGAAGTAAGGGCCCATCACCAGGTACCCGGCGATGGTCGTCATGGCGTAGCCCATGAGTGCGACGCGCGGGAACCAGCTGAAGCTCTGGACGGTCGGGTTCGGAACGGCGGCGCCGATGACCATGAGGCCGGCGAGGCCGACGTAGCCGAGGCCGTTCAGGGTGAAGAGCACGCCACCGAGCGTGAGGTGGATGTAGGCCGTCGCGGCGGTGAGACCGACGATGGCGGCGGTGAGCAGGGCGCCGGCGGCGCGGCTGCGCGCGAACTGGGTCATGGTGTGGGACCTCCGGAACTATTGCTCGACGCCTCGTCGGCATCGGATGAACTCGTTGGGGACGAGTCTCCGGTCCGGGGCGGAGCGACGAATCGGGCAGAGGTTGTGGACACCGCAGCGACATGCGCGGTGCGGCGTCGAGGCCGAATGACGTAGGCGTCACCGGCTGAGGCGCCGATGGGGCACGCGCCACGCGATGGCGTATCCTCTCGGCGGCCATGACCCGCGCACCATCCCTCCCAGGGCAAACGACCGCGGCCGCCGGCCTCGAGCAGCCCGACTCGCACGCGATGCTCCTCCGCGCCGTGGAGGAGGCAGCGCGGCTGCTCGCGGCCGACGGGGCGATGGTCTACCTCGTCGATCGTGACACCCTGCGGTTCGAGGTCGACGCGGGGATCCGGAACCCCGAGGCGCAGGAGCTCATCCGCAGCTTGGCCCTGCCCATCGGGGTCGGCCTCTTCGGCCACGTCGTCGCGACCGGGGAGGCCCTCGTGGCGGGCGACTACCGCCGTGACAAGCGGTTCGAGCACTCCAGCGTGGCCGATCGGATCGTCACGATCGCCAACATGCGCTCGATGGCCGCCGCACCCCTCATCGCCGAGGGCGAGGTGATCGGGGCACTTGGCGCGTATTCGTCGAAGATGGACGACTTCGACGAGGCCGGAGTTGCGCTGCTTCGTGCGCTCGCCGACCACGCCGCCGCGGCCATCGCGAACCAGCGGCTGATCGAGCGACTCGCCACGTCGCAGGAGGAGCTCGCGCGTCGCGTCGACGCGCAGCGGACGCTCGGCGAGATCGCCGCACGGCTGGCGGCCATCCGCGAGCCCGGCGAGGTGCTCGACAGGGTGGTCGAGGCTGCCCGTCGCCTCATCGGCTCCGATGGCGCGCACCTGTCGCTCATGCTCCCCGGCGGGGAGAGCCTGCGGCCGAGCGTCATGGTCGGTGATGGGACGCGATCCGATCCCGAGTGGCTCGCGAGCCTGACGTTCCCGATCAACGAGGGGATCAACGGTCTCGCGGCAGGTCGGAAGGAGATCATCGCTACCGAGGACTACCTCACCGATCCGCGTATTCCGCACGATCCGTCCGACCATACAGTGGCGGAGCGGCTGGACCTGCGCGGCATGGCATCGGCGCCGTTGCGAGGGTCCGAGGGCGAAGTGATGGGCACACTTGCCGCCTCGTTTTCGGAGCCGCATCGGTTCACCGACAACGAGCTCGAGCTGCTCCAGGGGCTGGCCGACCACGCCGCCATCGCCATCGCCAACGCCCGCCTCGTCGAGCACCTCTCCGACTCCGAGTCGCGGTTCCGCCACCTCGTCGTCTCGTCGCCGGACCTCGTCTGGGAGACCGACGCCGCCGGAAACTTCACGATCCTCTCGCCGCGGCTGGCCGAGCTGACCGGGTGGCAGCCCGACGAGCTGATCGGTCAGGGCTGGCCGTCCATCGTGGCGCCCGAGTCGATGCCCGACGCCCAGGAGACGTGGGCAGGGCTGATGGCCGAGCCGGCCGTGGTGCGGAAGATCCGTTTCATGCTGCGGCGGCGCGAGGGCGACCCGATTGCCGCCGAGGTGTACGCCATCGGCAGCCAGCGCGGCGGCGAGTTCATCGGCGCGCATGGCTCGATCCGGGATATCAGCGAGGCGGAGCAGCTGGCCGACCGGTTCCGGACGCAGGCGGGCGAGCTCGAGCGACGCGTGGACGCCCAGCGCACGCTTTCCGAGATGGCCGCGCAGCTCACCTCGGTGCGCGACCCGTCTGATGTCCTGGTTCAGACCTTGCGCGCCGCCGTGCGCCTGCTCCAGGGGGAGGGTGGGCAGATCGGGATGATCGCGACCGACGCGGATGGCACGCTGCGCTGGGGCGACGGTCACTCGCTGATCCACGGCCGCCTCCTGCCGTTCACAAAGGCCGACCGCACCAAGGTCGACGAGGGAGTCGCCGGGCGGGCGGTACGGGACCAGCGCGTGTCGTGGACCGACGACTACCTGGCCGACGAGTCCTTCCTGCATGAGCCGGTCGTCGACGCAACGGTGCGCCGGCTGGGGATCCGCGCGGTGATCGCCGCGCCGCTGGTCGTTGACGGGGAATCGATCGGTGCGATCGGCGTCTACTCGGAGCAGGCGTCCACCTTCGAGGCCGATGACGGCGAGCTGCTGGGCCTGCTTGCGGGCCAGGCCACGATCGTGCTGACCAACGCTCGCCTCAATGCCGAGGCCGAGGTCACCGCCGAGCAGCTCGCTCACCGGGTCGAGGCGCAACGCACCCTGGGTGAGATCGCCGCCGCGATCACATCGCTGCGGGATCCCGCCGCCGTCCTCGCGCGCACCATCGACGAGTCGAGGCGTCTGCTCCACGCCGACCACGTCATCATCCACCAGGTTCGTCCCGGCACCTCCGAGCTCGCCGACTACCGCGACATCCTGACCGTCGGGCCGGACACGCCGCCGGCAGGCGACTTCACGGTGAGCATCGGCCAGGGGATCGCCGGCAGGGCCATCGCCGAGCGCACCGTCAGCTGGACCGGGAACTACCTCGCCGACGAGTCCTTCGAGCACACGAGCCAGGCGGACGAGTGGATCGCGAACTACGGCTACAGCTCCCAGATGAGCGCGCCGCTCGTCGGCGAAGAGGGCCCCCTTGGCGCCATCAGCGCCTATTCATCGCGTCCCGATGCATTCGGCACCGACGACGGTGAGCTGCTCGGCGCCCTTGCCAGCCAGGCGGCCATCGTGCTCGGCAACGCTCGCCTCTACGAGGAGCTCGAGCGACGCGTCGAGGCGCAGCGCTCGCTCGGCGAGATCGCCGCACGAATCACGGCCATCCGCGATCCCGGTGACGTGCTCCAGCGCACCCTCGACGAGGCCGTGCGCCTGCTCGACGCGGATGGCGGCCGGATCGAGCTGGTGAGCGAGTCGGGAGACCTGCGCTGGGCATTCGGCCACTCGGCGATCGACCTGCCCGTCGAACGCATCGCGACCGATGCCCCGCAGACCGCGGGCGAGGGCGTGTCCGGGACGGCGATTCGCGACCGGCGCGTGGTTCGCACCGGCGACTACCTGACCGATACGAGCTTCGGGCACGCCGAGCCGTCCGACCGATACATTCGCCAGCACGGGGTCCGGTCCGTCATGAGCGCTCCGCTCATCGGCGAGCAGGGCGCCATCGGTTCGATCACCGTGCACTCGCAGGCCCGCGACGCGTTCGACGGGTCGGACGCGGAGCTGCTCGAGGTGCTCGCCAGCCAGGCGGCCATCGCGGTGAACAACGCGAGGCTGTACGAACAGCTGCGCGAGCGCGTCGACGCCCAGAGCACCCTGGCGGCCATCACCGCGGAGATCGCCGCGCTGCACGAGCCCGCGACGGTGCTGCAGCGAACGGCCGAGGAGGCGCTCCGCCTGCTTCGCGCCGACAGCGCGATCATCAACCCGCTCGAGGAGGGCGAGAGCCTGCTCGGCTGGCCGATCGCCTACGCGCCGGCCGATGGGATCGCCGACGACGTTCCGGTCAAGGTCGGCGAGGGGGTGAGCGGCCGCGCCATGTCGGAGCGTCGCGTCGTCCGTACCGGCGACTACCTCAACGACCCGGCATTCGATCACGACACGGAGCTGGACGACTACATCCGGCGCCGCGGGATGCGCTCGGTGATGACGGCGCCGCTCATCAGCAGCGCCGGCAACCTCGGCGGGCTGACGGTCCAGTCGGCCCGCGAGAACGCGTTCGACGAGGGCGACGCCGAACTGCTGCGGCTTCTCGCCGACCAGGCGGCAATCGCGATCACGAACGCGCGCCTGTACGACGAGCTCGGCGCCGAGTCGGCCGCGCTTGCGCGCCAGACCGACTCGCAACGCAGGCTGCTCCACATCAACCAGCGGCTCCTCTCGACCCTCGAGCCCGCCAGCGTGCTCGAGCTCATCGCGGACGGCATGAAGAGCGTGGTGTGGTACGACAACCTCGCGGTCTATCGCGTCGACGAGAGCGAAGAGGCGCTCCTGCCGGTGCTGGCGCGGGACGTGAACGCGGAGGCGGTGCTCGGCTTCCCGGTTCCGAAGGGGAGCGGCCTGACGTGGTGGACCATCGAGCATCGCGAGCCGGTGCTCCTCAACGAGGCGCTCGGCGATCCCCGACTCATCCAGATCCCGAACACGCCGGTCGAAGAGGAGGCGATCATCGTGGTGCCGCTCGTCTCCGGCGACGAGGTGATCGGCGCCATGAACATCAGCCGGACCGGCGGCGCCGAGGTCAGCTTCACCGAGGTCGACTTCGAGGTCGTCCAGCTGTTCGCCGGCCAGGCCGCGGTGGCCATCGCCAACGCCCGCCTGTACGAGCGACTGCGCAACCGGGTCGACGCGCAGCGGGCGCTGGCGGAGATCGCGGCCCAGATCGCGGCGCTCCACGAGCCCCAGACCGTGCTCGAGCGTGCCGTCGCGGACGCGGCGCGCCTGCTTGACGCCGACCGAGCCCAGATCAACCTGCTCGGCGAGCGCGGTGACCAGCTCGAGCGACCGATCGCCGCCGCGCCGGTCCCGCCGTCACCGGACGACGTGGTGGTGCCGCTCGGGTCCGGGATCGCGGGCATGGCGGCCGCCGAGCGCCGCGTCCGCTGGACCGGCGACTACCTGTCCGACTCCGAGTTCCCGCACGACCCCGGTGACGCGCGGATCGAGGCGCAGGACATTCATTCCATGATGTCCGCCCCGCTGCTCGGGCCTGATCGGCTGATCGGCACGATCACCATCCAGGCCGTCGAGCGCAATGCGTTCGGTGCCGAGGATGCCGAGCTTCTCCAGCTGCTTGCCGACCAGGCGGCCATTGCCCTCACCAACGCGCGCCTGTACGCGGAGGTCGAGGAGTCCGAGCGCCGATACCGTCACCTCGTCGACAACTCGCCCGACATCGTGTGGAGCGTCGATGCCGACGGCAAGTTCACGTTCTTCAGCGACTCGCTCGAGTCCCGCACCGGCTGGAAGCCCGAGCAGCTCATCGGGCGGCCGTTCACGACCCTGGCAGGCGGCGAGTCGCAGGCGGGCACGATCGCCGCGTGGGAGATGCTGCGCGAGAACCCTGAGCACGAGCAGCGCATCCGCCTCGACCTTCCGCTGGCCGACGGACGCATCGCGCAGACCGAGGTCGCGATGACCGGCACGGTCGTCGACGGCCGCTTCGCCGGAGCGCACGGAGCGGTGCGCGACATCAGCGAGCGGGAGCGGCTCGAGGGCGACCTGCGCAGCCAGGCGGCGGAGCTGGCGGCGAGCCAGGAGCGAGCGCACCTCGCGCGCGAGCTGCATGACTCGGTCACCCAGGCGCTCTTCAGCATGGGCCTGACCCTGCGGACGCTGGAGCTGCTCCTCGCCACAAATCCAGATGCGGCCCACGAGAAGCTCATGGAGCTGCGGGAGCTGCAGAAGGACGCGTTGGCGGAGATGCGAACGCTCATCTTCGAGCTCCGTCCGTCGTCGCTGGAGTCGGATGGCCTCGTCCAGGCGCTGCGCACACACGCCACGGCGGTCCAGCGCAGGACGGGCCTCGTGATCGTGGTCGACGCGGAACCGATCGATCGCCTCGAGCTCACGGCGGAGGAAGCCCTGTACCGGATCGCGCAGGAGGCGCTCCATAACGTCGTGAAGCACGCGAATGCCTCGCACGCAACGATCAAGCTGTGGCGCGACGACGATCGCCTCCATCTCTCGGTCACCGATGACGGCTCAGGGTTCGACCCGACCTCGATCCCACGCGGCCACTTGGGCCTCATCGGCATGCGCCAGCGGGTCGACCTCGTTGGTGGCGAGCTGCGGGTGGAGAGCCGGCCCGGACAGGGGACGTTGATCGAGGCCGTCGTCGGCAGCGTGGACGACGCCCCGGCCAAATGACGTAGGCGCGCCTGCGCCATCCGCCTCATTGGCGCTTCGCGAACCGAAGCGTAGGGTGGATCGATGCTGCACTTCAGCCAACCGAGCGTGGTCATCGTGGACGGTGACCGACGCGTGCAGCAGAGCCTTGCCGATCTCCTGCGCGTCACCGGACAGGTCGAGGTCGCGGGCTGCGCGGGCGACGTCCGCGCGGCGCTCGAGCTGGTCGAACGGACCCACCCCGATGCCGTGCTCGTCGACCCGAGGCTCCCCGACATCGAGGCCGGTGTCGCGCTCATCAACGGAATGGCGCGCGCCTGGCCGCAGCTGAACATCATCCTGACCGGCTGGGCCGACACGGAGGGTCATGCGGCGCCGGCTGGAGGTCGGACCCGCTACGTCAGCAAGGACGGCGCCCCGGAGGACTTCGTGGCGGCCATCGTCGACGCCTGCCATCCGGTGGCCGGCGAGCTCGCGGAGTCCTGACTCAGAGCTCCATCGCCGCGCGGATGGCATCGAGCTCGGGCGGAATCGGCGTCAGGGATCCCTCTTCGACCGATACGGCGTCCGGATCCTTGAGGCCATGCCCGGTCAGGACGCAGACCACCACCTCGTCCTGCCCGATCCGGCCCTCGGCAGCGAGGCGCCGGATGCCGGCCACGCCGGCAGCGGACGCCGGCTCGCAGAAGAGCCCCTCCAGGCGGACGATGTCGCGCTGCGAGTCGAGAATCTCCGCGTCCGATACCGCCTCGATCAGCCCGCCGGACTCGTCGCGGGCGGCGACCGCGGCCTCCCACGAGGCAGGGTTGCCGATGCGGATCGCGGTGGCAACCGTCTGGGGCTCGTCGACCGGCGCGCCTCGCACGATGGGCGCCGCCCCCTGCGCCTGGAAGCCAAGCATTCGCGGCAGACCCGTGGCCTGCACAGCGCCGATCCGACGGAATCCGGCCCAGTACGCGGTGATGTTCCCGGCATTGCCGACCGGCAGCGCCAGGACGTCGGGAGCTCGCCCGAGCTGGTCGACGACCTCCCAGGCAGCGGTCTGCTGTCCCGCCAGCCGATCGGGGTTGATGGAGTTGACAACCGCTGCGGCCCCCTCGTCGCCGAGCCGCCGCACCACGGCCAGGGCGTCATCGAAGTTGCCTTCGACCACCACCAGCCGCGCGCCGGCGACGATCGCTTGTATGAGCTTGCCGCGGGCCACCTTGCCGGCCGGCAGGACGACGTGGCAGGGCAGCCCCGCGGCCGCGGCGTACGCGGCCGCCGACGCCGACGTGTTGCCGGTCGATGCGCACACGACGGCTCGCGCCCCGGCGGCAAGGGCACGATTCACCGCCAGGACCATCCCGCGATCCTTGAACGATCCGGTCGGGTTGGTGCCCTCGAACTTCAGATGCAGGTTCGCCAGGCCGAGCTCTGCGCCGAGGCGCCGAGCGTGGATGAGCGGGGTGGCTCCCTCCCCCAGCGTGATCGGGAAGGATTCGTCGCCGGCTGCCAGTAGCTCGCGGTAGCGCTCGAGAAGTGGCCGGGAGGCGGTCATCAGCGCTCGGTCAGCGCCTCTCGGATGATCCGTCCCTGCTCCACGGCATGCGCCGCGGGATAGCCTTCGGCGGGCCGCGAACGCTCCGGGCGGCTGATATCGCCCAATGGGATCTTGTACGGGACCAGGTGGCGGATGCGCGGCAGGACGAACTTGCGCGCGCCCATGTTGCGCGGCTCCTCCTGGACCCAGGCGAACGACTCGATCCTCGAGTAGCGGTCGATCACGGCCTGGAGCTCATCGGCGGGGAATGGGTAGAGGCGCTCGACCCGGGCGATCGCGACGTCGGTGGCCGCCGCGAACTCCTCCGATGCAACGAGGTCGTAGTAGACCTTTCCGCTGCACAGGAGCAGCCGGCGCACCTTGGCCGCCTTCGCCACGCTGCCGAAGCGCGGGTCGTCGATCACCGACCGAAAGGCGCCGCTGGTGAAGTCCGCCGGGCGCGAGGTCGCGAGTGGCAGCCGGAGGAGCGACTTCGGGGTCATCACCACGAGCGGTCGCGCGTCCGGGTGGCTGGCCTGGCGGCGCAGCAGGTGGAAGTACTGGGCCGGCGTCGTGGGATAGATCACGCGAATGTTGCCCTCCGCACCCAGGGCCAGGAAGCGCTCCAGCCGCGCGGAGGAGTGCTCGGGTCCGGACCCCTCGTAGCCGTGCGGCAGGAGCAGGGTCAGACGAGAGGTCTGGCGCCACTTGGCGAGCCCGGAGACAAGGAACTGGTCGATGATGATCTCGGCCCCGTTCACGAAGTCGCCGTACTGCGCCTCCCACAGCACGAGCGCATCCGGCGCCGTGACGGCATAGCCGTACTCGAATCCGAGGCAGGCGTACTCCGAAAGCGGCGAGTTGTGGAGCTCGAAGCTGGCCGATGAGCCCGGCAGGTGCTGGAGCGGCACGTGGGCGGCGCCGGTGCGTGCATCGAACAGCGCCGCGTGACGCTGGCTGAACGTGCCGCGCACCGTGTCCTGCCCGGTGAGCCGGATCGGCGTGCCCTCGCGCAGCAGCGATGCGAAGGCGAGGAGCTCGGCATGGGCCCAGTCGACCGTCGGCTGCTTTGGCTCGTCGAGAGCGTCGGCACGTCGCTTCAGCTGCCGGGTCAGCTTCGGATGGACGGTGAACCCCTCCGGCACCGCGCCGAGCGCCGTATTGAGCTCGCGAAGCGTACCCAGCGGAACGGCCGTGTCGGGCTCACGCAGACCACCCTCCGGAGGGAGCGCTTCCGACCCGCGGTCGAGCTCCTGCTCGCCCTCCGCCGGCCGCGCTCGCAGGGACGCCTGGCGGGCGGCCAGCTCGCGCTGAATGTCCGCGACCATGGCCTCGGCCGCCTCGGCGTCGATCACGCCGGACTCGATCAATCGCGCCTGGTACTGCTCCCTCGCGGTCGGATGCGCCTCGATCGTCGCGTACATCGTCGGCTGCGTGTACGCGGGCTCGTCGCCCTCGTTGTGGCCGTAACGCCGGTAGCCGACGAGGTCGATCACCACGTCGTGGCCAAACTCCTCCCGATACATCATTGCCAGCCGTGCTGCCGCAAGACAGGCCTCGGGATCGTCGGCGTTGACGTGGATGATCGGCGCGTCGAAGCCCTTCGCCAGGTCGGACGAGTAGTCGGTGGAGCGTCCCTCGCGCGGGCCGGTCGTGAACCCGACCTGGTTGTTGGCGATGAGATGAATCGTGCCCCCGGTGTCGTAGCCATCCAACCGCGCGAGGTTCAGCGTCTCGGCCACGACGCCCTGGGCCGCGAACGCGGCATCACCGTGGATGAGGATCGGCAGGCTCGTCGAGTGGTCGACCCGCGCGATCGGGCCGGAGCGGTCCGACTGCTCGGCCCTGGTCCGCCCCTCGATGACGGGGTTGACCGCCTCCAGGTGACTCGGGTTCGGGGAGAGGACGATGCGAACCTCGGCGTCGTCCGCCGCGAGATACGACCCCTCCGCCCCGAGGTGGTACTTCACGTCGTCGGAGCCGCCGCGCGGGGCCGTCGGCGCGTCCATGCCGGCACGCCCTGCCTCGAACTCCGAGAGAATCGCCTCGTAGCTGACGCCGACGACGTGGGCGAGGACGTTGAGGCGCCCGCGGTGCGCCATGCCGATCATGACCTTGCGCGCGCCATGGTCCGCGGCGTCGCTCAGGATCACGTCGAGCATGGGCACCATGACGTCGGTGCCCTCGATGCTGAACCGCTTCTGGCCAAGGTAGGCCCGATGCAGGAATCGCTCGAGGCCCTCGACACTGGCGAGGCGCTCCAGCAGCGCGACCTGGTCCTCCGCCTCCAGCGGGCGGCGGTGCTCCCCGGACTCGATGACCCGGCGCAGCCAGACGCGCTCGGTGTGCGAACCGATGTGCTCGACCTCGTACGCGATCGTGCCGGTGTACGTATCGCGCAGGTACGGCAGCGCATCGGCCAGGGTGTCTCCGGGGACGTAGATGCGCATGAGCTCTGCCGGTACCTCGGCCATGTTCGCATCGGTCAGGCCGAGCGGCGTCGGGTCCAAGGCGGGATCGCCCTCCGGTTCCGAGCCGAGCGGATCAAGGCGAGCGGCCCGATGCCCGAAGTACCGATAGGCCTTCACGAGGGCCATTCCGGCCGCCACCGCCTTGAGCTGGTCCTCGTTGGCTGGATCCTGGCTCCGTCCGTCGACCGGTCCGGAGATGGGCCCGGAGATGGGCACTCCGGGAACCTCACGCGCGGCGGTGGCGCCGAGCGGTGCGAAGGCATCGGCGTAGAAGTCGTCCGCT
>DATBRU010000145.1:0-4105 GCA_036560105.1 Candidatus Limnocylindria bacterium | reverse complement strand
CGGGCGGCGGCGAGTTCCTCGCCGCCGTGCCGTGGGCCCTGCTGGCCGGCGTCGGACTGGCGACCCTCGTCGAGGTCGGTGCCACATCCGTGTCGGGCGCGTCACCGAGGATGGCGCGGACGATCGCGCTCGGCCTCGCGGCCGGCGCTCTGTTCCTGGGGCTCATCGGCTCCGTGGGCTCGGTGGTCGATCCCTCGTCGAAGCTGCATCCACTGACCGACGACCAGGTCACGGCGATGCGCTGGCTGGCGGCGAACACCCCGGAGGGCGCGACGGTGCTGGTGCCGACCGACGAGGTGTGGGGCTACGACGAGATCAGCGAGTGGCTGCCGGCGTTCGCCCATCGCCACAGCATCGGGACCGTGCAGGGCTCCGAGTGGCTCGGCGCCGACGGCTTCGACGCCCAGCTCGCGAACCATCGGCGCATCCTCGGCTGCGCCGGCGACGTCGCGTCGTGCTATGCGGCGATCGACCCGGCGGCGGTCATCTTCGTGGCCAAGGGACCGCTGTCGGGACCGTTCTCGCCGTCCGATTGCTGCCCCGCATTGCGCGCGACGCTCACCGAATCCGGGTACGAGATCGTCTACGACGGGCCCGGCGCCACGATCGCCCGAAGCGGGGACTAGTACTTCCGGCGCACAAAGTACTGTTGTTCGCATGCACACGTCGCGGACAGCATGGTCGCCCCGTCCGGTACCAGGACGGACCCGGTACTTGTGCAGGAGCGACATGGCGAACGACCCCGCGACGGGAGCCATCCCGGAGCATTTTGACAGCATCGGCGTCCAGGCCACGGAGAGCCTCCGTGGTGACGCGCGTCGGCTGCACGAGCTCGCCGAGCAGTTCCGGGCCCGCTACCGCGGCGACCTCGAGGACTGGATGCAGCTCCGTGCGCGGCTCGACCGCCGCGGTGGCGCCCTCCGACCCGTCGGGACCGATGCGCTCCGCGCCGAGTACGAGCAGCGTGGCCGCGAGCTGGCCTCGCTGCAGGCTCGCCTCAAGCGCCTCGACGTCGTGGCCCGTCAGCTCGACCTGCTGTGGGGGTACCTCGAATCACCCGACGAGATGCTCGACGAGCCGAGCCTCATGGCCGATGACTCGCCAGCCGCGCTCGGCCTGCGCATCGTGCGCGCCCAGGAGGACGAGCGGCAGCGGATGGCCGAGGACATTCATGACGGACCGGCGCAGGTCCTCACCAACGCGATTTTCCAGGTCGAGTACCTCGACCGCATGCTGACCCCGACCGAGACCGATGCGCATGCCGAGATCGCGTTCCTGCGCGACATGCTGCGCGACGGCCTCGACGAGGTCCGCACATTCATCACCGACCTGCGGCCGCCGGGCTCCGACATCGCGCTCGCGACCGCCATCGCCGAACGGGCCAGCACGCTCGAGGAGCGGCACGGCATCGCCGTCGAGGTGGCGGTCGAGGGGATCGACGAGCGGCTCGGGCCACCGGCTCGCGCGTCGGTCCTGCGCATCGTGCAGGAGGCACTCCAGAACGTTCGCAAGCACGCGGCCGCCAGCCGCATCTCCATCACGCTCGAGGGGGACACCCTCGTGATCGCCGACAACGGCCGCGGCTTCGACCTCGTACGGGTCGCGTCGCGTGCCGGCCAGAACTTCGGGCTCCAGTTCCTGCGCGAGCGCGCAGAGCTGATCGGGGCCCAGCTCAACATCGAGTCCCGCCACGGAGAGGGCACACGCATCCTGCTTCGGCTGCCGGAGCAGGGGACCGATTCACGATGAAGGAGGAGGCAATTCCAGTGGTCGACACCGAGATGAAGAACGCCGAGGCGAAGGACGCCGACGCCAAGGGCGCCGACGCCAAGGACGAGCGCCGCAAGGGCGGCGACCGCCGAGCCGGAAAGACACGCGTCGTCATCGTGGATGGGCACACCCTGTTCCGTCGAGGCGTCCGCAACATCCTCGAGCTCGAGGGCGACATCGAGGTCGTCGGCGAGGCCGGCACGGGCCGCGAGGCACTTGCCACCGTCGAGGAGCTCACGCCCGACGTGGTGCTGATGGACCTCGGGCTGCCGTCACCGAATGGCATCGAGACGACCCAGCGCCTGAAGCGCGAGCTGCCCCACACCGGGGTGATCGTCCTGGCGTCGAATGACGACGAGGATCAGCTGTTCGATGCCATCAAGGCCGGCGCCGCGGCGTACGTCCTCAAGGACATCGATCCGACCGACCTGATCGCCATCATCCGGCGCGTCCGGTCCGGCGAGTACCTCATCAACGACAAGGTCTTCGCCAAGCCGGCGGTGGCGTCGCGCGTGCTCAAGGAGTTCCGCGAGCTGGCCGTGTATGGCACCGATGCCCAGCCGATCTTTGCCCCGCTCTCACCGCGCGAGGTCGAGATCCTGGACAACATCGCCCAGGGCATGACGAACAAGCAGGTGGCCTACGCGCTGTCCATCTCCGAGCAGACCGTGAAGAACCATATGTCGTCGATCCTGCGCAAGCTGTCGGTCAACGACCGCACCCAGGCCGTGGTCTACGCCATGCGCCAGGGCTGGATCAAGATCCCCGAAGACTGAGACGGGACCGGCCTCCCCCAGGGACCAGGATGAGGATGGATGCCTCTCCTGGTCCTTCTCGTTCTGGCGATACAGTGTGGCCGTAGATGTCTGACGCCTGGTACGTCGATACCCGCAACGGGTTCCGGCTCGTGGAGCTCGATCCTGACGTCCCGAACGGCCCGACCGGCCGCGACGTGCGCGTCATCGTCGACGGCAACCCCGTCGCCGCCATGCCTCTCCCCACCGCGGACGCTCCCTTCGCGGAGGCCGCGTTCGATCTCGACGGGCACGACATGCTCGCGATCGCCTATCTCGGCGACGACCCGGCGTCGTCGGCGCACGGCGGGTCGCAGTTCGACCTCTACGGCGACGGGCGATCGCTGACAGACGGATCCCCCGTTGCGGCAGCTCGCGGCCGGGCCGTGGCTGCCAGTCGCGCCTCTACAGGGGCCTTCCTGACCATCGAGTCCCTCCTTCGGATCGTCCCCGCCGCCTCCGGCGCCGGCATCGCCGTGGCGGTCGGGAGCAAGGTCTCCGATTGGGGTGTGCCGGCAACTCTGGGCTTCGCGGCCGTGCTCATCGGCGGCATCGCGGTCGCGACGATGCTCGCCTCAGCGGCGTGGGGGCGCATCCGCGCCCAGGACGCGCTGGACGTTCGCATGCGGGTCGCGCAGGGCGTGGTCTTCACGCTCGTCATCTACATCGCGGCCCTCGTCGTCGCGCTCGGGATCGGCGTCGCGCTCCTCGGGGCTGCCCGCCAGTAGGACCTCGGGCCGGAGATCGAGCAACCGCAAGTCCGGTTTCGGCGAGTACGGGAGTTCCATTTGGCGATCAAGCGCTCGGGCGTAGCGTGCGCCCAAGTCGTCGCGGGTATCCGAGACGGCCTTCATCCGAGGGGCCGGTGATCGCCACCGGTCTCGGGTCTCCTCCTCCGGTGCTAGGGAGCCGTCCCGTCAGGGGCGGCTCCCTCTTCTTCGCCTGGAATGGCTCGCTCGAGCCTCGTCGCGAGGGGATCGATCGTCCCTGGTCGGTGTATCGGTCAGTGACAGCCAGGGACATCGTCCGGGCCGGGGTTGGTCGCTCGATAGGTCACCGGTGAGCATGGGTGCCGCGCCGACGCGGGCTTCGTGCGGGGGAGTGATCGGTACATCGGCCATGCCCGGCGCAGAACGGCGCTCAGGTGATTCATGACCGATGTGTCGGTCGCCGGTACCTCGACCCGGCGACTCCGGTCGCTTCCTTGACAAGCAAGGTGACTATGGGCCAAGGTACGCCTCGCCGCGGGGGGCAGCAGGACCATTCGGCCATATGCAGCGCCGTTTGCGCTCCGTACGCTGCGCGCACCATCTTCGAGGAAAGGAGGTACCCGCAAACATGATTCGTGACTTCATCAGCACTCTTCTGGCCCGTTTCCAGAGCGAGGACGAGGAAGGCCAGACTCTCGTTGAGTACGGCCTGCTGCTCGCCCTCATCGCGATCATCGTGATCGTCGCTCTGCTGTTCCTTGGCCCGCTCGTTTCGAACATCTTCAGCAACGTCGGCAACCAGCTGCAGTAGCTTCTTCCCGATAGCACCAG
>DATBRU010000144.1:0-2811 GCA_036560105.1 Candidatus Limnocylindria bacterium | reverse complement strand
TCGGCCGCCAACGCCGACGCCGCGTCCGGATCGGTCTTCGGGTTCCGCATCCCGCGAGTGGCCATGCCGCTGGCGGCTCCGAGCTTCGCTCCGACCGGCGAGCCGCCGGCCTTCGTGGTGCGGCGCCGGGATTCGTAGCGTTGGAATGGTACGCCACGTTCCCGACGGCGCCCCGTTCCTCCGCGACCAGCTGGCGGCGATGGCTGCCGCGCGCGGGCTGGCCCTGCTCGGCGTGACGTCGGCCGAGCCGCTGGTCGAGGACCGGGCGCGCATGGAGGCGAGCGTCGCGGGCGGGCGGATGGGCCGGATGGACTGGATGGGTGGCGACAGGCCCGAGGTCGCCACCGATCCGCGCCGGCATGACGCTGATGCTCGCTCGGTCCTCGTGGTGGCTGCGCCGTACGTCGGTCAGGCGCGCGCCGGTTGGGACCCGGATCCCGGCGCGCTGCGAAGGGCGCTCGGCCCGGTGCTCGAGGCGTCGCCCGCGCGCCCGGCCGGGAAGATCGCGAGATACGCCCTTGGGACCGACTACCACGTTGCCCTGCGCGCGAAGCTGGCAGGGTTGGCGGCCGACCTGCGTGCCGCGGGTTTCCCGGCGGGAGACGTCGCCTACGTCGACGATCGTCCGCTGGCCGAGCGCGGCCTCGCGGCACGCGCCGGCATCGGCTGGATCGGCAAGAACACGAACCTGCTGACGCACCAGGCGTCGGGCTCGTGGGTCTTCCTGGGTGCCATCCTCAGCTCCGCCGAGCTTCCCACGGACGCGCCGATCCGCTCGAGCTGCGGCAGCTGCACACGGTGCCTCGGCGGCTGCCCGACCGGGGCGCTCGTCGCGCCACGGACGATCGACGCGCGGCGGTGCATCAGCTACCTGACGATCGAGCATCCGGGAGCCTTCGAGCCGTGGGAGGCAGCGGCCATCGGTGAGTGGATCTTCGGCTGCGACGTGTGCCAGGAGGTCTGCCCGGTCAACGGCGAGGCGGACGACGACGGACCGCTGCTCGTGCCGCTCATGCCGTTGATCGAGTGGCTTCTCGGCCTTGGCGCCAGGGCCTTCGGTCGGGCGGTCGGCGAGACGGCGCTCACCCGGGCGGGGAGGCATCGACTGCTGCGCAACGCCCTGGCGGCGCTCGCAAACAGCGGTCCGCTGGCCTCCGACGCTCGTCCGCTGGTCGAGTGGGCCGCGCGGGATGCTCGACCGGAGGTGCGTTCGCAGGCACAGGCCCTCCTGGATACCGGCTAGGGTGCAACGCCGGTCCCTTGCTGCCTGGGGCTGACCGATGCATCGGTCACGAATCACCGGAGGGCCGTTCTGCGTTGGGGATGGCCGCTGTATCGATCGGTGGCCCGCACGAAGCTCGCATCGGCGCGGCCCTTGTGCTCACCACTGACCGACACAGCGATCAATCCCGGCGCGGACGACGCATCCGGCACGCATTGACCGATACACCGACCAACAGCGTCCGTGCCATCGGCCCGAGGCCCGTCCCGGCGCTATCCTGAGCGCCGATGCCCCGCGTCGCGCCGTTCCGCGGCCTCCATTACGCTCCTGCCCGCTTCGGCGTGTCCCCGGTGCCGTCTCGCATCCGGTCCGTCGACGATGCCCAGGTTGCCCCGACCGCGGTCGCGGACCTGACCGACGTCGCCTGCCCCCCGTACGACGTCATCACGGAGTCCCAGCGCGCAACGCTGCTGGCCCGCCATCCGCGCAATGCGGTTCGACTCGAATTCAACGCAGAAGCCGATTCCCACGCGGCCGCGGCATCGTCACTGGCCGCGTGGCAGGCGGATGGCACGCTCGAGCGCCGCGCCGTCCCGGCCGCCTACTACTACCGCCACGCGACCCGCGCCCGTCCGGACGCACTCACCGTCGAGGGGATCGTCGTTCGAGTCCTGCTCGAGCCATGGGGCGACGGCATCCTCCCGCACGAGCACACGATGCCCGGGCCGAAGGCGGATCGGCTCGCCCTGCTCCGCGCGACCCGGACGCAGCTGAGCCCGATCCTGGCGGTGTACTTCGATCGCTCCGAGCGGTATCGGCAGGTCATGAGCCGCGCGTGGAGCGACGAGTGGCGCGCGCGCGATGACGATGGGCTGCTCCATCAGCTGAGCGCGATCGAGCCCGATGACCGCATCACGGGGCACCTCGCGCGCCAGGTGCTCTATGTCGCCGATGGGCACCACCGCTACGAAACAGCCCTCGCCTACCAGGCCGAGATGCGATCCGATCCCGAGCTGGCCACTGCGCGGCCGGGGGAGCTCGCGGCCGACTGGATCATGATGCTGCTCGTCAACGCCGAGCTGGTCGACATGGAGATCCAGCCGACGCACCGACTGCTGCTCGACGTGGATGCCGATGCGCTGCGCTCCTTGGCCAACGGCGACGACCCGCTGTGGCAGGCCGTGCCCCTGGCGCCGGCGCACCTCGCCGCGGCCCTCGACGAGCACCGCCACGATGACGCGCCGGTGCTCGGCCTGGTGCTGCCCGGCGACGACGGCTATCTGCTCATCGGCGATGTCGACGGTCTGCGGGATCGGCTGCGGCGGGAACGGATGTCGGATGCGACGCGGGCACTGGACCTGGCAGCGCTGCACGTCGCTCTGCTGGGGGATCGGCTGGGCATCACTACCGACGATGCCGCCGCCGGCACGCGCCTCGCCTACACTAGAGACGAGGCCGATGCGCGCGATCGCGTCGCGCGAGGCGACGCCGCGGCGGCGATCCTCGTCCGGCCCACCCGGCTCGACCAGATGGCCGAGGTGGCTCGCGCGGGCGATGTGATGCCGCAAAAGTCGACCTACTTCTATCCG
>DATBRU010000143.1:0-17644 GCA_036560105.1 Candidatus Limnocylindria bacterium | reverse complement strand
GTTCACCTCCGCCATCTCACGCCGCAATCGGTCGCGAGCGGCTCGAAGACGCGAGCGGACGGTGTCAAACGGCACGCCGAGGACCCGCGCGGTCTCGTCAACCGAATAGCCCGCATGCAGGTGCAACGCGATCACGGCCCGTTGGTCAGGCGAGAGGCGTCCGAGCGCCTCGCGCAGCACGGCCGTCTCGACTGGTTCGGGGAGCGGTGCCGCGAGCTCCGCCCAATCGACTGGACGTCGGCGGAGGAGCGTCGCGAGGAGCCCGCCACGGGTCTGGCGGATTGCCTCACGAGCCACGATCCGATCCAGCCATGGACGCAGGCTGGCGGCGTGGCGGATGCTGCCATGCTTCCGCCACGCTCGCTCGAGCGCGGCCTGGACGGCATCCTGGGCTTGATCGGGATCACGGGTAATGAGACCAGCGAGACGCACCAGGCGCGGATAGTGCTCGTCGACGAATGACTCGAGCGATGCGAGTTCCACGCCCGGCGGCTCCGCCGCACGGTCCGCTGCTCTGCCCAGTGCCCCGGGTTCGCTCATGACTGGCGAGTTCTCTGCATCACACACCATAGACCCGCCTGGGGGACCAAACGGACCACTCGCGTCGCGAGATCTGATGGCCAGTGATCCGGCCCACGCTCGGGCCGCCGGTTACGTCGAGCGCAGGCCCAGCAGGTTGCGGGCGATCACCATGCGCTGGATCTGGCTGGTGCCCTCGCCGATCTCGGTGAGCTTGGCGTCGCGCAGGTAGCGCTCGACCTTGTACTCGGTCACGTACCCGTAGCCACCATGCACCTGGATCGCGTCGTTGGTGACGTCCCGAGCCACCTCCGACGCGAACAGCTTGGCCATGGCGGCCTCGGTGCTGTACGGCTGGCCGCAGTCCTTGAGCCAGGCGGCGCGATACGTCATCAGCCGCGCGGCATCGATCTTCATCGCCATGTCCGCGATCATGAAGGCCACGCCCTGGAACTCGCCGATGGCTCGCCCGAACTGGCGACGCTCCTTCGCATACGCCGATGCGGCCTCGTACGCCGCCTGCGCAAGGCCGAGCGCCATCGACGCGATCCCGATCCGGCCGCCGTCGAGCGTCTTCAGGAATAGCTTGTCGCCCTCGCCCTCGGGGCCGAGCATGTTCTCGGCCGGGATGCGGCAGTCGGTGAAGATGAGCTCGCCCGTGTTGCTGGCGTGGAGGCCCATCTTTTCCTCCATGCGGCCGACAGAGAACCCGGGCGCATCGGCCGGAACGATGAAGGCCGTGATGCGGTGGGAGTCGGTGTCGCGATCGGTGACGGCGGTGACGATGTAGGTCCCCGCGACGCCGGCGTTCGTGATGAACCGCTTCGATCCGTTGAGGACCCACTCGTCGCCATCTTGGCGGGCGCGCGTCTGGGTTCCCCGCGAGTCGGATCCGGCACCGGGCTCGGTGAGCCCGTACGCGCCGATGACCTCGCCCGACGCCATCGGGCGCAGCCAGCGCTCCTTCTGGGCATCGGTCCCGGCGAGGTAGACCGGGTTGCAGCCGAGGCTCGTGTGGGCGCTGACGATGATGCCCACCGATCCGCTGACACGTGAGAGCTCCTCGACCGTGATGGCGTACGCGAGCGTGTCGAGGCCCGTCCCGCCGAGCTCCTCCGGATACGGCACGCCCAGCAGGCCGAGGGACGCGGCCTCGCGGATGATCTCGGTCGGGAACTCGCCCTTGCGCTCGAGCTCGTCGGCAACCGGCGCGATCCGTCCCTCCGCGAAGTCGCGGACCGTGCGGCGGATCTCCACGTGCTGGGGTGCGAGGGCGAAGTCCATGCGGCGCTCCGGGTGCTGCGGAATCCGTGGAAGGGTCCACCGGAGTCTAGCAAGCGAACGGCCCGACCGGGTCCTGCCCGATCGGGCCGAGGAGAGGGAGCGAGGATCTCAGGAGGTGCGGCGCCAGCGCTCGAGATCGCGCCGGCTGCGCTGCTCCTGGGTCCGCCGCTCGGTCGTGCGTCGGCGCCGGCTGGCGACCGGGCGCGGACGGTGCCGCTTCTGGTGGTTGAGCTTGGCCATCGATCACCCCCGGAGCACGCTACGTGTCACCTTGACGCGCGCCGACGGCCGCAAGTTGCACGAATCACACCCCAGCATTGACCGCCTGGACGCATACTTTGGGTCTTGACAGGCCGAAGTATGCTCGTCGCATGTCCAACCAGCCGCCGCGGCCGGTGACGCTCCCGGATGAGGCGCTCGACGCCCTCGTCCATGTCCTTGACGCGATCCGACACTCGGACGGCCTGTCGCGGACCGATGTCGTGCATCGCACGGGCCTGGGCCGATCGGTCGTCGCACAGCGGGTCGGTGAGCTCATCGATCGCGGACTGATCCGGGACGACGACACCGGCCCGAGCAGGGGCGGCCGACCGCCACGACGGCTCGTCCTCAACGCCGCCGCGGGCCGGCTGCTGGTTGCCGATCTCGGCGCCACAAGCCTCGATGTCGCACTCACCGACCTCGCCGGGACGATCCTGGTCCACCGTGCCGAGCCCTGCGACATCGGCGCAGGCCCCGAGCCGATCCTCAGCCTCGTCGAGGGGCATTTCGCAGAGATGCTGGCCGCCGATCCCGGACCGCTGTGGGGCGTCGGCATCGGTGTCCCCGGGCCCGTCGAGTTCCGGACCGCGCGGCCGGTCTCCCCGCCGATTATGCCCGGCTGGGACGGCGTCTCGATCCGCGAGCGCTTCTCCGATCGGTTCGGAGCGCCGGTCTGGGTCGACAACGACGTCAACGTGATGGCCCTGGGCGAGTGGCGCTCCGGCATCGCTGCCGGCCATGAAAACGTGATCTTCGTGAAGATCGGCACCGGCATCGGCGCCGGACTGATCTCGGATGGCCAGCTCCACCGGGGTGCGCAGGGAGCCGCGGGTGACGTCGGCCACATCCAGGTCACCGACGATCCGTCGGTGGTCTGTCGCTGCGGAAACGTCGGCTGCCTGGAGGCCGCGGCAGGGGGAGGCGCCCTGGGACGCGTCGCCACCGAGATGGCGGCCGACGGGTCCAGCGCCTGGCTTGCAGGGGCACTCGCCCGCCATGGCACCCTCACGGCGAAGGATGTGGCCGAGGCCGCGCGGCGCGGCGACCCCGCCAGCGTCGAGCTGCTCCAGCGTTCGGGCCGGCTGGTCGGGGGAATGCTGGCCGGCGTCGTGAACCTGTTCAATCCGTCGCTGATCGTCATCGGCGGCGGGGTGGCCGCCAGCGGCGACCAGCTCCTTGCGGCGATCAGGGAGACCGTCTACCGGCGTTCGCTCCCGCTGGCGACGCGCGATCTCGTCATCCAGCGCTCATCGCTCGGCAATCTGGCCGGCGTGACCGGGGCTGCCGCCATGGTCGCCGATCAGCTCTTCTCGCTCGAGTCGATGGCCGGCTGGCTCGATGCCGGCACGCCGAGCGGCCTGCCGGTCAAGGCCCTTTCGGCGGCCTCCTGACATGACGACCGCGACGCCCGAGTCATCCCGAATCCGCGACTGGCTGCGCTTTGTGGCGGCCAATTGGCGGTCCTATGGCCTGCCGATCGCGCTCCTCGTGATCATCCTCATCGGCACGCTCACCAGCCGTTTCTTCCTCGTCGACACGACCGAGGGCGGCATCAACATCCGGTGGGGCAACATCGTCAACATCCTCGTCCAGGCGTCGGTCATCGGCATCCTGGCCGTCGGCATGACCTACGTGATCCTCACCGCGGGTATCGACCTCTCGGTGGGCTCGGTGATCGCCCTTGCCGGGGTGGCGGCCGCGACCTTCGGGGACTTCGGCGCCGTGGTCATGGTCATTGTCGGGGTCCTGACCGGCCTCGCTGTCGGGGTCGCCAACGGGCTGCTCGTGACCTGGGGACGGGTCGTGCCGTTCATCGCGACCCTCGCGATGCTGACCATTGCTCGCGGTCTCGCCTTGACCATCACGGGCGCCAGCCCCGTCCGCATCACGGATGAGGCCTACATCGCGATCGGCGCGGGGCAGCTCTTCGGCGTCCTCCCCTACGTGGTCATCATCTTCGCCGCCATCGTGGCGCTGGGGTGGTTCGGTCTCAACCGGACCGTCTTTGGTCGCCAGATCTATGCCGTTGGCGGCAACCGGGTTGCGGCGCGCCTCTCCGGCATCCCGGTCCGGCGCACCGAGTTCGCGGTGTATGCCATCTCGGGACTGTGCGCCGGGATCGCCGCCGTCCTCGTCAGCGCCCGAACGGCCACGGCACAGCCGAGCGCCGGCACGGGCAGTGAGCTCGATGCGATCGCCGCCGTGGTGGTCGGTGGCGTCAGCCTCTTCGGCGGTCGTGGATCGCTGATCGGGACGCTCTACGGCGTCCTGATCCTGACCATGATCACGAACATCTTTGTCCTTCAGAACATCAGCTACGACGCCCAGCTCATCATCAAGGGCGCGATCATCCTCGCGGCGGTCATGCTCCAGCGTCGCGCGGACCAGGAGGAGTAGGCGGGAGGGCTCCGCCGTCCAGCACATCTGGAGCAACGAGGAGGATCTTCATACCATGCGAATCATGGGGACACAGGCCGCCGGTGCGGCCTCACGCTTCCTGGCGATCGCCGCCAGCCTGGGACTGGTCCTTGCCGCGTGCGGCGGGACCACGCCCAGCGGCAGCGGCGGCGGAACCGCCGGCGGGGAATGCGACGAGTCGGAGACGGTCACCATCGGCTTCTCGGCTCCGGCCGCGGACCATGGCTGGCTCGGCGCAGTGATCTCGGGCGCCGAGGAGGAGGCAGCCCTGCATGACGATGTCGAGTTCCGGAGCGCCAATGGCGGCACCGATGCCGACCAGCAGGCGAACAACATCCGCACCCTGGCCGAGCAGGACCTCGACGCGATCGCGATCCTGCCCTACGACGGCGCGGCCCTGACACCCGTCGCCCAGGAGCTGATGGATCGCGGGATCGCGGTCATCAACATCGACCGTGAGTTCAGCTCGCCGACCGCGTTCCGCACCTGGATCGGCGGCGACAACTACGGCATCGGCCGATCGGCTGGGCTCTTCCTGCTTGAGGAGCTGGCTGACCTCGAAGAGGCGATCGTGGTCGAGATCCAGGGCATCGCCGGTATCAGCGTGACCGACCTGCGCACGGCCGGCTTCATGGACGCCATCGAGGGCTCGAACATCACGGTCGTGGCGTCTCAGCCCGGCGACTTCAACGCCGATACCGGCCGCGAGGTGATGGAGACGATTCTCCAGGCCAACGAGCACATCGATGCGGTCTACACCCACGATGACGACATGGCCGAGGGCGTCGTCCAGGCGATCCGGAACGCCGGCCGCGAGGACGAGATGATCCTCACCGGTGCCGGCGGCTCGGCGAACGCCATGGCGGCGATCCAGGAGGGCGGTATCTACGCCGCGACCTTCCTGTACAACCCGATCATGGCGGCCAGCGCGGTGAACCTGGCTCGGCTCGTGGCGCACGGTTGCGGCATGAGTGACCTCGCGGAGTCGCAGGTCCCGCAGCGCATCCAGCTCGACGCGACGACGGTCACCCAGGAGAACGTCGACCAGTACGAGCAGTACGGGTTCTAGGAGAGCCGATGTCGGCCCCGGCGGGACTGTCCCGCCGGGGCTCGGCTCGGTGACATGACCATGAGCCAGGCAGATTTCACGCACCTCGAGATGCGGGGCATCGTCAAGCAGTTCGCCGGCGTGCGGGCGCTCGACGGCGTCGACCTCGACCTGCGCGGGGGCGAGATCCTGGCCCTTGTCGGCGAGAACGGAGCCGGCAAGTCAACGCTGATCAACATCATCGGAGGTCGCTGGCCGGCGGGCAGCTACGAGGGCGAGATGCTCATGGACGGGCAGCCGATCGCCTTCGGCGGCCCGCACGACGCCCTGGCTGCCGGGATCGCCGTGATCCACCAGGAGCTGCAGCTGGTCCCCGACCTCTCGGTGGCGGAGAACCTGTTCCTTGGGCGGCTTCCGGCGCGCCGCGGGATCGTGAACCAGCGAGCCATGCGCGCCCAGGCCCGATCGGTCCTCGACCGATATGGCTTCGACGTCGATCCGGCGGTCCGGCTCGGCTCGCTCTCGATCGCGCGACGCCAGCTCGTCGAGATCGCGCGCGCGCTCGACCGCCACGCGCGGGTCCTCGTGCTCGACGAGCCGTCGTCGGCCCTGACCGATGTCGAGACCGACCGATTGCTCGACATCCTCCGCGGGCTGCGCACCGAGGGCGTGGCGATCGTGTACATCAGCCACAAGCTCGACGAGGTGCATGCCGTCGCCGATCGGGTCACGGTGCTTCGCGACGGCCGCACCGTCGCGACGATGACCGCGGCCGAGGCCACGCCCGGCAAGGTCGTGCAGGCGATGGTCGGCCGCGACCTCGGTGACCTCTACCAGCGCGCCGACCGGCCTGCGGGCGACGTTCGACTCGCGGTGCGCGACCTTGCCGTGCCGCCGCGCGCGCGAGCCGGACGCCAGCTCGTGGACGGCGTGTCGTTCGAGGTCCACGCGGGGGAAGTGGTTGCCCTCGCCGGCCTCCTGGGGTCCGGTCGCACGGAGACCCTGCTTGGGATCTTTGGCGCACTGCCGCGCGATGGCGAGGTCACTGTCAACGGCAACCCGATTCCCTCGGGCAGCATCGAAGGTGCGATCCGGGCCCGGGTCGGCCTCGTCACCGAGGACCGCAAGGAGTCAGGCCTCATCCTCGAGTTCACGGCCCGCACGAACATCGGGCTCGCCAACCTCGACACGATCGCCTCCGCGGGCATCATCGACAGGGGCCGCGAGCGTCAGCTGGCGGAGCGGCTGGCCGGCGAGCTGGCCCTGCGCCCGCCGCTCATCGAGCGACCGGCACGCTCCTTCAGCGGTGGCAACCAGCAGAAGATCGTCCTCTCCAAGTGGCTTGCCCGCGAGCCGGACGTCCTCCTGCTCGACGAGCCGACGCGCGGCGTGGACGTGGGGGCCAAGGCCGAGATCTTCGCAATCATCGACCAGCTCAAGCTGCGCGGCGTGGCCGTGCTGATGGTCTCATCGGACCTTCTCGAGGTCATCGGCGTCGCCGACCGCATCATCGTGCTGCACGAGGGCGTGGTCGAGGGTCAGCTTCCCGGCCGCGGAGCGACCCAGGAGGCGATCATGGAGCTCGCCACGCGCGCCGCGGAGAGCGTGCCCGTCATCACGGAGGCCACATGAAGCTCGGAGTGTTCACCGTCCTGTTCGCCGGATCGCCATTCACCGACGCGCTCGACCGGATCGCCGCGGCGGGCGTCGAGTGCGTGGAGATCGGGACGGGCAACTATCCCGGTGACGCCCACTGCCGGCCCGAGGAGCTCCTTGCCGACGACGCGAAGCTGCGGGCGTTCGCCGATGCGGTCGAGTCACGCGGGCTCGAGATCAGCGCCCTCTCGTGCCACGGGAACCCGCTCCATCCGCAGCAGGAGGTCGCACTCGCGGCCCACGAGACCTACCGCAGAACGGTCGAGCTCGCGAATCGGCTAGGGGTGGATCGCGTCAACCTGTTCAGCGGGTGTCCCGGCGACTCGGACTCGGCCCGGTATCCGAACTGGGTCACCTGCGCCTGGCCGACCGAGTACGGCGACCTTCTCGAGTGGCAGTGGACGACGAAGGTCATCCCCTACTGGCGTGAGGAGGCGGCCTTCGCCGCCGACCAGGGGGTGCGGCTCGGCTTCGAGATGCATCCTGGCTTCGTGGTCTACAACCCCGCGACCCTGCTGCGGCTGCGCGACGCGTGCGGACCGGCCGTTGGCGCCAACCTCGATCCGAGCCATCTGTTCTGGCAGGGCATCGACATCGAGAGCGCCATCGCCGCGCTCGGGGCGGCCGGGGCTATTCACCACACGCACGCCAAGGACACCGCGATCCATGCGCGCAACGCCGCCGTCAATGGCGTGCTCGACACGACGCCGCTCGGCGATGTGGCTCATCGTTCGTGGATCTTCCGCACCGTGGGCTACGGGCACGGAGAGCTCGAGTGGCGCCGCATCCTGTCCGCGCTTCGCCTGGCCGGCTACGACGACGTCCTTTCCATCGAGCACGAGGATGCCCTCTTCTCGATCGACGAGGGGTTCGAGAAGGGCGTCGCCTTCCTCCGCGGCGTCATGCCCAGCCAGCCCGCGATGACCGACGCGTGGTGGACGTGAGCGACACGCTGCGCACCGCGGTCATCGGCACCGGGTTCGTGGGACCGTTTCATGTCGACGCCGTGCGCCGGGGAGGCATCGGCGAGGTTGTCGCCATCGCGGGCTCGAACCCCGAGCGCACCGCAGCCCGCGCGCGGGCGCTCGGCGTCCCCCGCGCCGAGACCGATGTCGAAGCCCTGCTCTCCGACACCGACATCGATGTCATCCACGTCTGCACGCCGAACGACACGCACGTGGCGCTGGCGCGGCGGGCGCTCGAGGCCGGCAAGCACGTGGTGGTGGAGAAGCCGCTGGCGCTCAGCCTGGCCGATGCCCGGGGCCTTGAGACCCTGGCCGCGCAGGTCGGGCGCCATGGGATGGTCGCCTTCACCTATCGCGGCTACCCGATGGTGCGGCGCGCCCGCCAGCTCGTCGCCGAGGGCGAGCTTGGCGACCTGCGGCTCGTGCACGGCGCCTACCTCCAGGACTGGCTGGCCGAGGAGACCGACTACAACTGGCGCCTGGAACCGGGCTCGGGGGCCTCGCGGGCGGTGGCCGACATCGGCTCCCACTGGATCGATACGGTCGAGTTCGTGAGCGGGCGCCGGGTGACCGGGGTGTTCGCCGACCTCGCGACCTTCCTTCCCGCGCGGCAACGCCCCCTGGTCGAAGCCGCCGCCTTCCAGGACGCATCCGGCGAGCGCGAGACGGTGGCCATCACCTCCGAGGACGCTGCCACGGTGCTCCTCCGGCTCGAGGACGGGTCCCGGGGCTCCGTCGTGATCAGCCAGGTGAGCCCCGGACGCAAGAATGCCTTCGGATTCGAGATGGCCGGGTCCCGGGCCTCGCTGGCCTGGGAGCAGGAACGGCCAGAGTCGCTCTGGATCGGCTCGCGATCGGAGGCACGGCGGCTGACGCGCGAGCCGGATGCGGCAACCACCGGCGTTCCGTCCCTGCCGGCCGGCCACCCGGAGGGCTGGGCCGAGGCGCTGCGCGACGTCGTCCGCACGTTCTACGCGGCGATCGTCGACGGCTCGCCCGCCGACGATGGCCTCGCACCCTACCCGACGCTCGCGGATGGGGCGCGCTCGGTGGCCGTCGTCGAGGCGATCGTCGAGAGCAACCGCCGCCAGGCCTGGGTCGTGCCGGCATCGGGCTGAGGGGTCGCGCCGATCCTTGACATGCGGCGATCGGCGCCACCTATACTCCGCGCCTACCGCACCACGACGAGGTTGGGTGCTTGAGCGTGCCTGTTTCCGACGTTCGCATCGAGGGTGTCACGAAGCGCTTTGGTGACTTCGTCGCCGTCGACAACCTGTCGCTGCACGTCCAACCCGGCGAGTTTTTCTCGATGCTCGGGCCCTCCGGATGCGGGAAGACGACGACGCTCCGCATGATCGGAGGATTCGAGGAGGTCACGACCGGCTCGATCTTCCTGGGCGACGTCGACGTGACCGACATCCCGCCCTTCAAGCGCGCCACGAACACGGTCTTCCAGAACTACGCCCTCTTCCCCCACCTCTCGATCTTCGACAACATCGCGTTCGGCCTGCGTCGCCGCAAGCTGCCCGATGCCGAGGTGCGCGAGAAGGTCGGGACCATGCTCGACCTCGTCGAGCTCCCGGGCTTCGAGACGCGCCGCCCGAGCCAGCTGTCGGGCGGGCAGCAGCAGCGCATCGCGCTCGCGCGGGCCCTGGTGAACAACCCGCAGGTCCTGCTCCTCGACGAGCCGCTCGGCGCGCTGGACCTCAAGCTGCGCAAGCAGATGCAGGTCGAGCTGAAGCGGATCCAGGGCGAGGTCGGGATCACGTTCATCTTCGTGACCCATGACCAGGAAGAGGCGATGACGATGTCCGACCGCATCGCCGTCATCCATCGCGGCAAGATCGAGCAGCTCGGCACCCCCGAGGATCTCTACGAGCGCCCGCAGACCGATTTCGTGGCGCGCTTCCTCGGCGTCAGCAACCTGCTCGAGGCCGAGGTCGCCGGCAACGACGATCGGTTCACCTCGATGCGCCTCAAGGACGGCACGATCGTCCGCGCACCCTCGGGCATGGTCAACGGCGCCACCAGCGTGCGGGTCGGCGTGCGGCCCGAGAAGCTGCGCATCCTCGCCCTCGAGGACGGGGCGTCCGGAGCGACGACCGACCTCAACGCCATCGAGGGAACGGTGCTCGATTCGTCCTACATGGGCGTGAGCACCCAGTACCTCATCGCCACGCCGTATGACCACCGGCTCATCGTCTACGCCCAGAACCTCGAGACCGCCGGCGCAAGCGAGGTCCTGGCCGACGGCCAGCGGGTGTATCTGACCTGGAAGCCCCAGCACACGTTCGTCATCGCCGGCGACGATGCCACGAAGGATCTCGACCCCGATCTGCAGGAGGAGCTCGCCACCGATGCGTGACCTGGAGCAGCGCAGCTCAATCGAGCTCGCCATCGACCGATACGTCCGACAGGACCAGCTGACGCGGCGAGCGTTCATTCACCGCACCGGCCGCGGCATGCTCGCAGTTGGTGCCCTGATGACGATTCCTGGCATCCTCGCTGCGTGCCAGAGCGGAGGCTCCGAATCGGGGATCCGCTGGCTGAACTGGCCTGCCTACATGGATCTCTCGGAGGACGAGGCGTCCTTCCCGAGCATCGAGGCCTTCATCGAGGCCAGCGGCATCGATGTCGAGTACAACGAGGGCCTCCTCGACAACGCCGACTTCCTGGCGCAGTACTCGCCCGACCTGCGCGCCGGGAACAATACCGCCTGGGACGTCATGAGCCCCGGCGGCTGGGTGGTCGAACGCATGGTGCGCAACGACTGGCTCGAGGAGCTCGACCACTCGATGCTGCCGAACTGGACCGCGAACTGCGCGGACTACGCGAAGGGCCTCTGGTTCGACCCCGACAACACCCACAGCGTGTGGTACCAGGGCGGGATCACCGGGATCGCCTACGATCCGGAGCTGACCGGGCGCGAGATCACCAAGTTCGACGACCTGCTCGACCCGGAGTTCTCAGGCCGCGTCGGCGGCTTCAGCGACATGCGCGACATGTTCGGGCTCACGCTCCTGTCGCTCGGTGTCGAGCCGGAGAACGCCACAATCGAGGACGTCGAGGCCGCACAGCAGAAGCTCCTCGGCGCGCCGGAGGGCCAGTTCCGCGGCTTCTATGGCAACGAGTACTACGACGCCCTCGCGGCCGGCGACCTGGCGATCTCTGTCGCATGGGGCGGTGACGTCACCCAGATGAATCTCTACGACAACCCCAACATCCTCTTCGTCGTGCCAGAGACCGGCGGGATGCGCTGGAACGACAACCTCATCATTCCGAAGGGCGGTGCGAACCTCGAGGCCGCGCACCAGCTGATCGACTACTACTACAGCGTCGACGCCGCGGCGATGCTGTCGTCCTACGTCGGCTACTTCAGCCCGGTGACCGGCGTTGACACGCGCATCCTCGAGGATGCGGCGGCGGCCCGCGAGGACGGCGACACCGAGACCGCCGATCTGCTCGACACGCTCGCGCCGACCGTCGTGCTGACCGATGAGCAGTCCGCCAACACGTTCACCGACAAGGTCATGACCGAGGAAGAGGAAGCGGCCTGGAACGACCTGTTCGAAACGGTCATCGGCGCCTGATCGACAGCTGATCAGGTGCGTTCGCTCGGTCGCCGGATCACCCCCGCGCTCCTCCTCCTCCCGGGAGGAGCCTGGCTCATCGCGTTCTTCGCGATTCCGATGGCCTTCATGCTGGTCATCTCGTTGCAGACCGGCACGTTCGACACGGGGTACCAGCTGACGTGGAACTTCGCGATCTACCCCGAGGTGATTGCCGAGTACTGGGACCTGTACGTCCGCTCGTTCATCTTCGCCATCCTCACGACGTTCATCACGCTGGCGGTCGGGTATCCCGTGGCGTACTTCATCGCCTTCCGCGGCGGGCGCTTCAAGAACATCCTGCTGCTCCTGGTGATCCTGCCCTTCTTCGTCAGCTTCGTGATCCGCACGCTGAACTGGCGAATGATCCTGTCCGACAACGGGATCGTGTTCGGTCCGCTCAAGGACATCGGCCTGCTACCCCCGGACTTCCACTTCCTGGCCACGCCGGCATCGGTCGTCTTCGGGCTCACCTACAACTTCCTGCCGTTCATGATCCTGCCGCTGTACGTCGCGCTCGAGAAGATCGACCGACGGCTCATCGAGGCCGCCACCGACCTCTATGCCAGCCGCGCCACCGCGTTCTGGCGGATCACGTTCGTCCTCTCGCTGCCCGGGGTCTTCGCGGGGTCGCTGCTCGTCTTCATCCCGGCCATGGGCGATTTCATCACCGCGGAGGTCATCGGCGCCGGCAACCCGCAGGTGTTCATGGTCGGGAACATCATCCAGCGCAAGTTCCTCGACAGCCTCGACTACCCCTCCGCATCGGCCCTCGCCTTCGTGCTGGTGGCCGCGGTGATGATCCTCATCGCGATCTATGCGCGCGTTGTCGGCAGTGAGCGGCTGACGAGCTGATGGCCGCAACCGCCCAGGCTCAGCGCAAGGTTCCGCTCGGGCGGCGCCTCTCCGATCTCGCGCTCCCGATCTTCACCGCGGTGCTGATGATCTTCCTCTTCGCGCCGATCGCGGTGATGATCATCTTCAGCTTCAACGACCCCGCCGGGCGCCAGAACATCACCTGGCAGGGCTTCACGCTCCGCAACTACATCGACCTGTGGGGCCGATCGCAGATCACGACGCCCATGATCGTGAGCCTTGCGATCGCCGCGCTCTCGACGATCGTGGCCACGGCCTTCGGGACGATGATCGCGCTCGCCCTGACGCGCTACCAGTTCCGCGGTCGCGGGATGACGAACCTCTTCATCTTCATCCCGATGACGGCGCCGGAGATCATCCTCGGTGCCTCGCTGCTCACGCTGTGGGTCTCCTTCGGCGTCGAGCGGGGGTTCTTCACCATCCTGGCCAGCCACATCATGTTCTGCATCAGCTTCGTCGTCGTCACCGTTCGGGCCCGCCTTGCCGGCTTCAATCGATCGCTCGAGGAGGCGGGCATGGACCTCTACGCGAACGGATGGACGACCTTCTGGAAAGTGACGTTCCCGATCATCTTCCCAGGGGTGCTGTCGGCGGCCCTGCTCGCCTTCGCGCTGTCGATCGACGACTACGTGATCACCCTCTTCTCGGCTGGCAGCACGGTCACGTTCCCGTTGTGGGTGTTCGGCGTCAGCCGGCTCGGCATTCCGCCCGAGGTCAACGTCCTCGGCACACTGATCTTCCTCCTCGCGGTCGTGTTCATCGTCGTCCAGCTCGGGATGCAGCGGCGCGAGCGCAGGGCAGCGGAGGCCCGGGCATGACCGCCACGGACACCGACTGGGCCGCGCTGGCTGAGGGCGTTCCGCCGGTCTGGGCGCGGTACACCGATCTCGTGGTGGAGCGGGCGTCGGGTGCCTGCATCGAGGCCGTCGACGGACGTCGCTACCTCGACTACACCAGTGGCATCGGCGTCACCAACACGGGCCACGCGCATCCGCGCGTGGTCGCGGCGATCAGCGAGCAGGCGGCGAGGGGCATCCATCTCCAGCAGAACGTCGTCTACCACCAGCCCGGGCTCGAGCTCCATCGGCGGCTGCCGATGCGCTTCCCGAACCCGGCACCGGACACGGCCTACGGGCTCTTTCTGTCCAACTCGGGCGCCGAGGCCGTCGAGGCCGCCGTGAAGCTCGCGAAGTACGTCACGCACCGCCCGAATGTGATCGCATTCCGGGGCGGGTTCCACGGGCGAACGCACGGCGCGATGGCCCTCACCAGCTCGAACGTGAAGTACCGCGCCCACTTCGAGCCGCTGATGGGCGGCGTCCACTTCGTCCCCTACCCCTATCCCCTGCGCATGGGCGGCGCCGATGCTGCCCTGGCGGTCACGCTGGAGGCGATCGACGAGCTCTTCGCCACGCTCGTCTCGCCGGACGACGTGGCGTGCTTCCTCGTGGAGCCGGTGCTCGGCGAGGGCGGATACATCGTGCCGCCGGACGGGTTCCTGCCCGCACTGCGCGAGATCGCCTCGCGCCACGGCATCCTGCTCGCCGTCGACGAGATCCAATCCGGCTACGCGCGCACCGGCCGCTTCTTCGCGACCGAATGGACCGATGCGACCCCCGACATCGTGATCGTGGCCAAGGGCATCGCCTCGGGGCTGCCGCTCTCGGGCATCCTCGCTGCGCGGGCCCTGCTCGACCAGCTCGCTCCCGGCGCCCACGGCGGGACGTACGGCGGAAACGTGGTTGCCTGCGCCGCGGCGCTGGCCACGCTCGACGTCATCGATGATGAGCAGCTCGCCGATCGGGCGCATCGGCTGGGCGAACGGCTGCTCGGTGGGCTCAAGGATGCAGCCGCCGGCCACGCGTTCGTCGCCGAGGTGCGGGGCCGCGGCCTCATGCTGGCGCTCGAGCTCGCCGATCCGGGGACGCTGGCCCCGCGGCCCGACCTGGTCAAGCGGCTCCTGGCCGAGGCCCAGGCCCGGAGCCTGCTCCTGCTGAGCTGCGGCACCCGCGGCCAGGTGGTGCGGGTCATTCCCCCGCTGGTGACCACCGACGACGAGATCGACACGGCAGTCGGCGTCATCGGCGAAGCGCTGGCTACACTCGACGACTGAGGAGGGCGAGGACCGATGGGACAGCGAATCTGGGTCGTCGATGATGAGCCGCTGATCAGGACGGCGATGCTCGCAGTCCTGACTGAGCTCGAGTACGACGCGCGTGGCTTTGGGGACGCCGAGGGGCTCTACACGGCCCTCGTGGAGGAGGGGCTGATCCCGGACCTGCTGGTCCTCGATCAGCGACTGCCCGACGAGTTCGGGTCCACGATCGTCCATTCGCTTCGCGAGCGACCGCAGTACCGGGACGTTCCCGTGCTCTTCGTGACCGCCATCGACGACGAGGAGGCCAACCGGCTCGAGGCCCTCGCCCCGGTCCTGCGCAAGCCGTTCGAGTTCACCGACTTCGTGGAGGCGGTCCAGGCGCAGCTCGGGACCGACGAATCCGCTTCGTAGACTCACGAGGCGGCTCCGGCGATCGCCCTGCTGGGGTCTGCGTCAGCGCCGTAGTCAGTCAGGAACCTCGCTCGCCGCAGGGTGACCGCGGCGGTTTCTCGCGGCCCACCGTGGCGAGGCGCACTGATCGAGCCCCGTCGCGCCGCGAGCAAGTATCCTCTCGCGACCGATGATCCATACGACCCCATTCCACGAGCGCACCAGCGCGCTCAACGAGACCGGCCTGTGGAACCACTGGGCCGGTCACCTATCAGCCAACCGCTACCAGATCAGCGACAAGTTCGAGTACTTCGCGGTCCGCAACGCGGCCGGCATCTTCGACACCTCGCCGCTGTTCAAGTACCGGATCACGGGCAGTGACGCCGAGCGGTTCCTCTCCGGCATCCTGGCTCGCGATGTCCGCGCCTGCCCGCCGCAGGCGGCGCAGTACACGACCTGGCTCGACGAGCGTGGCTTCGTGCTCGAGGATGGCGTCGTGCAACGACGCGGGCCCGACGAGTACCTGCTCACGTCGGCGGAGCCGAACTATTCGTACCTCTCTGATCGAGTCGGGCGCCTGCGCGTGGCTATCGAAGACGTCAGCCTGGAGATCGGCGCGCTCGCTATCCAGGGGCCCCGATCACGCGACCTGCTGACCCGGCTCGTCCCGAGCGTCGAGCAGCTGCCGTTCTTCGGCATCACTACGGGCAGCATCGGCTCGCGGCCGGTGACGGTGTCGCGGACCGGCTACACCGGTGACCTCGGGTACGAGATCTGGGTCGACACCGCGGACGCGCTGGCCGTCTGGGACGCCCTGTGGGACTCGGTCGACGGCTACGGCGTGCTGCCGTACGGGTTGGCAGCGCTCCGCATGCTGAGGATCGAGGCCGGGTTGCTGCTGCTCCCCGTCGACTTCGACAACAGCCGCTTCGCCTTCAACGATGCGCATCGGTCCACCCCGATCGAGCTCGGCTGGTCCTGGATGTTCAAGGGACTCGCCGATGACCAACGGCCCTTCATCGGCCGCTCCGCCCTGGTGAACGAGATCGCCACCAAGTCGTCCCGCTGGAGGATGGCCGGCCTGGTAGTCGATTGGGAGGATTACGACCGCGTCTACCGCGAGGCGGGCCTCATCCCACCGAAGGACCACACGCCCATCCACGAGGATTGGATGGTCTACGATGACGATCGGGAGCGTGTGGGCTTCGCCACCAGCTTCATGTACTCGCCGATCCTGCAGCGCCACATCGCCCTGGCCCGGGTGCGCCCGGATCTCGCCAAGCCCGGAACCCGCGTCTACCTGGAGTTCACGGTGGACCACCGATACCAGCAGGTCGCCGCCCACGTCGCGCGGCTGCCGCTCTACAACCCCGTACGGAAGATGGCCTGAGATGGACCGATACGACGCGATCGTGATCGGGGGCGGCCACAACGGCCTGGTCAACGGCGCCTACCTGGCCCGCGGAGGCCTGAAGACGCTGATCCTCGAGCGCCGCAACCTGGTGGGCGGGGCGGCGATCACCGAGGAGCTGCGTCCCGGATTCTGGTTCACCACCTTCAGCTACGCGCTCTCGCTGCTGCGGCCGCAGATCATCCACGAGCTGGAGCTGACGAAGCACGGTTTCATGCCGATGCTGATGTCGTCGAAGTTCGCGCCGACGCCGAGCGGCGAGTACCTGTGGTTCACGCAGGACCACGACTCCAACCTGCGCGAGATCGCTCGCATCTCGCCCCACGACGCCGATGCCTATGAGCAGTACGGCCACGACATGGACCGCGTCTGCCAGGCGCTGAAGCCCCTGCTCGACATGGTCCCGCCCGATCCGTTCAGCGACGACCCGGAGGAGCTGCTTGCTCTCGCCGGGCTCGGTGCCCGCTTCCGCGCGCTCGACAAGCGCACGTTCCACAACGCGATTCGCCTGCTGACCGGGAGCACCGCGGACTTCCTCGACGACTACTTCGAATCGGACCTGCTCAAGGGCTGGATCGCGTCATCGGGGATCATCGGCTCCAAGGTCGGCCCTCGATCCGCGGGATCGGGCCTGGTCCTCCTCTTCCATTCCCTCGGCGAGCACGACGGGTCCTTCGGCTCCTGGGCGTTCCATAAGGGTGGCAACGGAGGCTTCACCCAGGTCCTGGCAAGGGCGGCGGAGGCCTTCGGCGCCGAGATCAGGCTGGAGGCGCCCGTGGCGCGCGTCATCACGCGTGACGGGGAGGCGACCGGCGTCGCGCTGGAGGACGGCACGGAGTTCGCCGCGGACGTCGTCGTCAGCGCGCTCGACCCGCGACGGACGTTCCTCGAGCTGGTCGACCCACGCGAGCTTCCCGACGACCTCGTCAGCGACATCGGCCGCATGAAGTTCCAGGGCACCTCCTCGAAGGTGAACTTCGCGCTCAACGGACTCCCGGTCTACCCGCCCCTGGCGGATCGCAGGGGGGACATGTTCCGGGGCTTCCTGAACATCGGCCCGTCGATGGACTACCTCGAGCGCGCCTTCGACGACGCCAAGTACGGCTGGTA
>DATBRU010000142.1:0-6463 GCA_036560105.1 Candidatus Limnocylindria bacterium | reverse complement strand
GCGTCCCGAACGCCGTGCTCATGGCGATCGAAGGGACCGATGCATCCGCGCACGACCTTGCCGCTGCCGTCAGCGGGTTGCGCTCGCGCGCGGATGCGACGGACTACAGGCGCTTCGCGCGCCTTGGTGCCGTGATCGTGTGGTGCGAGGGCGCCGAGGGGGACCGACGGGTGACCGCATGGTCCAACCCATCGGCCCGCATGGCCATGCCGGCGCGGGCCCTGCGTGCGTGCCTGGCCTGCCTGCGGGAGCGCTGAAGCGCCTGGAGCTTGCGGGCGATCATCGGTGGTTCCTCTCGCCCGGAAGGCTGACCCAGTTGCCGATGCTCGAACCGGCCTGTCGGCGCGGAGCTCGACGCGGGCCCCGCCCATGCTGCGGCCGCGCGGCGGCCGGGCGGGCGTGCGATGGTGCCTGGCGTCGGCCGCTCGGGCGCGGCGCACCACCCTGCCCTGATCGCAGTCGAATCGGCTCGGCGCGGGCGGTCGGATCGGGCTCGAAGCCGGCGATGACCTCGGTCGGGATCTCACGCTTGAGCAGGCGCTCGATCTCGCGCAGCAGCGGCTTCTCGTCGACGCACACGAGCGAGATGGCGTCGCCGGTCGCACCGGCGCGACCGGTTCGGCCGATGCGATGGACGTAGTCCGAGGCCACCATCGGCAGCTCGAAGTTGACGACGTGCGGCAGCTGCTCGATGTCGAGGCCACGCGCCGCGACCTCGGTCGCGATGAGCAGCGTCACCCGGCCGGCCTTGAAGTCGTTGAGGGCCTTCACCCGCTGGGGCTGGGACTTGTTGCCGTGAATCGCGGCGGTCGCGATCCCGTCCTTCCACAGCTGCTCGGCCAGCTTGTTGGCGCCGTGCTTGGTGCGGGTGAAGACGAGCGCCTGGTCGACGGCGCGGGTGCGCACGAGGTGCGACAGCAGCTCTCGCTTGCGGGAACGGTCGACCGGATGGACGACCTGGCGGACGAGCTCGGTCGGCGTGTTGCGCGGGGTGACCTGGACGGATGCCGGCCGGTCGAGCAGACCCTCCGCCAGCTGGCGGATCTCGTTCGAGAAGGTCGCGCTGAACAGCAGGTTCTGCCGGCGGTCCGGCAGGAGCGCCAGGATCGAACGGATGTCGCGGATGAAGCCCATATCGAGCATCCGATCGGCCTCGTCCAGGACGAGGACCTCGACGTTGCGCAGGTCTATCGTGCGCTGGCGGGCGTGGTCGAGCAGGCGCCCTGGCGTGGCGACCACGATCTCGACGCCGCGTCGAAGCGCATTGATCTGGGGGCCGATGCCGACGCCGCCGAAGATGGCGACGGACCGATACCGGCCAGCGCCGTAGTCGCGCACGCTCTGCTCGACCTGCATGGCCAGCTCGCGGGTGGGGGTGAGGATCAGCACGCGAACGTGCGGTCGGCCCTCGGTGGTGCCGAGGTTCTGAAGGATGGGCAGCACGAAGGCGGCCGTCTTGCCCGTGCCGGTCTGAGCGCCGGCAAGCAGGTCACGGCCGGCGAGGACGATCGGGATCGCCTCGCGCTGGACGGGAGTGGGGTCGGTGTAGCCCTGTGCCTGGACGGCACGGAGCAGTTCGGGCCGCAGCCCGAGTTCAGAGAAAGACAAGGTAGAAAGGCTCCTGACGAGGCCCTCCCGCGGCCGTCCATGGACGGTGCGGGGCCCGGTCAGGGCAAGGGTGAATCGGTATCGGGGCGATGCTTTGCACCGCGGCGCGGACCGGAGCGCCAATCGAACACGTTTTCGATAGGATACCGCATTCCGGCGAGATGTGGAGTACGCTGGAAGTCCTCATCCCGAAAAGGCCGAATGACCATCCAGCCCAGCCAGTGCATCCATGGCTTTCCCCCCGAGCAGTGCATGTCGTGTCGGACATGCCCGCACGGACTGGTCACGACCAACTGCGGTCGTTGCCGAGCACCCACCGTGACGCGGAAGGCCAACCAGGTCGCCGCACCGGTTCCTCCCCAGGAGGAACACGGGGGCTACGAGGTCTTCTACGAGCCCGCGGTCAGCGGCTGGCGTTACCGGACGGCCGAATCGGCCCCGTCGCAGCTGTCGTATCGGTCCGCGTTCCTCGCGCGCAAGGCCATCGATCAGCTCGGCAACGAGCCGGAGAGCAAGCCCACCGGCCGCGCCAAGCGCCGCGCAAAGGCCGCCGGCTAGCCTCTCCCGCCCCCCGCTCAGCGGTTGCCGTCGAGCGGCCGCACCCGAATCCCGAGCTGATGCTGGTCGTGCCCCTTGCCCGGGTGTAGCCTCGGCGGTGCACCAATTGAGAGGAGGCCATCAGTGGCCAAGTACATGCTCATCGGCAGCTACACCGCCGAAGGCGCCAAGGGGCTGCTCAAGGAGGGCGGGAGCAGCCGACGGGAGGCAGCCGCGAAGGCGATCGCCTCCGCCGGGGGGAAGCTCGAGACGTTCTACCTCGCGTTTGGGACCGATGACTACTACGTCACCGTCGACTTCCCGAACCACGCCTCCGCCGCGGCGGCAGCCCTGACCGTGGGTGCCTCCGGTACGTCACGGCTCCGGACCGTGGTCCTGATTACCCCGGAGGAGATCGACGAGGCCTCGAAGCTCACCGTCGACTTCCGACCGCCGGGCGCCTAAGCGGATCGCATTCAACAACCACGCATCACGCACCTTCCACAGGAGGACTCTGAGCCGATGTCCGATCATCCGAATGCCGCGATCATCCGAGCGGTTGCCGCCAAGATGGACCTAACCGGGGACCTGACGTCCGAGATGGACCTGCTCGCCGACGACGTCGTCTGGCACGAGATCGGGAGCGCGGAGCCCCTCCGTGGCAAGCAGGCGCTCATCGACCGCTGGAGCAACATGCCGGAGGGGGCATCCATCAAGACCGAGACCCATGACGTGCTGGCCAATGACGACCACTGCATCCAGCTCGTGACGGCAACGGCCTCGATGGGCGATCAGTCGCTGACGTACCGGACCGCCGAGATCTACCACATGAAGGACGGCAAGATCACCGAGCGTTGGGCGTTCTCCGACGACACGGACCGGATCAACAAGTTCTTCGGCGGCGGCTAGCCCGACTCGAACGTGCCCCGGCCCGTGGGTTGCTAAGGTGACCGCATGAGCGAACGGGCACGCGCTGCAATTTGGGGGCATCTCGTGGGAGACGCCATCGGCGTCCCGTACGAGTTCAGCCAGCCGAACCCGGACCGCGTGGTGGAGGTCCGCCAGTTCGGCATGCACCACCAACCGGCCGGAACGTGGAGCGATGACGGGGCACTCATGCTCGCCCTGCTCGACTCGCTCACGAGCGTGAAGTTCGATCCCGCCGACCAGGCCCAGCGCATGCTCGCCTGGTTCGATGAGGCCGCCTACACCCCCGACGGCGAGGGTGCGTTCGACATCGGCGCAACGACGCGGGCCGCGCTCGATCGCCTCCGGCGCGGCGTCCCGGCGATCGACGCGGGCGGTGACGCGGACCGCGACCAGGGCAACGGGAGCCTCATGCGCATCCTGCCTGTCGCGCTGGTCGGGACGGCCCAGGACGGCGTCCGGGTCGAGCGGGCACACCACGCCAGCCGCGTCACCCACGCGCATCCGGTCTGCCAGGTTGCGTGTGCCCTGTACGTCCTCGTCGCCGATGAGCTCCTGGCCGATCCGACCGTGCCGGCCGACACGGCGCTCGAACACGCCATCGCTCGGCTCCGAGCTGTATACGCCGATGACCACGTCGCCTTCGTCCCCGTGCTCGAGGAGCTGCTCGCGCATCGGGCCATGCTCCGTCGTGCCGGGGGTGGATGGGTGCTCGACAGCTTCTGGTCGGCGTGGGGGGCGCTTGCCGGGGCGACCTCGTACCGGCACGCCATCGAGCGCGCCGTGCGCCTGGGCCACGATACCGATACGACCGCATCCATCGCCGGCGGCCTGGCCGGCCTGCGCTGGGGCATGACCGAGGCCACTGGCGGCATCCCGGCCGAGTGGCTGGAGGCGCTGCGGGGCACGGAGCTCGTGGAGCCGCTGGTCGCGCGACTGGACTGAGCGAGCCTCAGTTCAGCGCGCGGAAGAGGAACGAGGCCATCTGCGCCCGGGTCACGAGACCGTCGGGACAGAATGTCGTCGCAAACCCGCGGCAACCGAACGTGATGCCCGCCGCACGCAAGCTGTTGATGTTGGCCTCATGCGTGTTGCCCTCGTCGTCGAGGAAGTAATCGGTGTCAGTTGCGGGAAGGTCGAGGGCGCGCACCAAGAAGCTGGCCATCTGCGCCCGGGTCACGAGGCCGTTCGGACAAAAGAGCCCGGGAGCACATCCGAACGTGATGTCCGCTTCGCGCAGGCGGTTGATGTTCGCCTCGTGCTTGTTCGTCTCGTCATCGGTGAAGTAGTCGGTGCTCGTGGCGGGCAGTCCCATGGCACGCGTCAGGAAGCTCGCCATTTGCCCCCGCGTCAACAGGCCGCCCGGACAGAACAGGTCCGGCGCGCAGCCGCTGGTGATACCACTCATGTACAGCCACTCAATCGCATTGGTGTGGAACCAGTACCCGTGCATGTCGGCGATGGGGAGGATCGTGATCGTGATTTCCTGCACGCATGCAGGGGCGGCCTGACTCACCCGCACGACGAACGTTCCGTAGTGGCGGTCCGATGCAACGCTGACCGACGTGCTCCCAGTCGCCGTGACCAGCATTTGAGGGGCGCCTTGCCAGTGCATGAAGCCACCGTAGTCGACGTTCGGCTGGGACAGGGGAAGCCATCCCGCGCCGCGGACTTCGTTCTGTTCGAACGGGACTGCGACGATCGAATCCGCGTACGGACCGCCGAAGCTGTCCACGGCCTCGAGGGTGCAGGGTCCGGTCTCGGTTCCGGCCAGGACCGGCGATCCCGGCGCTGCCAGCATGAGCGAGCTGGCGAGGACCCCAAGACTCAGGCCTGCGGCGAATGCTCGGCCACGGGTGTGACCCGCCGACCATCGGTGTGCGTACATGCGGGCTCCCAGGAGATGTGAGGTTCCCCAGCACCTTGCGCCCGGTCCCTTGCAGCGGTCAAGGGCCTGGTCGCCCTGGATGAGGCAGTCCGACGTCGGCGTTCCGTGGCTGGGCGGCGAGTTGAGTGCGTGCGGGGCCTCTATAGCACGCGTGCTATATCGCTCCCCCGGCGCGCTGGGCGTTCAGGGACAGGCCCGACCACGCACCGAGCGAGGCACCGGCGGTAGAGTGACCGGGTGACCACGGCACGCGGCGTCGAGCGCACGTATCTGCTCCTCACCCTTCTGACCACGCTCGCCGCGTCGTTCATCTGGGGCATCAACACGCTGTTCCTGCTCGACGCCGGGCTGAACAACACCGAGGCATTCGCGGCCAACGCGTTCTTCACGCTCGGACAGCTCGTGTTCGAGATCCCCACCGGCGTCATCGCCGATACGCGCGGCCGGCGGTTCAGCTTCATGCTCGGGGCCGCGACGCTCCTGATCTCGACGCTGCTGTACCTGTACATGTGGAACATCCACGCGCCGTTCTGGGGCTGGGCGCTGGCATCGGCCTTCCTGGGCCTCGGCTTCACGTTCTTCTCGGGCGCAACCGAGGCGTGGCTGGTCGACGCCCTCCGGGCAACCCACTTCCACGGGCACCTCGAAACGATCTTCGGCCGCGCCCAGGTCGTCGGGGGCGCGGCGATCCTGGTCGGCTCGGTCGCCGGCGGCGTGATCGCGCAGGCGACCAACCTCGGCGTGCCGTACATCGTGCGGGCCGCCATGCTCGGGCTGACGCTGGTCATCGCGTGGTGGCTCATGCGCGACCTGGGCTTCACGCCGGCGCGCGGCAAGAGCCCGATCGCGGCGGTCAAGACCGTCCTGGACGGAGCGATCGATGGCGGCCTGCGCAACCCGCCGGTCCGCTGGCTGATGCTCGCCGCGCCATTCGTCACCGGCGTTGGCTTCTATGCGTTCTATGCGTTCCAGCCCTACCTGCTCGAGCTGTACGGCGACCCGAGTGCCTATGGCATCGCCGGCCTGGCCGCGGCAATCATTGCCGGCGCGCAGATCGCCGGCGGGTTGCTGGTGCCATTTGCCCGCCGCCTCGTCAGGCGCCGGACTGACGCCATCCTGGCCGGCTCCGTCGTCAGCGTCGTGGCCCTGGTGCTGATCGGCGTCCTCGACAGTTTCGTGCCGGCCATCATCCTCCTGGTGGCCTGGTGCCTGGTCCTCGCGGTCGTGTCGCCGATGCGCCAGTCGTTCATCAATGGGCTCATCCCCTCCGAGCAGCGAGCGACCGTTCTTTCGTTCGACTCGCTCATGGGCTCGGCCGGCGGGGTGGTCGCGCAGCCGCTTCTGGGTCGCACCGCCGACGTGGCCGGCTACGCCACGTCGTACATCGTCGCCGGCGCGCTGCAGGCGCTGGCCATTCCGTTCGTCCTGCTCGCCCGACGGGAGCATGCGCCATCCGATCCGATCGACCCGGGTCGACCGGAGGTGCCGGGAGAGGCGCCCGAG
>DATBRU010000141.1:0-20624 GCA_036560105.1 Candidatus Limnocylindria bacterium | reverse complement strand
CGAAGACGACCTCGCGCGCGCTCGACGCGCCGATGAATGCTGCCACGGCCGCCCGGGCGCCCTCGTATCGCGAGTCGGCGTCAACGCTCAGCTCGTAGATCCCGCGGTGCACGTTCGCGTAGTGGTGGGCATACGCATCGGCGATCGCGTCGATGACCGCCTGTGGCTTCTGCGACGACGAGGCGGAGTCGAGGTAGGCCAGGGGATGGCCCGAGGCGGTGAGGCGCTCGAAAACGGGGAAATCGGCGCGGAGGGCGCTGCCCTCGATGACGCGCGACTCGGCCTGGTGGAGCACCATCCAGCCTCGCTCCCTAGTGCGGAGCGACCGGCTCCGGGGCCGAGGCCTCGTCGCCGATGCCGGCGGGAAGGCCGACCTGCTCGCGCACCCAGTCGTAGCCGTTGGCCTCGAGCTGATGGCTCAGCTCCTCGCCACCGCTCATCACGATCCGGCCATCGAGCAGGACGTGAACGAACTGCGGCGTCACGTAGTTCAGCATGCGCTGGTAGTGGGTGATCATGAGCACGCCCATCTCGGGCGAAAGGGTGGCGTTGATCCCATCGGCCACGCTCTTGAGCGCGTCGATGTCGAGGCCCGAATCGGTCTCGTCAAGGATCGCCATACGAGGCCCGAGCACGGCCATCTGGAGCATCTCGAGCCGCTTCTTCTCGCCGCCCGAGAATCCCTCGTTCACGTAGCGAGTGGCGAACGCGGGATCCATGCGGAGAAGTGTCATCTTCTCCTCCATCAGCTTGCGGAACTTCGCGAGCGGGATGCCGGTGTACCGGATCGACGTCTCGCCGGTCTCGTCGGCAGGCTTCGGATGGTGGACGGCGTTGTAGATGTTGCGCAGGAAGCTGGCGACGGTGACACCGGGGATCGCGCTCGGGTACTGGAAGGCCAGGAACAGCCCGAGGCGCGCACGCTTGTCCGGAGACATGCCCAACGCCGTCGGCCCGTCCAGGAGGTCATGACCGGCCCAGCTGATGCTGCCCGCATCGACGAGATAGTCCGGATGCCCCATCAGCGTGTAGGCGAGGCTGGTCTTGCCCGACCCGTTCGGCCCCATCAGCGCGTGGACCTCGCCCTGGCGCACCGTGAGATCGAGCCCCTTGAGAATCTTCTTGTCGCCGATGCTCACCTCGAGCCCGGCGATGACGAGTTCGTCGCTCATGCGTTCCTTGCTTCCTGCGTCGGTCGGGTTGGTGGGGATGCCGTACGGCGCCGCCGGACGTGCTGCGGGTAGGGCGGGCCGCCCGCGGTGGCGGCCACCTCGGCCAGGTTCGTCGCGCTGAGGGAGGCCGAGAGCGACTCGTACACGCGCTGGAAGACCTCGTGCACGCTGCACGGCTGAGGACGGTCACAGTGCTCGAAGTCATCCGCTCCGGCGCATGGCATCTCGAGGAGCGGGCCCTCGAGGGCGCGCACCACGTCGGTCATGGCGATGTCGCCCGCCGGCCGCGCGAGACGGTAGCCTCCGCTCTGGCCACGGGTCGCGGTCACGAGGTCGGCGCGTCGAAGGTCGCCGATGATCTGCTCGAGATACGCGTGGGGAAGCTTCTCCTGCCGCGCGATCTCGCTGAGCGGCTGGCAGGTGTCCTCGTCCGCGCGCGCGAGCGTGATCAGGATGCGCATTCCGTACTCGGTGCGGCTCGTGATCTTCATCGCTCGGACCCCAATCGGTCGGACGCCAGCCTCACGCGGACCTCGTCACCTTCCACAAGCGTCTCGTATGCGCCGACGGGGCGCACCGGGGGGAGCGCGAGCACGCGCCCGCTGAACAGGTCGAAGCGGCCGCCATGACGGGGGCACTCGACCGCCGAGTCGTCGAGCTCACCCTCGCCGAGCGTGCCGCCGTCGTGGGTGCAGATGTTGTCGATGGCGCCCCACTCTCCGTCCTCGGTGTGCCCGAGGCACAGTGAACGGCCTTCGACCTCGATCACCCGCACGGTGCCCGGGCTGACGTCGGCGACGCGTGCGACGGTGGTGAACCCGACCGAGGCTCGCTCCAGGGCAGTCACGCGGCCACCTCGTCCTCGGCACGGCCGATGCGACCCGCGAGCGAGTCGAGCACGCGGGCGCGGATGGTCTCGTCCTCGATCTTCGACACGACCTGCTCGAAGAAGCCGCGCACGATCATTCGTTCGGCGGCGTCGTGGTCCAGGCCGCGGGTCTGGGCGTAGAACAGCTGCACCGGGTCAATGGCACCGGCGGTTGCCCCGTGGCCGCAGCGAAGGATGTCGTTGGCCTCGATCTCGAGCACCGGGATCGGCTCGGCACCGGCCTGCGGACTGAGGAGCAGGTTGCGGCACTCCTGGTAGCTGCTGGTCTGTCGCGTGCCCTTTCGGACGTTCGTCACGCCATAGAACGAGGCGCGGGCGCGGTCGTAGAGCGCGGAGAGATAGAGGAGATCGCTCGTGGTGTGGTCGGCGGCAAGATCCTGGACGGTGTTGATATCGATCCGCTGGTCGTCCCCGGCAGCCAGGATCCCGAGCACGCGCGAGGTGCCGCCGGGACCGGTCATCTGGACGTCGAGGCCCACCTTGGTGATCCTCGAGCCGACCTCGGCGTTCAGGGTCGTGACGTTTGCGTCCTGGCCGACGAGCACGCGCTGGGCGCCGATGTTCCAGACCTCATCGCCGAGCTGCTGGAGATTCGCGTACCTCACCTGCGCTCCGCGGCCGGCCCGGACCTCGACGATCCCGCCGAACCACCCAGCGCCCTCGTCGGGCGATTCCACCTCCTCCAGGAGCGTGATGCTGCTTCCCTCCTCTGCCACGATGAGCGATAGCGGCAGGTAGGTCACCCCCGAGTCGCGTACGGCCGTGCGAGCCACGAGGGTGCCATCCACGACAGCGTTCCTGGGGACGTAGCAGAAGAGGCCACCGGTCCACGCGGCATGGGCGAGGGCCCAGAAATGCGCGTGGGATGCCTGACCATCGGCGGGATCGAGATGGCGACGCACGAGGTCCGGGTGCTCGCGCACCGCGGTCCGAAGGTCGGTGAGGATGACGCCGTCGGGCAGGCCGTCGAGACGGCTGACCTCGAGCTGCGGAGCCTCGAGCAGCAGCTCGGCGCCACGAGGCAGGTCGGCAAGGTCGGTGCGACGCCACTCCTCCTCCAGGCCGGTCGGCGGAGGCGTCGCCTCCGCACGCGCCCACCATGAGGCTCGAAGCTCCCGCAGCCAATCCGGCTCGTCGAGGTGGTCGCTGATGCGCCCGATCGCGGCAGCGTCGAGCGTGATGGCGGAGGTCGCCACGGTCACCCGACGGCGCCTTCCATCTGGAGCTGGATGAGGCGGTTCATCTCGACCGCGTACTCCATCGGCAGCTCCTTCACGATCGGCTCGATGAAGCCGTTCACGATCATGGCCGATGCCTCCGCTTCCGAGAGCCCACGGCTCATCAGGTAGAAGAGCTGCTCCGAGCCGACCTTTGAGACAGTCGCCTCGTGGCCGATGGTGACGTCCTCCTCGTCGATCTCCATGTAGGGATACGTGTCGGAGCGCGCCTCCTCATCCAGGATGAGGGCGTCGCAGCGGACGGTCGACTTCGACTTCTCGCAGCCGGGGTAGACCTTGATCAGGCCCCGATACGAGGTGCGCCCGGTGCCCTTGGAGATCGACTTGCTCGTGATGAGCGAGGTCGTATTCGGCGCGGCATGGATGATCTTGCCGCCGGCGTCCTGGTGCTGCCCGTCGCCGGCGAAGGCGATGCTGAGCACCTCACCGTGGGCACGCTCGCCGAGCAGGTAGATGCTCGGGTACTTCATCGTCACCTTCGAGCCGAGGTTGCCGTCGACCCACTCCATGACCGCGTCCTCGTGCGCAACGGCGCGCTTCGTCACGAGGTTGTAGACGTTATGGCTCCAGTTCTGGATGGTCGTGTACCGGACCCGGGCGCCCTTCTTCACGATGATCTCGACGACGGCGCTGTGCAGGCTGGCGGTCGAATACGTCGGCGCCGTGCAGCCCTCGACGTAGTGCAGGCTCGAGCCCTCGTCGGCGATGATCAGAGTCCGCTCGAACTGGCCCATGTTCTCGGTGTTGATCCGGAAATAGGCCTGCAGCGGCAGCTCGACGTGAACGCCCGGCGGCACGTAGATGAACGAGCCGCCCGACCAGACCGCGGTGTTGAGTGCGGCCAGCTTGTTGTCGTTGGCCGGGATGACCGTGCCGAAGTGCTCGCGGAAGATCTCGGGGTGCTCCTTGAGCGCCTGGTCGGTGCCAAGGAAGATCACGCCCTGCTTCTCGAGGTCCTCGCGAATGTTGTGGTAGACGACCTCGGAGTCGTACTGGCCGCCCACGCCGGCGAGGTACTTCTTCTCCGCCTCGGGGATTCCGAGCTTGTCGTACGTGCGGCGGATGTAGTCCGGCACGTCGTCCCAGTTCTGGACTGCCTTGTCCGTGCCCGTGACGTAGTAGTAGATGTCCTGGAAGTCGATTCCGTCGAGATCGGCCCCCCAGCTCGGCATCGGCCGGGACTCGAAGTGCCGGAATGCCTTCAGCCGCAGCTTCGTCATCCACTCCGGCTCGCCCTTGACGCGGCTGATGTCCGCCACGATCTCGGCGCTGATTCCCTTGGGGAAGGTCGTGCGGGGCTGCTCGGGGTCGTTCCAGCCGTACTTGTAGCTGTCGGGGACCTGGGTCAGTGCGGGATTCGGAAGGGCCATGGCTCCTCGCTCGGCTGCGCGTGCGTGGAATCCCGACCAGATCGGTCGGTGTTCCTGCGGCAATGATCCTCCAGCCGGCCGATTCGGTCAAACGTCGACTCCCTGTCGGACCGCACCCTCCAGGTCAGAGGACGACGCCCCCGCATCGACCAGGCCGCGGGCGATGACGGGATCGAGCGCTGAGCCGATGATCGCGAGCTGCACGACGCGCTCTCCGGCGAGGAACGCGAGCACCCCGTCCGGCCGGATCCAGCGCTCCTCGTCCCAGTCGCGAGCGGCGCCGACGATGTCGACCGTCGTCCCTCCGACCTCGGTGAACAGCCACGGGGCGCTGGCCTGCGCGACCGGCAGGCCGAGCATCGAGCGGCCAGCGCGCTCGCCGGACTCACGGGCACTGTGCCAGTGCTCGACGCGGAGGCCGGCGGTGCGGGCGACATCACCGGCCGACCACGCAGCGGGATGATTGGTGCGCTGCTCGGTGTCGGTGATGATCCCATCGGCCTCGGCCAGGCCGGCGGCGACGCCGAGCGCGACGCGCGGTCGCACGCCGATCCCGACGATCGCGAACGCGGCCTCGATCCGCTCGTCGCCGACCCACACGGCATCCGGATCGAGTCGTGTCGCGCTGGCCCCGAGCCTCGTCTCGACGCCCGTCGCGCGCAGGCGCTCCCGTCCCCATGCAGCCATCCTTTCGCCCAGCGAGCCGCCCCACAGGGCAGGCTCGCGCTCGAGGATGATCGGCCGCAGGCCCAGACTCGCCAGTCCCGACGCGACCTCGACGCCGATGAACCCGCCCCCCACGACGACGACCCGGGCGCCGGCGCCCGCCGCCAGCGCGCGCGACCGCAGCTGCCTGGCGTCGGCCAGGGTGCGCAGCAGCATGCCGTGCTCTGCCCCGGGCATCGTGAGCGGTATCGGGCTCGCGCCGGTCGCGATCAGGCAGCGGTCGAATCGAATGCTGGTGGCGTCATCCAGGTCGGCTCGGCGTGACGCAAGGTCCAGGCGGTCCACCGTGGTCCCGGTCAGCAGCGTGATGGCGCGGCGGTCGTACCACGATTCCGGCTCGGCTGCGACGAGCTCGTCGGGAAGCTCGTCCCTGAGCAGCTCCTTCGAGAGCGGCGGCCGGTTGTACGGTGCCACCTCCTCGGCCCCGGCGATCAGGATCGAGCCGTCGAACCCCTCCCTGCGCAGCGTGCGCGCGCAGCGGACGGAGGCGACCCCACCGCCGATCAGGAGGATGTCAACCGAGCGTTCCACGCTGCCATCCTACCGACGCGGCTAGACTCGCCCACCAATGAGCCTTCCCGCCGATCTCGTGCTGCGCGATGCCGTGGCCAGCGACCTGCCCGCCATTGCCGCCCTGCGCGAGCGGGTCGGCTGGTCGGTGCACGAGTGGGCGCTGCGCGCCGTCGTCGGCGCGGGGTGGGCCCGATGCGTCGTGGTGAGCGACCGTGCCGGGTCGGTCGTCGGGGTCGGATCTGGCGCGACCTACGGCGCGCTCGGGTTCGTGGGCAACATGGTCGTGGCGGAGGAGCAGCGACGACGTGGCGTCGGCGCACACGTGCTGGAGGCGGTTCTCGAGTACCTGCATCGCGCCGGCGCGCAACGGGTCGAGCTGTATGCCACGGCCGCGGGGCGGCCGCTCTACGAGCGCTTCGGCTTCGAGCTGATGGAGCCCGGCGCGGTGGCGAGCGTTCCGCGCTCGGCGCTGACCGACGACGAATCGATCGTTGTGACGGCCGCAGCGGCGGAGACGATCTCCGAGCTCGCCGCGTACGACACCCCGAGGTTCGGGGGCGATCGGAGCGAGCTCCTGGCCCTGCTCGCGGCCGATCCGGCGCATCCGCTGCTCGTCGCTCGAGCCGGCGCGCGGCTCGTCGGCTTTGCCTGGATCCGGCCGGACACCGGGCGGATCGGGCCATTCCTCGCCGACGACCCGACCGCCGCCTCGGTTCTCCTCGCCGATGCGTTCGATCGCCTTCCCGGAACCGACGTTGTCACCTTCAACCTGCCCATGTCGAACGAGCGGGCCGTGGCATGGCTTCGCTCGATGGAGGTCGGTCTCGAGCCGTGGGACGGCAGGATGGGCCGCGGCCCCGACATCCCGCGCCGGACGTCGACGATCTACGGGAATGCCGTCGGAGCGCTCGGGTGAGCTCGCGCCGCGGGCTGGTGCTTCGGGCCCGTTCCGGGTTCTACACGGTCGAGACCGATGATGGCGACCTCGTCGAGGCTCGCCTGCGGGGACGGATGAAGAAGGAGCGTCAGGCATCGGATCTCGCGGTCATCGGCGATCGCGTGACCGTCGACATCCAGCCCGACGGCACCGGTGCCATCGACTCGGTCGAGCCGCGCGAGCATCGGTTCAGCCGCCGCCAACCCGGCCCGCGAGGCTCGTGGCGCGAGGACGTCATGGTCGCCAATGCGGATCTCGTCGTGGCGGTGTTCTCCTGCGATCGGCCACCGCCGAACCCGCGCCTGATCGATCGCTTCCTCGTCGTGGCCGAGTACAACGAGGTGCCGGCGATGGTCGTGGCCAACAAGGTCGAGATCGTCCCGCGCGCCCAGGCGGAGGGCGTGTTCGAGCCGTATCGGCGCATCGGCTACGACGTGCTCTACACGAGCGCCAAGGCGCAAGTCGGCCTCGATGAGCTGCGCGACAGCCTCGCCGCGAGGCTGTCCATCGTGACGGGACCGTCCGGCGTGGGGAAGTCGACGCTGCTCAACGCGATCCAGCCCGGGCTCCAGATCGCCACCGCGGAGGTGTCGGAGGCGCTCAGCAAGGGCCGCCACACCACGACCGTTGCCGAGCTCCACCGCCTCGATGGACGGCGCGGCGGCTACGTGGCCGACACGCCCGGGATCCGCGAGCTCGGCCTGTGGCAGATCCCACCGACGGAGCTGGCCTCGTGCTTCCCGGAGTTCCGGGACCACATCGGATCGTGTGGCTTCAACGACTGCACACACATCCATGAGCCTCGCTGCGGCCTGCGCGACGCGGTTGCCAGCGGCGCCGTCAGCGAGCAGCGGTACGACTCGTATCGGCGAATGCTGACCGGCGAAGCCGCGACATGAGCGTGACCCGCGTAACGCGCTAGGCTGGTGGGCCCGTCGCCGTCAGTCCGATCGAGGAGACCCATCGATGCGCGTCACCGTCTCACCCGAGCAGATCCAGTCCGCGTTCGAGGCCGTCAAGGACGACGCGTCCTTCGACGAGAGCCGCGGTCTCTGGGAGCGCGGCCGGCCGCCGGTCGAGATGATCCAGGCAATGTGCCTTCGGCCGGAGATCCTGCGCGGGTTCGCCGGCTTCGGAGGCTGCGTCTATCCCGGTGGGCTGCTGGAGCGGCGGGTCAAGGAGCTGGTCATCATCACCTCGTCGAAGACGAACGAGTGCCAGTTCTGCACGAGCTCGCACTGCGACCTCGTCGACATCGCCGACATCGTCGCCGATCCCCTGGTCGTCATCGACGCGACGGAGTCGCTCGTGCCGCGTGAGCGCATCGCCATTGCCTACACGCGTGCGGTCATGGCCGACTCGAACCACATCCCCGAGCCGCTGGCACGGGAGCTGCACGAGCACTTCACCGACCCTGAGCTGGTCGAGCTGACCTTCCTGATCGGCTACATCAACATGCTGAACCTATTCAACAACGCGCTCGGCGTCCGCTACAACGGCGAGTACAGCCTGCTGCGCACCGCTGCCGGCTGACGACGGCGGTCCAGGTCGAGGTCAGCACTTAGGGCTCGGACCCCATGAGCGCTAGGGTCACGGCGAACGTGGCCTCGGTGAACGTCGCGACGCGTTCGAGATCGACGTTGTCGATCGTGTCGCAGGCGATGTGGTAGCACGGGTCCATCGCGGTGCCGCCGCCGCCCGCGCCCGGCTGCGATGCGGAGCCTGACTCGGAAGCGCCGGCGAAGAGGCCTCCCGTCGGGATCCCGGCCTCCGCGAAGCCGAACTGGTCGCTCGAGCCGCCGATGTCGACGTGCTCGCTCTCCAGCCCGTTGTCGGCGAACCACGCGTCGAAGGCCTCGGTGATGTCCGTTGAGCCCGGCGGCGCGCCCGCCTCGTCGTAGACCAGGTTCGCGCCACTCACCGATCCGGTCATGTCGAGATTGAGGTATGCCGTGACCTCGTCGCCGAGGGTGGCCGCGTAGGCGCGTGACCCGATCGTCCCGAACTCCTCGGCGCCCCACAGACCGATCCGCACGGCCCAGCCGTCCGGCACGCCCGTCGCCGCCAGGCCGCGCGCGATCTCGATCAGCGCCGCGACCCCGCTGCCGTTGTCGTTGATGCCCGGACCATCGAGGACCGAGTCGAGGTGGCCGCCGAGCATGACGACCGACGGGCCGTCGCCGAGCTGTGCGATCACGTTGTGGAACGTCGACGGCTCACGCTCGGTGGCAACGACAAGGCGCGCCTCGTCCGCGCTCGCGAGCAGATCCACCGTCGCATCGGTCACGCTCACGACCGGGATGTCGATCGCCTCCGGATCGATGAGCGTCGGGCGGAAGATCTCCCCGGGGCCGCGACCGGGGTAGCCGACGATCAGAGCAGCCACGCCCGCATCGGCCGCGTTGATGGCCTGGTCGAGCCGGAAGCAGCCACCCATCGTCGTGAGCGCGATGGCGCCGTCCGGGATGCCGGCGAAGTCGGCCGGATCGCATCCGCTCCCGCTGAGCACGGCGACCGGCCCGCTGACGTCGCCGCCCGGCGAGTAGATCAGGGCATGGAGCTCGTCCGCGCCCTCGACGACGGTCCCCGCCACCTCGAGGCGTGTGCCGGGAAGCTCACGGAAGCCGATGAACGAGACCTCGGGAAGCTCAACGGCGAAGCCGACCTCCTCCAGCGCCGCCGCGACGTGGTCGACCGAGGCGTCGTATCCCGGCGTGCCAGCGGTGCGGATGCCGCCGTTCGCGTCGGCCGCCGCCTGGAGTGCCTCGAGGTCGGCGCTGATCCGCTCGACGTCTGCGATGAATGCAGCCGCGCCCTCACTCGGGATCGGTAGCCGACTGGCGGCCACCGAGGAGCTCTCGAGCGACTCAGGCGGTGACTGCGTCGAGCAGCTGGCCAGCAGCAGGGCGAGGACGAGGGAGGTCGCGGACCGACGCGCGTTCATTCGACAGGCCTACCCCCGAACGAGGACCAAGGTTCAGCCTCAGGCGACCCAGAAGTCGACGCTGTACAGCGCGGCGAGCAGCGCCATGAGCAGCAGGCTCACCACCGTCCAGACGCGGTCGAACGCAGGATGGCCTCCCAACCGGGCGAGAAGGAGGAACACGGCCGGAACGGCCAGGACGTACCGAACCATCCCCTGCGGCACCCCGCTCGTGAGGGCGATGACGAGCGTCGCCAGGCCGAACACGGCCGCAGCCGGCCATCTTCTGAATGCCCACACCGATGCGACCACCGCGAGGACGACCGCGGCGACCTCGAGCCCGTAGTAGACGCGAGTCTCGGGCAACGCCTCTCCGAGTCCGGCGAGGGTCGTGGTCCACACGGTCCACGATGCCTCGAGATCGAGCATCCCGCGGCTGAAGTACTCGCGCTGGACGAGGTCGAAGGTCCGACCCATCTCCGATGCGGACCATGCGAGATAGGTCAGCATCGGCGCCAGCACCGCCACGGCCCACCCGATGAGCTCGGTGCGCGGGATCTCCCGCCACGTGTCGCGGTGATGCCACAGGAGCACGAGCAGCGCGACGCCAGCGGCGGGAACCAGGGCGACGCCCACCGGGCGCGTGAGCACCGCCACAACGCCGAACGCCGCGGCCACGAACGGCCGGCGCTCCGACATGGCGGCCAGCGCTCCGAAGGACGCGGCAAGGAAGAAGGCCTCGCTGTAGACCTGGGCCAGGAAGAAGCCGGTGGGGAAGATGAGCAGGTAGAACGCCGTGCGGATGCCTCCCGCCTCGGCCAGGTGGCGCCGAGCCAGGCTGAACAGCGCGAGCACGGCCACCAGCGTCGCAGCGAGCGAGACCGCCACGCCTGCCACGGCGGCGGCCGGCGCCGGAGCCAGGCCGAGCCAGGTGAGCGGAGCCGCGACGGCGCGCATGGCGAACGGATAGCCCGGCAGGAACGCATAGTTGAGCGGAACGTCGCCGTCGGGCCCGGCGTACTGCGGGACAAGCGGATCGTCGTAGCCAACGGCGGCGATCGAGAGGTAGTACTCGGAGTCGAAGGCGATGTGGGTCGCGAAGGTGTCGACGCCGAGATAGGGCCGTCCGTTCGCGCGCTGAAGGCCGGTCTCGCTGGCGGTCCACTCCAACACGGGATCGGGACGCTCCGGCCCGACCCGGGCGAGCACGATCTCCTGGTAGGCGAGCAACGCGACCGCCCATCCCGCCCAGATGAGGACGATGACCAGCACGGCATGCGGGAGGCGCGAGCGGCCGCCGGCGTCGTCGACTTCGTGGCCGGCAGGTTCGCTCACGATCGCGACAATGCGCCGCGGTACAGGTCGAGCAGCCGGGTGCTCAGGCCCGATCCCGACCCGACGAGATCACCGAAGGGCCCGGCATCCAGGGCGTACAGCACACCGTCCGTCGTCGCCGTCACGGTCGCCGTGCGGGGAACACCGCGCAGCAGGCCGATCTCGCCGAAGACGTCGCCGGGGGCCAGATCCCGCAGGACAGCCTCGCTTCCCGAGGCTGATTGGGTGACCCGGAACGTACCGGCATCGATGATGTAGAAGCGGTCGGCGGGCTCGCCCTGGCGAACGACGACCTCTCCGGCAGTGACCGGCACCGTGACGAGACGCCTCGCGGCCGCTTCGAGCCGTGCGGGCGGCATCCCGGCGAAGATCGGCTGGTCGAGAGCCTTCAGGCGCACGGGGTCGATCGTATCGGGCTCGCCACGTGACTGGGTCAGCAGGAGAGCGGCGATCACGCCGGCGACGGTCACGAGGGCCGACACGAACAGGACGGCGGGAACGCCAAAGCGATCGGCGGCGATGGGCATGATCAGGGATCCGAGGGAGTAGAGCACGGCGGTGCTCGTCTGGAGGATCCCCATCGCCCTTCCGCGGAGCTTGTCCGGCACTAGGCGCTGGATCAGTGTCGTGTTCACGATGTCGAGCAGAAGCAGCCCGCCCACGGCGACCCCGATCGCGATCATCGCGACGACGAGGCTGCCCGACAGGGCCAGCCATGCGAGGCCGATGCCGCCGACCGCCCCGCCGATGAGCAGCGGCACCCGCAGCTGTCGCGCCAGGAGCGCCCCGCCGGCGACGCCCGCGACGACGCCGCCGACACCGGTGGCTGCCTGGAGGAAGCCCGTTCCGGCCTCGCCCGCCCCGAGGACGTCGATGGCGATGATGACCGTCAGCACACCGAGACCCCCACCCACGAGGCTGTTGGCCGCATCCAGGATGAACGGGCCGGCCATCGGCCGCACAAGGTCGCGCCAGCCGATCGCGTCCTCTTCTGGGGCGCCATCCGTGTCGGGGACGGCGGCCCGGGTGGGCGACGGGAGGCGCCACAGGATGACGGCGACCACGGCGAACGACGCCGCGTTGAGCAGGAACGCGAATTCGAGGCCGCCGGCCGCGAGGAGGATCCCCGCGATCGCCGGGCCGATGATGAAGGCGACGTTGTCGAGCGTCGCCCAGGCGCTGTTGGCCGGGCCCAGGTCGGCCTCGTCGACGAGCATGGGCAGGAGTGCGGCGATGGCCGGACCGAAGAATGTCGAGAAGCAGGCGGCCAGGATCGAGAGCGCGATGATCACGAACGCGTCGGCGCCGACGATCACCGCGCCGGCGAGCGCGAGCATCAGCAGGCCGCGGACGACATCGGTGACGAGGAGCACCATCTTGCGGTCGAAGCGGTCGGCGACCATGCCGGCCGGCACCGAGAGGAGCACATAGGGAAGGATCCGCGCGGCGCCGATGATGCCGAGCAGCACCGGGGAGTTCGTCTCGTCGTAGACGACAACCAGGATCGCAACCAGGTAGAGCCAGTCCCCGATGCCCGAGATGAACTCGCCGGCCAACAGCCGGCTGAGCGCCGGGTTCCGGCCGAACAGGTCGAGGTAGGTCCGGGCCAGCGTCACCGAGACGATGCCGCGCGATGTCGCGCCCGATGACGCCACGGATGGCGGCGGCCCGGGTTGTCCGCCACGCTGGCAAGGATCGCCTTCACCTCGAACGGGGTGAGCGCGGGGTGCTTCGAAAGGATGAGCGCCACCAGGCCGGCCACGTGAGGCGCCGCGAAGCTGTTGCCGGTGGCAACCGTCGAGCCGCCGTCCTTCCATGCGATCGGGACATCCACGCCCCAGGCGCCGAACTCGACCGGCGGCGAAGGGTTGTAGTAGATCCGCCAGGGGTCCGGCTCCGGGTGGGCCGCGACGGACAGGACCGATGAGAAGAGCGAGGGGTAGCTCGGCGCCGGCACGTTGTTCGCCGCGCTCACGAGGGCCGTCGACCGAAAGTAGGCCCGGTCGGCGAGGTCGTGGAAGACCGGATAGAGCGACTCACTCTTCGACGACAGGCTCAGGTTGCAGACGGGCAGCCCCTGCTCGATCGCCCACTCCAGGCCGGCGGCGAACGCGGTCCCCTTGCCGCGGAGATCGGCGCCGAGGACCCGTATCGAGACGAGCTCGACCTCGGGCGCCATTGACAGGATGATCCCGCCGCACGCTGTCCCGTGGCCGAACATGTCGACGGTGCCATCGGGGACGACCGTCGGACCGTCATCGGTCATCTCGACCGTGACGTTCTCGACGACACGGCCCCGGAGCATCGGATGATCGTTCTCGAGGCCGGAGTCGATGATGCCCACCCGGATGCCAGCACCCGTTGCCCCACCCCACGCCCAGTCCCGGGTCACGCCACGGAGGCGCGTGGCGCGGCGCAGCTCGCGGCGCGGATCGGCAAACGGCTCAGACCAGGCGGGGAGCTCCGTGCTCATCGACGAACGCGGCCGCGCTGTGAGCGCGTCGCGTGGCCAGCCACGACCTCCAGGATGTCCGCGACGAGTGCCAGCTCTCGTTCGCCCATCCCTCTCATCCGAGCCACCTGGTCGACGATGCCCCAGAAGGGAGAGTCGTCATCGCGATCGAGGGCGGTGGTCACCCGCGACACGAGCTGGTCAACCTCGTCCTCGGTGAGCTCCGGGGCGATCTCGGCCAGTGCCGATGCGATGAGCCGGGACGTATCGCGCTGGACCCGGGCGGCGGCGATGGCCACCGTTGCCTGGCCCGCGAACACGCCGAGCATCTCCATGTCCCGAAGTGAGAACGTCGGCGAGGTGTGCTTGTCGAGGACCTGGAGGACGCCGACCACGCCCTGGTCGTCGACAAGCGGGGCAGCAGCCAGCGAACGAGGGACATAGCCGGTCTGCTCGGCTGCGTCTCGATTGAAGCGTGGATCGCTCGCCACGTCCGAGAGCGCGATCGCCTGGCCGGTCGAGTAGACGAATCCGACGATGCCCTGCGTCGGCGGCACCGAGAGCCCGATCGCCCCGGCGCCTCGCTCGCCCGACGCTACGCGGAAGACGAGCCGGTCCGGATCGGGCTCGAATAGCGCGATCGACGCCGCCTCGGCGTCGAACAGGCGCGCCGTCGCATCAACGATGCTCTGGAGCAGGCGCTCCTCGATGTCGCCCTGGAGACGCCGACCAACCGCGGAACGCCGCGACGCCGCGACAAGCGCGGCGATCGCGGCATCCGTTGGCCTCGAGGCCATGCGGCGAAGTTACTTGAACTTCGAGTGACCCTCGGTGTCATCGTCGTCGTCGGCCTTCAGGACCGGTCGACCGTGACCCTCGGCGTCGTCATCGTCTTCGACCTTGAGCACGGGCCGACCGTGGCCTTCGGCATCGTCGTCGTCATCGGCCTTCAGGACCGGGCGACCGTGGCCCTCGGCATCGTCATCGTCTTCGGCCTTGAGCACGGGGCGGCCGTGACCCTCGGTATCCTCGTCGTCCTCGGCCTTGAGCCAGGGGAACCCATGACCCTCGGTGTCGGCTTCCTGGGTGCGATCGTCGTCCATGATGTGACCCTCCACTAGATCGTCGTCATGTGCCTCCCCGCCGAGCGAGCCCGGTCGGGAGAAGCCCTCCATCGGCGGTTGGCGCCGATACCTGTCCATGCGCTTGCCTCCAACACGGCTGCTCGGACTGCAGTGCCGCAATCCTATTGTGGATGCCGACGTCTCCGAAGCGTCGCGGCGACAGATCCGGTGTCATCTGCGCGACAGATCACCGGCTGCCATGACGCTCGAGTTCTGCCAGATCGGTGATGACAAGGGTATCCCGCTCGATCGAGATCATCCCGCTCTCCACGAGCCCGCTCAGCAGCCGGTTCACGCTTTGCCGCGTCCCGCCGATCATCGCGGCGAGGTCCGATTGCGTGAACGGCCAATCGAGCTCGACGCGCCCGGCGGCATCGGGGTCCTGGTCGCGAGCAAGCCGCACGAGCCGAATCGAAAGCCGGCCGGCGAGGTCGAGGAAGTGCAGCTCCTCGACGTGCCCGGTGAGGCGCCTGAGCTCCTGAGCGAGCGCATGGAGCAGCGCGTGCATGAGGCGTGGGTCCTCGTCGATGAGCCGCAGGAACTGCTCGCGCGGCAGAGCCAGCGTCTCCGTCGGCTCAAGCGCCGTCGCGGTCGTGGAGCGCGGAGAGCTGTCGAGCAGCGCGAGCTCTCCGAAGAAGTCCCCCGGCTTGAGGCCGGCGATGATCGCCTCCTCGCCATCGGCGGACGGCAGGACGATCTTGACGCCGCCGCTGGCCACGACCTGGAGGGAGTCTCCGATGTCGCCCTGGTGGAAGATCACCTCGTTGCGCCGAAAGCGACGACGTCGCATCAGGGCGGCGATCGCGTCGAGTCCGCTCTCGTCGACGTGGGCGAAGAGGGCGCATCTCCGAAGGCTGTCCGCGGCAATGGATTGGTCGAGCACGCCTGGCTCCCTCGTTCGGGGTCATCACCGATCGGGCCGAGCCATCACTCTCGTCGGACGGCGGTGGCGCGTCAAGGAGGAATCGATGGCCCCGTTGTATCATCGGCGCCCGGATCCCCGGGCGGGAGTAGCTCAGTTGGCAGAGCGCGACCTTCCCAAGGTTGAGGCCGCGGGTTCGAACCCCGTCTCCCGCTCCACGCGCCGCACCGCTGCGGGTCGAATGTTCTGGTTGCGATGCAGGACATTGGTCGGGTCGTATCGCCGCTTGACGGCGGCCAGCCGTTCGAACGCTCCGGCCGGGTAGGCGCTGCGAATGCGGGCCTCCCCCTCGTCCTCGAGGAAGTTGGCGTAGACGCCGCTCGCGCGTGGCGCCAGGCGGGCAAAGAGCCGCCGATTCCAGGCGATCGCGTCGGCCGCGGTCAGCGGATCACCGATGCCGTTCATGATCGAGAGCATCACCTTCGCGTCTCGCTGGGCGAACGCGGTCGCGTCGACGGGCACACGTGCCATGGCACCGCCCAGCACACGGAGCTGCACCATGGATCCGGCGGGGCCCGCCGTGAGCGCGTCGACGACCGCCTCGACGGCCGCTTCGTCGAGCGACGGCATGAACAGCGAGCGGATCGTGCTCGCCTGGGGCGTTCCGGCCTCGGCGGTGAACTCGTAGATCGCCGGGTACGGCATCGGCGTGACAAGCTCGCCGAGGGGCTCGGCGAGAGCCCGGAATGGCGCGATCGCATCTCGGCCGGCGTCGGGATCTCCGGCCCACACGAACGTGAGCATGATGCTCATCTCCCCGTGGCGGTCAGCCGGCACGAACGGAACGGGCGGTGCCTCCATGATCATGGCGATGATCGACAGCTCGTCGGACGCCTCCGCCGCAATCGGGACAATGCCGCGCAGCACCTGGGCGGTCAGCGGCAGCACGAGCGCACCGCCGAGGACCTCGTCGACGGGGTGGAGCCGATAGCAGAAGCGGGTCACCACGCCGAAGTTGCCGCCACCGCCTCGGACGGCCCAGAACAGGTCCTCGTTCTCGTCCGCCGAGGCCGTCAGCACGTCGCCATCGGGCGTCACGATCTCAACCGAGAGGAGTGCGTCGATCGTCAGGCCGTGCTTTCGGACCAGCCAGCCGATGCCACCGCCGAGGGTGATTCCCCCGAGGCCGACCGAGCCGGTGTCCCCGAAGGGAACCGCCAGGCCGTGGGCTGCTGCCGCCGACGTCACCTCGCCCGCGGTGAGGCCCGCGCCCGCCCACGCGAGGCGCTGCGCCGGATCGATATGCAGGCCGCGCAGGTCGCGCAGGTCGATGACCAGCGAGCCGTCGCCTGAGCCGTGGCCGGCCATGCTGTGGCCGCCGCTGCGAACCGCGATGTCGATGTTGTTGAGCCTGGCGAACTCGATGGTGGTCGCCACGTCGCCGGCGTTGGCCACGCGAACGATGGCCATCGGTGTCGCCCGGTGGGCCTCGTTCCAGATCTGGCTGGCAGCGGTGAACGCCGGATCGTCAGGCGTCATGAGCGTGCCGCGGAGGACGGTCGCCAACGTGGCAAGGTCGGCGGGTGCTGCGGCGATGTGCAACCTGACTGCGGCGTCCATTGGTCGGTATCGGCTCCAGTCGAATCACGGATGGAAGTTGACCACCCGATCCTCTCCCGGCTCTCGGCTCGCGCCATCGGACGCCCGGCGCGGCGGCGACCCGGCACTCGATGCAGTCGTGGCTACGTCGTTCGCCCGATATCCTGTCTCAATGAGCCCGCGCGCCGACTCACGCGGTGATTCGAACGCCCCCTCGCCTATATGGCGTATGACCTGCAGGAGACCTATCTCGCAGCGGACACAGCAAGGAGGCACCCATGGAGCACGGCGACTTCACCCACATCGAGATTCCGGCTGACGATCCCGGGCGCGCAAGGACGTTCTACGAGGCCCTCTTCGGATGGTCCTTCCCACCGGAGGTACCCGGCTTCGAGGGCTATCACATGTTCACGACCCCGGTGGGCCAGGAAGGCCTTGGCGGGGCTATCGGCAAGCGTGGCGAGATGGCACCGGACAAGCTCCGCACATACATCAACGTCACGTCCGTCGACGAGGCGCTGACCAGGGTCACCGAGCTCGGCGGCGTCGTCGTGCAGGCCAGGATGGAAGTGCCCGGCCAGGGCTGGTTCGGGGTCTTCACCGATACCGAAGGCAACGAGCTCGCCGTGTGGGAGTCTCTCCCACGGGGCTGAGCCACCGACCGGGCGAGCTGGCCGCGACGGCATCGGCCACGCTCGCCCTGGTCGCCGTCCTGGCGGCATGCGTATCACCCGCGAGCTCAGGGTCGGAGCCGGCATCCCAGGAGCTGCCCTCGGCCAGCGCGGGGCGGTCGCTGCCGGCCACGCCGAGCGTCTCGTCCGCGGCATCCGGGGCCCCCGCGGCGCCGCTCGCGTGGTCAAGGCTCGAAGCTGCCGGACCTGCGGAGCGGGAGGATCACAGCTGGACGGTCGACCCGGATGGCACCTTCGCCTACCTGTTCGGCGGGCGGGATGGCGGAACGGCTCTTGCCGATCTGTGGGCGTATGACCTCGCATCCGACGCGTGGACCGAGCTCGCGCCTCCGTCGGGTCCTTCCAGCCGCTTCGGGCACGAGGCCGCATGGATCGATGGCGTCGGGCTGGTGATCTTCGCCGGCCAATCGGGCGCCACGTTCTTCAATGACCTCTGGGCGTACGACGCCGATGCCAACACCTGGGCGCAGCTCCCATCCGATGGCGCGCAGCCCGTCGCGCGCTATGGCAGCTGCAGCGCGGTCGGGCAGGACGGGCGCCTCTGGATCAGCCACGGCTTCACCTCGGATGGCACGCGCTTCGCCGATACGCGGGCCTACGACTTCACCGCGGGCAGCTGGACCGACGAGACGCCGAGCGGCGAGCATCCGGTCGAGCGCTGCCTCCATGCCTGCTGGTGGACGGACCGCGGCGAGCTGACCCTGTACGCCGGTCAGACCACCGGAGTGGCGGCGCTCGGCGACCGTTGGGCTCTTGGGGAGGATGGCTGGACACGTTTCGCCGGCGCCCTGCCGCCGGAGCGCAATCTGCCCGCGCATGCCCGCCTCGACGGCACCACCATCGTCTTCGGCGGGAGGGGTCTCGACCTCGCTTTCCGCAGCGACGTGTGGCTGCTGGGCGACGGTGCCGAGGACGCCGTGATGCTCACGCCCGCGGGCGCGGCCCCCGAACCTCGTGCGGGAGCTGCGCTCGTGGTCGACTCCGCAAGGGACCGGGTGCTCCTCTTCGGCGGCCGAGCCGAGGATGGCGCCTTCGCCGATACGTGGGCCCTGGGGGGCATCGAAGAAGGGACCTAGGCTCAGCCGCCGCTGCCGTCGTCGCCGCCGCCGCCGGGGCCGCTGCTGTCGTCGTCGCCGCCGCCCCCGCCCGGCCCGCTGTTGTCCGACTCGCTCGGCTCGGGGGTCTCGTCGTCATCGTCATCCGATGGGGTCGGGACCGCCGTGGCCGCGTCCGGCGTCGGAGCCACGGTCGGGCCGAGGGTCGGCGTCACGGTCGGGGACGGGCTGACCGTCGGAGTCGGCGATGGGCTTGCGATCGGGGTCTCGCTGGGGCTGATGAGCGGCGAGGGTGGTGAAGAGGTCCCGACGGATGGGCGCACGCTCTGCACGATCCCCGCGAGCGCCACCGCGCCGACGGCCGCTACCGCGACCACGGCCGCCATCGCGACCAGGCGACCGGCCGGACGCCACGCCCGCGGTCCGGCGAGCAGCGCAGCCCACCAGCCGAAGGCAGGGTCGGGCTCGCGGCCGATGGCGGCCTGGATCCGCGAGTTGAGGTCGGAGGGCGGCGGACCCTCCGCATCAGTGGCGTACCGCTCGAGCGCATGCGCAACGCCATCGAGCTCGGGATCGGCGCGGTCGAGCTCGTCCGGACCATACGGATGGTGGGTCATCGGTCCGCCTCGTTCCCGGCGACGATCGGCCGCAGACGCTCGAGCCCTCGGCGCAGGTGCGTCTTGACGGTGCCCAGCGGGCGCCCGGTGACTTCGGCCACCTCGAAGAGGGACAGCTCGCCGAAGAAGCGAAGCGATACGACCTCTCGGTACGGCTCCGGGAGTGCGGCGACGGCCCGCCTGATCTCGCCGCGCTCTTCGTTGACGGCCACGATGCTCGTCGGGTCGCCGGTTGGATCAGCCAGGCGGGCCTCCCCGACGGCGTCGAGCTCGGCCGTCGGTCGACGCTGATCCAGGCGCCGGTAGGCCTGGCGTTGCGCGATGCGCAGGAGCCACGCGCGCACCGACCCCTCTCCACGGTACGTGCCAATGGCTCGGTAGGCGGCCACGAAGCTCTCCTGGGTCACATCTTCGGCATCGTGCGACCGGCCGAGGATCCGGAGGCACGTGCGATATACGGCGGCGGACTCTCGTTCGACGATGCGGCCGAAGGCGTCGCGATCGCCACCTCGAGCGGCGTCGACGAGGGCGTGGTCATCCACGCCCCCATCGTGCCATGTCGCGGGCAGCATCCAGAGCGAGCGCGCCGATCGTCTCAGCCGCCGTGCCCGGAGTCGTCGTCGTCAGCGTCATCGTCGTCGCCGTTGCCCGGGCCGGAGTTGTCGTGGTCGTCCCCGTCATCCGGGTCGTCATCATCATCGTCGCCGTTACCGGGACCCGAGCTGTCGTCGTCGTCCCCGTCATCGTCGCCGTTACCGGGACCCGAGCTGTCGTCGTCGTCCCCGTCATCGTCATCATCGGCCGATGCGTCCGGGGAGCCACTGGGCGAGGCGTTGGCCGACCCATCGAGGCCACCCCCGGCCGATGCGCTGGACGAATCATCGTCGTCGTCCTCGCGCCCGCCTTCGTCGTCGTCGGGCGACGCGCTGGCGGAAGCCGACGCTGTGGCGGACGCGGAGGAGCTCGGATCGGCGCTCACGCTTGCGCCGAAGGTCGAGACCTCGCCGCCCGCGGTGCTGGATGGTGCTCCGCTCGCTGCACGGCCGTTGGCGAACACGACGGTCGCCAGGGCGAGCAGGCTGATGACGGCGAGGGCGCCGCCTCGAACGGTGGAGTTGAT
>DATBRU010000140.1:0-4954 GCA_036560105.1 Candidatus Limnocylindria bacterium | reverse complement strand
CGGCCTCGGGCGTGCCGGGCTCGATGTCCCAGTGCTGGCCGCACGCGACGCAGTAGCGGTGGCCGTGCTCCACGCCAGGTTGGACGTGGTACTCCTCTCGACCGTCCGCCCCGTGGGCGTGCCGGACGACGCCGAGCTCCTCGAGTGCATCGAGCGTGCGGTACACCGTCGACGGAATGGTCGTCGCGTCGATGGCGCGACACCGCTCCACGATCTCCGAGCCGGTGACGTGGCCATCGGACGTGGCGAGGACCGCGACCACCGCCTGGCGCTGCGGAGTCCAGCGCAGTCCTCGCGCCCGCAGCCGATCGGGGAGAGAGCGCCATGGTTCGTCGAGCTCGGATATGGCCTTCATCGGGCGCCGAGTATAGGACCATCCGTCGAGCTGCAACCTCTTGCAACAAGCGCCGGGCCATGCGTAGAATCGCGGGGTCATGGGCGGCCTTCATCTCCTGCATGCGCCGGACGGCTTCGTGTCGTTCCCGATCGCGATCGCCATGTGGGTCGTCACCGCGATCGTGCTGGCGATCGCGGTGCGCCGGACGAACGAGACGCTCGACGAGCGCGCGGTGCCGCTGCTCGGGGTCATGGCCGCCTTCATCTTCGCGGCGCAGATGTTCAACTTCCCGGTCGGGCCAGGCATGAGCGGGCATCTGCTCGGTGGCGTCCTCGCAGCGGTGATGCTCGGCCCCTGGGCTGCGACCCTGGTCATGGCCTCGGTGATCGCGGTGCAGGGACTCCTCCTCCAGGATGGCGGCCTGCTGATCATGGGAGCCAACATCTTCAACATGGGCGTGATCGGCACGCTCGGCGGATATGCGCTCTATCGAGTCCTGGCCCGGGTGCTCGGGGGGGAGGAGCGCGGACGGCTGCCGGCCGCCGGGATCGCCGCGTGGGCTGCGGTCGTGGCCGGTGCGGCGGCCATGGCGCTCGAGCTCGGCTTCTCAGGCATCGTGCCGATGAACATCGCCCTCCCGGCACTTGTCGGGTCGCACGCCCTCATCGGCATCGGTGAGGCGCTCATCACCGTGGCGGCCCTGGCCTTCATCCGCGCCACACGCGCCGACCTGTTCAAGCTGCGCGATGCGCAGCCGGCCACATGACCACGGCCCGATGACGAACGACACGCGTCCATCGACGCGAAGCCGCACCGTCTGGGTGGTCGTCGCGCTGGCGATCGTCGTCGTGGTTGTGGTGGCGGCCTCGTTCCTTGCCAGCACCAGTCCCGACGGGCTGGAGCGTGTGGCCGAGGATCACGGCTTCGGAGGGCTCGCGCAGGACAGCCCGTTCAGCATCATGCCGGACTACGTCTTCCCGGGCGTCGACGGGCCACTGGCGACCGTGATCGCCGGCGTCATCGGCGTCGGCGTGGTTCTCGGCGTCGTGTGGCTGGTGGGAAGCATGCTCGCGCGCCGGCGACCGCAGGACCCGGAGGCCTAGCTGGACCTCGACCGCTCGATCCCGCGCGCCTCGCCGGTTCACGCGCTGGACGCCCGGATCAAGCTGCCGCTCGCCTTCGCGGCGATCCTTGCGATCAGCCTCCTGCCGGTGGGCGCCTATGTGGCACTCCTGCTTGGGTTCGCGGCGCTCACCGCGGTCGCGACGGTGGCCCGCATCGGTCCGCTGCGGCTCGTCCGCGGCGCCTTCGTGGCGACGCCGTTCCTGCTCGCCGCCGTGCCGATCGTCTTTCTTGGCCCCGGGCAGCCGATCGCGACCATCGAGCTCGGGCCGATCGATCTCACCATCAGCGGCGACGGGCTTCGACTCTTTCTCACGGTCGTCCTGAAGAGCTGGCTCTCCATCCAGGTCGCACTGCTGCTGACCTACACAACGCCGTTCCATGACCTCCTGGATGCGCTCCGCGAGCTGCGCCTCCCGCGAATCCTGGTCGCGATCATCGGCTTCATGTACCGCTACCTGGCCGTCCTTGGCGACGAGGCGCGGCGCATGCTGCGCGCGCGAGCATCGCGCTCGGCCGAGGTCGCCGCCGGCCATTCCGGGGGCAGCATCGCCTGGCGCGCACGGGTGACCGGCAGCATGGTGGGCGCGCTGTTCCTGCGGAGCTACGAGCGCAGCGAGCGGATCTACGCGGCCATGCAGGCGCGGGGGTTCGAGGGCACGTTCCGCCACATGGAGCTGCGCGCGATTCGGCCGGTCGAGTGGGTCACCCTCGCCCTCGTGCTGGCCCTGCTCGCCGGGTGGGTGGTGGCCGCCCAGCTCACCGCGGCCGCCCGGTGACCGAGCCCGCAACCGCCGCCGTGGAGCTCGAGCACCTCCATTTCTCCTATCCCGATGGGCACGAGGCGCTCAGGGGCATCGACCTGCGGATCGATCGGGGTGAAAAGGTGGCGCTGGTGGGGCCGAACGGGGCAGGCAAGTCGACGATGATGCTCCACCTCAACGGCATCAACCGGCCAAGCCACGGCGTGGTCCGCATCGGCGGCGCGCAGGTGGACGATTCGAACGTGAAGCGTGTCCGGGCCGAGGTCGGACTCGTCTTCCAGGATCCGGACGACCAGCTCTTCAGCCCGACGGTCTTCGACGACGTCGCCTTCGGCCCCCTGCACATGGGCATGGCCGCCGATGCGATCCACGGCAGCGTCGAGCGCGCCCTCGACGCCGTGGGTATGGCCGGGTTCGAGCGCCGGCTGCCGTCGCACCTGTCCATCGGCCAGCGCAAGCGCGTGGGCCTGGCCACCGTCCTGTCGATGGACCCGTCGATTCTCGTCTTCGACGAGCCATCGGCCGGCCTGGACCCGCGCGGGCGCCGCCAGCTGATCGACCTCCTGCGGGCCCTCGACCAGACGCTCATCGTGGCCACGCACGACATGCGGCTCGTGGCCGAGGTTCTGCCTCGCACGGTGGTCATGGATGGCGGTCTCATCGTCGCCGATGGAGCGACGGCCAAGGTCCTCGCCGATGCGCCCCTTCTCGAGGCCCATGGGCTGGAGCGGCCCTAGTCGCGGTCGCCACGCGGGATGGTGATCGTGACAGGCGCGTGGCGGGAACCCCGGTGGTCGCTGGATCGGTCAATGCGTGCCGGAGGAGTCTTCCCGATGTATCGGTCGCGTCCAGGGCAGTCAACGGCGCTTCCAGTGAATTGCCCCGGCCCCCTGTGACACTGGCCCGATTCAGTGTCGCCGGGCGAGCTGCGCCTGGCAGTCGGAGCAGACGTCGGTGAGCCCATCGAGCTCGCTGCGCTGCCCAACCGGCGGATAGTTGCGGCCGCACTCCGTCCGGTAGCCGACGAGCGTGCCATCGCTCCACCGCTCCCCGGCGGCGATGTGCCAGATATGCTGATCGTCGCCTCGCAACCCGAACGGCTCGGTGGGTACGAGCTCTTCTGCCATACGCCGGAGTCTACCGGCTGCCGAAACGGGCTCGAGGTCGTCAACAGGAAACATCCAGGCAAGATTCGAGGTTCACCCTTGATGGACACGGCAGGAATCGACCCGACTGTGCCGCCCAGCGGTTCCGGCTGCGTCGAGTGCATCGCCACCGGCGGATGGTGGTTCCACCTGCGCCGATGCGCCCAGTGCGGTCACGTCGGCTGCTGTGACTCATCGGTGTCCCAGCACGCCATGCACCATGCTGCCGATGCCGGTCACGGGGTGGTCCAGAGCTTCGAGCCCGATGAGGACTGGTTCTGGGACTACCCGGCGGAGACGTACCTCGAGGGTCCCGAGCTGGTTGCGCCGCGCGAGCACCCCGCCAGCCAGCCGGTTCCGGGACCGGCCGACCGCGTCCCCCTTGATTGGGAGTCCCGCCTGCATTAGGCCGGCGTGCACGATCCCGGACACGAAGGAACCCGTCCGCCCCGTCGATCCTCGATGGATCGCGTCGGCGGACGGGCTTCCCGAGAGGGTCGGGCCCGATGGCCCGGGCCTTCTCGAGTGGGTCAGATGGTCTCGGTGGCGGTCCGGAGGGCCGGAGCTCGCACCTTCTCGGGCTGGGTGGCCCACACGAGGCCGGCACCGGTCAGGATCAGGGTTCCACCAAGGCCGGCGAACAGGCCGGCCAGGGCGAGTCCGAGCTGCAGTGCCTGGGCCGTGACGGTCCCGACTCCGAGCTCCCCGATGAGTGCGTGTGCGACGCCGGTCCAGGCCTGGGCACGTGCCGGGCCTTCGATCGGATGCTCGCGGTCGAAGTCGGCCCAGTAGCGGCCGTCGACCGGGAACTCGTACGTCCCCGCGGCGAACACCTCGCCGTTGTACTCGACGTCCTCTTCGAGAACGATCGTCTGCACGCCATGAAGCGTGTGATAGGCGACGGTCGCCATCTGGTACATGTACTCGCTGGCCGTGTTGACGGTGGGATCCGCCGGGTCGAGCTCGCTGGCGGCGACTGGGTAGCCCCAGTCATCGGTCAGCAGCGCCATGATCGCGTCTGCGCCGGCGGTCTCGCCGCGGTCAATGAGCTGCCCGTCGTCGTTGTACGTCAGTTCGACGTTCTGGGCTGCGCTGAAGGCCTTGAGGGATGCCGTTCCCTCCTGCACCTTGAAAAATGCGAATCCGCCGGCGACGACGAACGCGAGGCCGATGAGGCTAAGGACGATGCCGAGGCCCCTCAATCGACGAGTCATTATTGAATCACCCTCTCTTTGGTGTTTCGTTGGAGTTGTTACCACCGACTCTGTGCCGACCAAGGGGTACGGCGCATGTGACACTCGGCCCCAATCCAGCCGCCAGACGGCCCGTCGGGAGCGGGCCGCTTCCCCGACGCGGCAGGGCCGAATGGGCCGCCCGAACGCAGACGACCGCCAGCTGCGGGGCTTGGATGACTGGGCCCTCCCCCCGCGAGCCTATCGGCCAGTTGTCGCACACCACCAGGTCTGAGACCGGGCCATCGTGACCTGCGGGCGGAGCCACGATCGGAGGTTGAGAGCCACCCCGGCAATGAGCGCCGTGGTGCCGATGATCGGGATCCGTCGAGCCATCCAGTCGGGAAGGAAGAT
>DATBRU010000139.1:0-3945 GCA_036560105.1 Candidatus Limnocylindria bacterium | reverse complement strand
GCCGGACGTCCTTGCCTGGCGCCGCGAGGCCGGCGACGAGCGTCTGCTCGTGCTCCTCAACGTCGGTGACGAGGTCCGCGCGTGCGACCTGCGTTCCATGAGGGAGTCACGCGGCACGGTCGTGGTCGCCACGGGAGGACGCCGAGGCGCCGTCTCGCTCGACGGGCTCGAGCTGGAGCCGCTCGAGGGACTCGTCCTTCTGTTGGAGAGTGCTACCGTTCCCGGCCGTGACACGTTCGCCTGAGCCACCCGACCCGCGCAAGGTCGATCCCCTGCTCGAGGTCCGCCGCCACGGTCGTGGCAAGCGACCCGGTGACGCCTACGTGCGGATCGTGCGCCCATTCGAAGGGCGCTTTCAGCGTGGGGACGACGAGGGCGAGCTCGTGGCGACCGAGCGGACGGTCCTCGATCGGCGCGGGCGCACGGCGTCCCTGCGTCGAATGCGGACCTGGCTGATCGGTCGTCCGATCCATCGCGACCGCGAGGAGCACGAGCGCCTTACCAAGACCAAGGGCCTGGCGATCTTCTCGAGCGACAACATCAGCTCGTCCGCCTACGGTCCCGAAGAGATCATGCGCGTGCTGGTCGCGGCCGGCGCCGGAGCGCTCGCGCTGACCCTGCCGCTGGCCGGGCTGATCACCATCATGCTGGCCATCGTGACCGTCTCCTATCGGCAGACGATCAAGGCCTACCCGCATGGCGCCAGCAGCTACATCGTCGCCAGCGACAACCTCGGGCCGACGATGGGCGTGCTGGCCGCCGCGGCGCTCCTCATCGGCTACGTGGTGACGGTCGCGGTCTCGGTCTCGGCCGGCGTGGCCGCCCTGACCTCCATCCTGCCGGGGCTATTCGACTGGCGCGTCATCATCGGCGTGCTGATGGTGTCGCTGCTCATGCTCGGCAACCTGCGTGGCATCCGCGAGTCCGGCACGATCTTCATGGTCCCGACCTACGCCTACATCGTGATCATGCTCGGCATCATCGCGTACGGCGTGGTCCAGACGGCCCTCGGCAACGTTCCGCCGTTCGAGGCCCCGGCCGCGTGGGAGGCCGTCGAGGAAGGCACCCAGGCCCTCGGGCTGTTCCTCATCCTGCGAGCCTTCAGCCAGGGCGCGGTGGCGCTGACCGGCGTCGAGGCCGTCTCGGATGGCGTCCCGGCATTCAAGCCACCGGAGTGGAAGAACGCGAGCACCACGCTGACGTGGGCGGCGATCGTGTTCGCCACGCTGTTCATCGGCATCGCCTACCTGGTGACGACGCTCAAGATCATTCCCGACCCGACCGAGGAGCAGACGGTCCTGAGCCTCCTCGTGCGCCAGCTGACCGGCGACGGGTTCGTGCTCATCGTGGCCCAGGTGGCCACCGCTCTCATCCTGGTGCTGGCCGCGAACACGAGCTTCGCCGACTTCCCGCGACTGTCGAGCTTCCTGGCGCGCGACGGGTATCTCCCCCGCCAGTTCGCCTTCCGCGGCGAGAGGCTCGCCTTCACGACCGGGATCGTGGCGCTGTCGCTCATGGCCATCGGCCTGCTCGTCGGCTTCAACGCCAGCGTCTCCGGCCTGATCCCGCTCTACACCCTGGGAGTCTTCATCGCCTTCACGCTCTCGCAGGGGGGCATGCTCGTGCGCTGGTGGCGACGGCGCGAGGCGGGATGGCGCCCCGGACTGCTCATCAACGGCCTCGGGGCGGCGACCACCGCGGTGGTGGCGGTCGTGGTCGGGACGAGCAACTTCTTCCAGGGCTCGTGGCTCGTGATCGTGCTCGTGCCGATGCTCATGGCCCTCTTGATGGCCATCAACCGGCACTACCGCGACCTCGGCAATGCCCTCGAGATCGACCACATTCCCGAGGCGAAGGAGGTCTCCGCCAAGCCGATCGTGATCGTGCCGATCGCGCGCCTCGATCGCCCAGCGCTCGCCGCGATCGCCTTCGCCAACTCGATCAGCTCCGAGGCGGTCGCGGTCCACGTCACCAACGACCCCGACGCGGCCAACGAGATGCGCCGGCGATGGCCGTCATGGGCCTCGTCGACCGCGCTGATCGTGGTCGAGTCGCCATATCGCGCGCTCATCGGCCCGCTGCTGGCCTACATGGATGCGCTCCAGGAGCAGGCTCCCGAGCGGCCGATCGTGGTCGTGCTCAACGAGGTCGTCCCGCGCCACTGGTGGGAGAACTTCCTGCACAACCAGACCGGGCTCCGGCTGAAACTCCGCCTCTTCTCGCGGCCGAACACGATCGTCGCCGACGTTCCCTACATCCCGCCGCGGGACTGACGGCCGACCGACCTCTGCTGCCTGCGGCCTTGACAGGCCGGGGTATCGTGGCCATCCGTCGCCGCGTGCCCTCGCGCGACCCGGTACACGTGCCCGAGAAACGGGCATGGTGGCCAGGAAGGCAGGCACGATGACGCAGACGCACTCCGGCGACGCTCCCGCGGCCATTGGCGCGCCCGCGGCTGCCCCGAATGATCCCGACCTGAGCCCCCTCGGCGTCGTGGCGGCCCCGGAGGCCGGCGGCTGGGTCGTGGTGAACCTCGACACTCTGCGCGTCGTCGAGCCCGGATTCGTCTGGCCGCGGCGCGAGCACGCGGTTCGCTGGGCGCGCGAGGAGCTCGAGCGCGAGCGCGCCGAGGAGGACGAATACCGGCGCCAGCAGGACGAGCCGACCGAACGCGGCCTGGCCCGATCATGGGCCGGCCAGCAGAGCCAACCGGAGAAGCCCGAGCCCCGCTAGGATCCCGCTGACCGACACTTCGTCGTGGGTCCACCTGGAGGCACCGATGCGGTTCCTGCTCCTGCTCTACTCCGATGAGGCGGCCTGGGCCTCCCTCGATCCCGAAGTGCGGGAGCAGAACGTCCGCGACAACGTGGCTTTCAGCGCCCAACTCCGTGCCGCCGGCGCGAGCGTCCTCTCCTCAGCGCTCGCCTCTCGCGAGCGGGTGCGGCGAATCGGCGGAGAGACCGACGATGCCGCGAGCGACGAGCCGTGGCTCGCCGGCTTCCACGTCATCGAGTGCGCCGATGCAGCGACCGCCGAGGCGTGGCTCGCCCGGGTGCCGCTGCTGTCCGGCGAATCGGCACACCTGCATCCCCTCGTCGACGCCCACGAGGACGGACCGCCGTAGCGGCCGGCGGGCGTCCCTATTCGGTCTCGAGGTATCGCTTCAGCCGCTGCAGGTGATCTCCGTCCTCCTTCTTCATGATCGCGGCCACCATGGGCAGCATCATCCTGCGCAGGCCACTGGCCTGCAGCTCGCAGACCCACGTGAGCCGCGTGCCGTCATCCTCGGGCGACAGGCGGTAGTGGTAGGTGACCTTGATGCCCTCGGCTTCGGTGCCGATGCCGACGTGCGTGTTCGGTTCGTAGGCGTTGACGACCAGGTCCGCGCTGGCTTCCTTTCCGCCCATGAGGCGGGTCTCTCGAAACATGGTGCCCACCGCGATCGGTCCCTCGGTGAGCTGCGTGCTTTCCTTGATGTTGTCGAGGAACTTCGTCGCTTCGGTCGGGTTGGAGATCACCTCGAAGACCTCCCGAGGCGACCGTGCGATGTGCTCGCTGAACTCGAAGCCGTTCATCACCCTCACTCCTGGTTGCGATTCATAGGTTCGAGCGGTACGTACGCATCGGTGCAGATCCGTTCGAGCCGGCCGTCGGCCGCTCGCGTGCAGTGATAAACCTCGAAGGGCGGACCACCGCGCAGGCCCCAGTCATCGGAGGTCAGCCATTCCACGCCGATGTAGGAGAACGTCTTGGCGATCTCCTCAAGCCCGCCGACGTGCCGACGAGCGACGCACAGGCCGGGCTGCTGGTATCGGTAGCCGATCGGGTGGCTCACCCTCATCGGTCCGCTGACCGGCAGGCAGGCGTCGAAGCGGATCCAGGGCTCGTCGGTCACGTACGGATCGTCGTGAGTGATGCCGACCAGCAACTCCGGCGTGTACGCGA
>DATBRU010000138.1:0-9041 GCA_036560105.1 Candidatus Limnocylindria bacterium | reverse complement strand
GGCACTGGCACTCGACTACGCGACGATGGCGGTTGCCGAGCTGGCATCGATCTCGGAGCGCCGGACGGCCCGTCTCGTCGACGCTCATCTGTCGGGCTTGCCGGCGTTCCTGTCTGAGGCCCCTGGCGTGCAGAGCGGGCTGATGATCGCGCACTACACGGCCGCGGCGCTCGTCAACGAGCTCCAGACCCTGGCGCATCCGGCGTCGGTCGATACGATCCCGACCAGCGCGAACCAGGAGGACCATGTGTCCATGGGGGGCACCGCGGCGCTTCACCTCCGCGAGTCTGTCGACAGGGCGGAGCACGTGCTCGCCATCGAGGCGCTGTGCGCGGCGCAGGGGCTCGATTTCCGTGCTCCGCTCCGCCCCGGGGTCGGCGTGGCCACTGCGCACCATGCGATCCGGCGGCTGGTGCCACACCTTGACGCGGACCGATCGCCGTCCGCTGACATCGGGACGATCCGTGCCCTCATCCATGCCGGAGACCTCCTCGCCAACGAGGCAACAGGGCGCGCTCACGCCGATGCCTGAGCTGGAGTTCGCGCTGCTCGACGAAGGCACGTTCGACGAGATCCCCGCGCCCGCCGATGTCGGGGCCCGCTGCCAGACCTGCGACTACTGGGAGCGCATCGATGGTGGGCGCAAGGCGCCCGAGGCCGACGCCACCGACGTCGGGGCCCGCGAGTCCCTGAAGCGCTCTCGCCTGCTGGCGGGCCGCGGCATCGCCGGGTCGTACGCGATGCTGGCATTCCGGACCGATGCGGTCGAACGGATCGCGGTCGGCTACGCGCAGTTCGGACCGTTGAGCCTCTACCCGCGGGCGCAGGACATTCGCGACCGCTATCCGAACCTTCCCGAGTCTCCTGCTCCGTGGGTCGTGACATGCCTCCAGGCCGGCCCGGCTACAACGGCCGAGGAGCGCGCCGACGTCGGGTTGGCGCTCCTGGGGGCGGTCTGTGCCGAGCTCGATCGGCGCGGGATCACCGCGGTCGAGGCGTACCCCGAGAGCAGCGACGACGCCTGGCTGCCGTCGCCGGGTCCCGCGTCCGTCTACGAGGCGGCCGCTTTCGAACGGGCCGCCGGCGACGATCGGTACCCGGTCTACCGCCGCGAGCTCTCCGGCGAGACGGCCCCCGACGCATGGGCCGGGCTCCTTCGCGCGAGCAAGCCGGCGGACGATGACGAGGATGGCTGGCCGCTGCCAATGCCGTCGAAGCGCGATCCCGACGACCTGTTCAAGCTGCCGCCTGAGGGACCGAAGCGTCCAAACCCGTTCGGCGAGGACTGATCCCGATGCTCGAGGCGGCTCTCTGGGGCCTGGTTGCCGGGTCCATGCTCGTCATCGGCGCTCTGCTCGCCCTGTTCATCGACGTCCCACGCAGACTCGTGGCCGCGGTCATGGCATTCGGAGCCGGAGCGCTGATCAGCGCACTGGCGTTCGATCTGACCGAGGAGGCCTTCGGCACCGGCGGCACCGGCCCCGTTGCACTGGGGCTCGCCGCGGGGGCGGTGGTCTACTACGCCGGGGACCGGCTCATCTCGCGCATCGGCCGCCGGAAGGGCGGAGGCAATGACGGCGACGAGGCCCAGCCGAAGACCCACGGCCTGGCCATCGTCCTCGGCGCGCTCCTGGACGGGATCCCCGAGTCGATCGTCCTCGGTGCCTCGCTCATCGGCGGGCTCGGCGTGTCGGTCTCGTTCCTGGCAGCCGTCGCGGTGTCCAACCTGCCCGAGGGCCTGGCGGGAACTCGCGACCTGACCGATGAGGGCCACGGGCGCGGCTTCGTGCTCGGCACGTGGATCATCGTCGCCCTGGCCTCGGGCGTGGCAGCCGCGGTCGGGTTCCTGACGTTCGACACCATGCGGCCCGAGACCGAGGCCGTCGTCCAGGCGTTCGCGGCGGGGGCGATCCTGACCATGCTCGCCGACACGATGATTCCCGAGTCGCACGAGCAGGGTGGGCCTGTCGTCAGCCTCGTCGTGGTCCTGGGCTTCGCCGTCGCGTTCTTCCTCTCGGCGACCTCGTAGCACCCGCATCGAGGATGCGGTCTCCATCCGCGACCGTCACCGGCGCCATCGCGGAAGGCAACTATCATCGGCCCATGACGGCCATCGAACCGAGGAGCGGTCCGCGCACCGTGCGCGCGCCCCGCGGCACCGAGCTGACCTGCAAGGGCTGGCAGCAGGAGGCCGCCCTGCGGATGCTGATGAACAACCTCGATCCCGACGTGGCCGAGGACCCGGACAACCTGGTCGTGTACGGCGGCACGGGCCGGGCGGCTCGGTCCTGGGAGGCGTTCGACGCGATCGTCGCCGAGCTCCAACGCCTCGAGAATGACGAGACGCTGCTCATCCAGTCCGGCAAGCCCGTCGGCGTCTTCCGCACCACGGCCGATGCGCCACGTGTCCTCATCGCCAACGCCAACCTCGTGCCGCACTGGGCAACCTGGGAGACGTTCCGCGAGCTGGAGCGCAAGGGCCTCACGATGTACGGCCAGATGACCGCCGGGTCGTGGATCTACATCGCCACCCAGGGAATCATCCAGGGCACGTACGAGACGTTCGCCGAGGCGGCCCGCCAGCACTTCGGCGGCACCCTCGCCGGGACGGCCACCCTGACCGCCGGCCTTGGCGGCATGGGCGGCGCCCAGCCGCTGGCCATCACGATGAACGGTGGGGCCGCGCTGGTCGTGGAGGTGGACGAGGCTCGCGCGCGCCGACGCCTCGACGTCGCCTACGTGGACGAGCTGACCGATTCGCTGGACGAGGCGGTTGCCATGGTCGACGGCTGGCGCACGGAGCGTATCGGTCGCTCAGTCGCGCTCATCGGGAACGCCGCGGATGTCCTGCCCGAGCTCGTCAGGCGCGGCTGGCGCCCCGACCTCGTGACCGACCAGACCTCGGCGCATGATCCCCTCAACGGGTATGTCACCAACGACATGTCCGTTGGTGCGGCGCTCGCGCTTCGAGCGTCAGACCCCGACGAGTACGTCCGCCGCAGCAAGGCCTCGATGGCCGATCACGTGCGGGCCATGCTCGCCTTCCAGGCGGCGGGTGCGGTCACCTTCGACTACGGCAATAACATTCGCGCCTTCGCCCAGGAAGCGGGTGTCGAGAACGCCTTCGACTTCCCCGGATTCGTTCCGGCCTTCATCCGTCCGCTGTTCAGCGAGGGAAAGGGCCCCTTCCGGGTCGCGGCCCTGTCGGGTGAGACGAGCGACATCGCAGCCATCGACGCGGCCCTGGCCGAGCTCTTCCCGGACGACGTCGGCCTCCAGCGCTGGCTTCGCCTCGCGGCCGAGAAGGTCCCGGTGCAGGGGCTGCCCGCGCGAATCTGCTGGCTCGGATACGGCGACCGGGCCAAGGCCGGGCTCCGCATCAACGAACTGGTCGCCTCGGGTGAGGTCGCCGCCCCCATCGTCATCGGTCGCGACCACCTCGACGCGGGCTCGGTGGCGAGCCCGAATCGCGAGACCGAAGCCATGAAGGACGGTTCCGACGCCATCGCGGACTGGCCGATCCTCAACGCGCTGGTCAACACGGCCGCCGGCGCGACCTGGGTCAGCTTCCACCACGGTGGCGGCGTCGGGATCGGCTACTCGCTCCATGCGGGGATGGTGGTCGTCGCCGACGGCACGCCCGAGGCGGCTGCTCGCCTTGAGCGGGTGCTCACGACCGACCCCGGCATGGGCGTGCTCCGTCACGCCGATGCCGGCTACGAGCGCGCGATCGAGGTCGCCGAAGAGCGCGGGGTGCGCATCCCCATGCGCACCCACGCGAACTGAGGATGGAGAGCCTCGCCCAGATCATGAAGTTGGTCCACATCGGGCTGGCGATGGTGCTCGTCGCCGGACTCGTCGGGCGGTGGCTCGTCCTCGATGCCGCGAAGCGAACCGACGAGATCGGCCGCACTCGCAGCCTGCTGGCCGCATCGGCGCCGTTCGAGCGGATGGTGATCCTCAGCTCCATGGCCATCCTGCCGGCGGGCTTCATCACCGCCTGGGCCCAGGGGTATCCCTGGCTCGGCCTGACCACGCCGTGGATGTCGATCTCGCTCGTGCTGGCCCTCGGCATCGGGCTGCTGGTGCCGACAGTCTTCCTGCCGAGGGGCCGGGGGTTCGAGGCGGCCCTCGACAACGCCACCGAGGCCGGCACCATCACGCCCGAGCTGCGAGCCGCCTTCGACGAACCCGCCGTGCGCGCTGCACACTGGGCCGAGATCATCGCCATCGCGGCTATCGTGGCGATGATGGTCCTGAAGCCGACGCTGTAGCCACGCCGATGCGACATGCCGCGAGCACCCCCCTCCCGGGCGCCCCCGAGCCATGGGCCGCCTCGCAGATGCCTGCCTTCCGCGGCAAGCCGCCATACCTCATGAGCGAGATGATCGCCGCCGAGCCGGCGCTCGCCGAGCGGCTGCTGCATCGACTCGCCGCCGATGACGCCTTCGAGGCAGTTGCGGCGGCCCTTCGCAACGCGGCGGACGGCGGCCGTCCCATCCTTGTGACCGGCTGCGGCACGTCCGAGCATGCGGCCATGGGGGTCGCGGCGCTGCTGAGCGAGGCCATGGAGCTCCCCGCAGGCAGGACCGTGACCGTCGTCCCGCCACTCGAGGTCCTGCGTCACCCCCCGGCCGAGGGCGTCCTCATCGCCGCGTCGCACGAGGGCAACACCTTCGCCACGAACGAGGCGATCCGGGCCGCTCGCGCTGCCGGCTCGACGACCGCGCTCATCACGGTGAGCAACAGGTCGCCCGGGGCGGGACTGGCCGAGCTCGTTGTCCAGACCGATGAGCAGGATCAGAGCTGGTGCCACACGATCGGCTACCTCGCGCCGCTGGTCGTCGGCGTGGCCCTCGCGAGCCGGCTTCGAGGCGAGAAGCCCGACGCCGCCGCCATCCGGGCGCTCCTCGATGTCGGCGAGGACGCGCGACCGATGGCCGATACGGCGGCGGCCCTGCGCGGCATCGACCGGCTGCTCGTCGCCGGCGGCGGTGTGGACCATGTGACGGCGCGCGAACTGGCGCTAAAGGTCGCGGAGGGGGCTCGCCTCCCGACCGCGGCTCACGAGCTCGAGACGATCATGCACGGCCACCTCGCGGCCGCCGACCGCTGGACCGGCCTTGTCCTGGTGGACACCGACGACGCCGCGCCAGCGGTCGTCCGCGAGCGTGCGGACCGGGCACTCGCCGCCGCCCGGGCCCTGGGCATGACGGCCGCAGGGATCTTCTCCGAAGCTCGGGCACACCAGGTCTCGGACACCGACACGCCGGCAGGCCGGATCGTCGTGCCCCACACCGGACGCGTGCCGGGCGTGGCCGGCTCGCTCCTCAGCTCGGCGGTTGCGCTCCAGCTCCTCACCGAGCGGCTGGCCCGAGCGCGGGGCGTGAACCCCGACACGCTGGGCCGTGAGGATCCCGCCCAGGCCGCCGCACACGGCTGAGAGCGCGCCTACGCGACTGGGCCGACCTCCCGGAGCAGCGCGAAGAGCCGGACGTAAAAACGGAGGTTGTGGAGTGTCGCCAGCCGCTCGGCCGATGCGTCGCCCACCTTGAACAGGTGATGGAGATACGCCACCGAGTGGCGCGCGCAGACCGGACAGTCGCAGCCATCCTCGATCGGGCCGTGGTCGGCGTGGTGGTCCGCATCGTGGATGCGGACGGCGCGGTAGAAGTCGTCGTCGGGGGCCGGTCGCCGCCCGCCCCAGCCATCGCGGAACGCGTAGAGCCGTCCGTGACGCGCGTCGCGGGTTGGTAATGCGCAGTCGAAGATCGAGTAGCCGAGTGCGAAGGCGGTGACCACGTGATCCGGGCGGCCGACGCCGAGCGCGTGCTTGGGAGTCGCCGTCGGCAACGACTCGGCCACCCAGCGCATCGGCTCGGCAAGGAGGGAGCCATCCCCCGCGAGCGGCCAGCCGCCGAAGCCGAAGCCGTCGAACCCGATCCCGGCCAGGGTGGTCGCGCACTGGCGGCGCAGCGTTTCCACGCTGCCGCCCTGGACCACGGCAAAGATTCGCGGTGCCTCGCCACTCCGCTGATCGGCCTGGCGATCGAATTCCTCGCGGCTGCGGCGTGCCCATTTCACGGTGCGCTCGACCGAGCGTTCCTGCTCTTCCATCGGCGCATCCGCATCGGTGCAGTCGTCGAGGCAGACGATGATGTCCGAGCCGAGCTGGAACTGGAGGTTGACCACCCGCTCGGGCGTCAGGGTCCATTTCTCCCCGGTCGAGGGCTCTCGGAAGATCACCTCGTTGTCACGAATGACGCCGCGCTCGGGATCCTGGCGGATGAGGCTCCACACCTGGAAGCCGCCCGAGTCGCTGAGGACGGGTGCATCCCAGTCCATGAACCGATGGATCCCCCCCGCCGCCTGCACCACTCGCGCACCCGGCCGGCGCAGCAGGTGGAACGCGTTGACCACGAGGCCCTCGATGCCAATGCCGCGGAGGTCCTCACTGCTCGTGCCCCGCACGCCGGCGCGTGTCGCATCGGGCAGGAAGGTCGGCACCGCCAGCGTCCCGCGGCGCGTGACGAGCGGCTCAGCCATGCGGATCGAGGGTCAGCACGAACACGAGCTCATTGGGAATCGATGCCTCCGCAACGACGCTGACACGTCCCGACTCGGCGAGGAGGCGGTCCAGGCGTCGCCGATAGGCTCCCTCCCGGCCATCGGCGCGCCCGCCGAGCGATCGCGTCGCGAAGGTGACGACCGCGTGGCGCGTGTTGAGCGCGCGCAGCGCTCGACCCGCGGCGTCGGGATCCTGGCGGTCGAGCGTCGTGACGAGCTTGAGGAGCAGGGCCACGTCGGCGGTGGCGCTCGGCACCTCGGTCACCAGGTCGCCGGCACGTGCCTCGTGCGGCTGCCCGACGAGGGTCAGGAAGTCCTCGGCGGCAGCGAGCACGCGCGCATCGGCGTCGAAGGCAAGGTAGGTCGCGTCGCGGACCTCCATCCACGGCAGGGCCGCGGGATTCAGACCGCAGCCGAGGTCCATGAGGCGTCCGGGAACACCGGTGTGCTCCCAGACGCTGGCGTAGAAGCGATCGAGGTACGGGAGCCGTTCCCGGGTCGAGGCGTGACTGCGCAGGACCCCCTCGCACGCGGCGCGGAATGAAGGCTGGCGGAGATCGCCATGCCAGGCCGGGCCGAGATCGGCCAACGATGACGGGCCGCGGAACGCGCCGACCACCTGGTGGAGCCGCCGCTTCACGCGCTTTACCGCGTCGTCCGCGTTGCGCGCGCGCGGCAGCTCTTCGGCGGCCAGTCGCCCGACGAGCGCCGGATCGACGTCGCGGTAGCGCGACGAACGCCGAACGCGCTCCACGATCTCCGCGGTCATCGGTCTCGCAGGTCGAGGACGAGGGCGTATGCATCGCGCTTGGACAGGCCGTGCCGCGCCACCAACAGCTCCTGGATCGCACGGTCCGGTGCCCCGTTGGCGAGGAGCAGCACGCCGTCAGCCACCGCCGCGTCACGAGCCGCCTGCCGGGCGGTCGCCCCGCCGATGACCAGCGTGCACTCCCCGCGCACCTCGCCCTCGGCCTCGAGCGCCTCGATGAGGTCCGAGAGGTGGCCGCGCTGATATCGCTCGTGCGGCTTCGTCAGGCTGCGCGCCAGGCAGGCCGGCCGATCGCCGAGGGTGGCGAGCGCGTCGCGCAGCGCATCGGTCACCCGCCGCGGCGCCTCGAAGACGACCAGCGTCGCATCGTCGCCGGCGAGCCTGGCCAGCGCCGACCGCCGAGCGGCCGCCGTGCGCGGCAGGAACCCGACGAAGCGGAATGGGTGCGGTGGGAGGCCCGATGCGGCCAGCGCCGTCGTCACCGCGGACGGTCCCGGCACGCTGGTGACGGTGATGCCGGCCTCGAGCGCGGCACGCACGAGGCGATAGCCTGGATCGGAGACGAGCGGCGTGCCGGCATCGGAGACGAGTGCGACGTCGTCGCCCGCCTGCAGCCGATCGAGCAGCTCGCGGGTACGCGCCTCCTCGTTATGGTCGTGGTAGCTCACGGCCCTGCGGGCGATGCCGTGGTGGCGAGCGAGCGTCGCGAAATGGCGGGTGTCCTCGGCGGCGACCACCGGCACGCTGGCGAGGGTGTCGCGGGCACGCGGGCTGAGGTCGTTGAGGTTGCCGATCGGGACGGCCACCACGTACAGGGTCGCGGTCACGTCCCGGAGCCTAGCGCACGCGGCCGAATCACCTTGGTGACCGTCGTATCTGCCAAAGATTGCAGGAGATCCGGTCCAGGCGGGGATTGCCCGACGTACCGATCATCCACGAGGATGAATCCCCCGTCGGCGCAGCGCTCACGCTCACCAGCATCCGATGTGGCGATCCAACCCAGCGCAGATCCTGGATCCGGTGAGATGTGAGCGACACATCGGCGACGCGGCCGTGCCGCACTCATCGCGCTAGGATCAACCCCATGCCCGGCCTGATCGAATGCGTCCCGAATTTCAGCGAGGGCCGCCGTCCTGAAGTTGTCGAGGAGATCGTGCGGGCCATCGGCCAGATCGATGGCATCACCGTGCTCGACCACTCGAGCGACGAGACGCATAACCGCAGTGTCGTGACCTTCGCGGGCAACGCCGAGCCCGTGGTCCGTGCGGCGACCGCCGGCGTGGGGCGCGCGCTCGAGCTGATCGACATGGAGCAGCACTCCGGAGCCCATCCGCGCATCGGTGCCATCGACGTGATCCCGTTCGTGCCGCTGGGCGGCGCGACCCTCGACGAGTGCGTGGACCTCGCTCGACGCTTCGGCGAGCAGATCGCGACGCGGTTCGACCTGCCGGTCTACCTGTACGGAGCCGCGGCTCTGCGGCCGGAGCGGACGCGGCTGGCCGACGTGCGCCGGGGCCAGTACGAGGGCATTCGCGATGAGATCGGGGCCGATCCGGGGCGAGCGCCCGACTACGGTCCGGCGCGAACACACCCACGCGGTGGCGCCGTTGCGGTGGGCGCGCGCAAGCCGCTCATCGCCTTCAACGTCAATCTCGCGACCGATGACCTCGCGCTGGCCCGGAGGATCGCGTCGACGATCCGGGAG
>DATBRU010000137.1:0-41750 GCA_036560105.1 Candidatus Limnocylindria bacterium | reverse complement strand
TGACGCCTGGTTGGCGGCCAATGGCCGCGGTGGCTTCACCGGCTTCGAGCAGGTCCAGCTGGCCATCGGACAGGGCGCCTTCCTCGGCACGCCGCTCCAGCTGGCGAACGCCTTCGCCGCCATCGGCAACGGCGGGACGCTATGGCAACCTCGGATCGTGGTCCGTGCCACCCTCCCCGACGGGACGGTGGCCCGCGAGGTGCCGCCGACCGAGATTCGGCACGTCTCGGTCTCGCCGGAGAACCTGGCCTATGTCACCGACACGCTGCAGGCGGTCGTCACCCTCCCTTACGGGACCGGGACCGCGGCCTTCGCCGGCTTCGGCATCCCCGTCGCCGGCAAGTCGGGGACGGCCGAGACCAGCGCGCCCGATCCCCATGCCTGGTTCCCGGCCTACGCTCCAGCCGACGACCCGACCATCGCCGTCGCGACGGTCATCCTCAACATCCCGCTCGGCACGGGCGGCGCCGATGCGGCCCCGCTCGTCCGCCAGGTCATGGCCGCGCACTTCAACTAGGCGATCGGCGGCAGGTACGGTTCGACGGCGATCTCGGTCGCCTTGATCGAGATCCAGACCTCGGCGCCGACGGTCAGCGCCAGCTCCGTTGCCGACTCCTCGGTGACCTCGGCGGTCAGCGGCAGCGGGTCCCCGGTGAGCAGGCGTGCGCGGTCACCAAGGTGCTCGAGGCGCACGATCCTCGTCGCCCAGGCATTGCGCGGGCTCCCCTCGGGCCGTTGAAGGTGCAGGGCGACGGCGGTCGCACGGATCACGGCAAGGACCGGGCCGCCGATCTCGTGATCGGCGACATGGAGCCGATGCGTCCCGGTGTCGACGACACCGGCGGCGGCTGTGCCGATCACGAGGTTCGAGCCCGACAGGTCCGCCACGTACGGGGTGCGCGGCCGCCGCCGGATCTCGTCCGCGCTGCCCGACTGCGTGACGCTGCCATCCTCGATGACGTGGATCTCATCGGCGAGGAGGAAGGCCTCGGTCGGGTCGTGGGTGATCAGGAGGCGCGGACCGGTGAAGGCGGACAGGTGCTCGGCCAGCACCCGGCGCAGCTCGACCCTGGTCGTCACGTCGAGTGCCGCGAGCGGCTCGTCGAGGAGCAGCAGCTTCGGTTCGGTCACGAGCGCGCGCGCCAGCGCCACCCGCTGCGCCTGCCCGCCCGAGAGGTCCGTCGGCTTGCGCTCGCCGTTCCCGTCGATCCCGAGCCGCTCGATCCATTCCGCCGCACGGGCCCTTGCCTCATCGCGGGGGACGCCACGGCTGCGCGGGCCGAACGCGATGTTCTCGACGACGGTCAGGTGACCGAAGAGCAGGTACTCCTGGAAGACCACGCCGACCCGCCGCGCCTCGGGCGGCACGTATCGCCCGACGCCGGGCTCGTCGAGCGTCTGACCGTCGAGGCGGATCCAGCCGTTCTCGAGGCGCAGGAGCCCCGCGATAGCCGCGACGGCAGTGGACTTGCCGGCCCCATTCGGACCCAGCAGGGCGACCGTGCGACCGGGCGGGATCGCGAGTGACAGGTCGAGCCGGAATGACGTGCCGCGCTGCAGTACGAGGCGGGCATCGAGCCCGCCCGGCTCGCCGGGCTCGTTCACAACGCGCGCAGCCACCGGTCGCGCAGGACGATCAGCACGGTCAGCGATACGGCGACCATCAGGAGGCTGAGCGCGACGGCCGTGTCGCGGTCGCTCTCGAGCGCCACGAACACCGCGAGCGGCAGCGTCTGGGTGCGCCCTTCGAGGTTGCCGGCAAACGTGATCGTCGCCCCGAACTCTCCGAGCGCCCGGGCCCAGGTGAGCACGAGCCCGGCAGCGAGCGACGGCGCGATCATCGGCAGTGTCACGCGGCGCATGATCGTCCAGCGTCCGGCCCCCAGCGTCGCGGCGGCCGCCTCGTAACGTGCGTCGAGGTTGCGGAGTGCCGCCTCGACCGTGATGACGAGGAACGGCATCGCCACGAACGTGCTGGCGAGGATCACGCCCCAGATCGAGAAGGGGAGCAGCAATCCGGTCGCGTCATAGACGGGACCCCCGATGAGGCCACGTCGCCCGAGCGCGAACAGCAGGGCCGCGCCGCCGACGACCGGCGGCAGGACGAGCGGGAGGACCACGAGGCCTCGCACCAAGGCGCGGCCCGGGAAGGCGACGCGTGCCAGCACCCACGCCAGCGGCACCCCGACGACGAGGGCGATGGCGGTGGCGGCCAAGGAGCTGATGAGGGACAGGCGCAGCGCCTCGACGACCAGGGGCCCTGTGAGCAGGCTCGCCAGCTCCCCCCACGGCGTTCGGGCGAGGAGGCCCAGGAAGGGCAGGACGAAGATCCCAAGACCGATCGCGGCCAGCACGACGAGGACGGCGGGCGGCCGTCCTCGCCAGGCGGTTCCGTCCTGACCCGATTCGGTCAAGGGGAGCCGAAGCCGTACTCGTTCAGAATCGCCTGCCCCTCGCTCGAGAGGACGAACGCCACGAACGCGGCGGCGGCGTCGGGGTTCGGGGCGTTGCTCAGCGCCGAGATCGGGTACTCGGCCAGCACGTTGTCGTCCGGCGGAATGTCGATGCCCTCGACGTCATCGGCGAAGTCCTGAGCGAGGACGTCGGTGACGTAGACGATGCCGGCGTCAAGCTCGTCTTCCGCGATCTTCGTGAGCAGCGCCCGGACGTCAGGCTCGTTGGTGTCGATGGCCGGAGTCACGCCGGCATTCTCCAATGCCTGGCGACCAAAGTCACCACACGGGACCTCCTCGGCGCAGAGGCCGATCAACAGGGCATCGTCCGCGAAGTCGTCGAGGCCGGTGACGCCACCGGGGTTTCCGGCCGGGACCGCGATCTGGAGGAGGTTCGTCACGAAGATCGCGGACTCGGTCGCCTCCTCCGCCTCGATCACCTGGTCCATGTTCGAGGCGTTGGCCGACATGAAGACATCCGCGGGAGCGCCCTCGAGGATCTGCTCACGCAGGGCCGAGCTGCCGGCAAGGTTCAGCTCGACGTCGACGCCGGGGTTCGCGTCCTCGAAGGCGGACTCCACCTCGGCCAGCGCATCGGTCAGCGATGCGGCGGCGAAGACGAGCAGCTCGCCCTCGAGGCTCGGCGCGACCGATTCAGCCGCGTCCGAGGAAGGCAGCGAGGCCGGCGGTTCGGAGGGGGCCGTCGACGACGCCCCGGTGCCGCATCCCGACACGAGGAACAGGATCGTCACACCGGTGGCGACGCGAGGTCGGGACATCGTGGAGGCCTCCGATGATCGGGACGAGTGAGTAGTCACATTGAGAATACCGACTCGGACCAGCCCGCCGCAAGGGGTCGTGGTTTACCCTCGCTCGGCATGGATGAGCCGCGACTGTCTCTCAGCGAGCACGCCGTCCTCGGCCTCCTGGCCGAGGGCCCGACCCACGGCTTCGCGATCGCGCGTGAGCTCGCCGCCGACGGCTCGATCGGCCGCGTCCTGACCGTGCGTCGCTCGCTCGCCTACCGGGCCCTGGACCACCTCGTGGCCGAGGGCCTGGCTCGGCCGACCCGCGTCGAGGCAGGGGAGGCAGGCCCGCAGCGTCGGGTGCATCGCATCACCCCGGCCGGTCGACGCCTTCAGGGTGCCTGGCTCGAGCGCCCCGTCCACCATCTGCGCGACATGCGCCTCGAGTTCCGGCTGAAGCTCGTGCTCCTTGACCGTCTGGAAGCATCGCCGCGTTCCCTCATTCGCGCCCAACGCGACGCGTTGGCTCCCGCGTTCAGCACCCTCCGGCGTCCGGCGCGCTCACGGACGGTCGACCACGTGGAGCTGTGGCGGCGACACAGCACAGCCGCGATCGCCGCCTACCTGGACGAGCTGGAGCGCCGAACTCGGCGATGATCGATCTGGCGACCAATTCCAGCAGGATCTGCCATCTGCGCTTGGTTTGAGCGATCGATCGGCCATCGCTGAGCACGAACGGGGCGTGAGCGCGGCCCTCATGTGTGCTGGTGGTCGGCACGTCGGTCAAGGCCCGCGCCGAAGACATCTCATGCGCCCTGTGACCGATGTATCGCTCACCTTCGCGCGCCGCGAACTGCCGCCCCGCCTTGCGCCGCCTGCGAGCGAACGGGTAGCATCGGTCCTGCCGCTCCTTCGATAGCCCATGGGTCAAGACCGCGCGGAGAGCGACGACGACGCAGTGATCAGTGATACGGCGATTCCGCTGAGGTTCCAGACCGCCGAGGTCGGCGTCGATTGGCTTCAGTGCAATATCGAGTGCCAGGAAGGCTGCCCGGTCAACACGAATTGCCGGGGCTACCTCATGCTGGCCGCCGAGGGCCGCTTCGAGGAGGGCTACATCCTCGCTCGCGACCCGAACCCCGTTGCCGCGATCTGCGGCTACGTGTGCTCCGCGCCGTGCGAGAAGGCCTGCCGCCGGGCCGACATCGACAAGCCGCTGGCCATCCGCGCCATGAAGCGATTCCTCGTCGACTGGCATTACGGCAACAACATGCCCGACCAGGTGGAGGTGCAGCCGGCGACGGGCCGCAGCGTGGCGGTCATCGGCGCCGGACCGGCGGGCCTGGCGGCCGCCAAGGAGCTCGGCGGCTGGGGCCACGACGTCCACGTGTACGAGGCCCTGCCCAGCGGCGGCGGGACGACCCTCATCGGCGTTCCGGCCTTCCGCCTCCCGCGCGACGTCATCGAGCTCGATGTCAACTGGGTCGCCAAGCACGGCGTCCAGTTCCATTACAACGTCGAGATCGGCCGGGACATCACCCTCGAGCAGCTGCGCCAGCGTCACGACGCGGTCGTCGTTGCCACGGGCTGCATGTACCCGGTGGCCATGAACGTGCCCGGCGAGGAGCTCGAGGGCGTGATCTACGGCGTCGACTTCCTCAAGCGCGCGAACCTCGGGCAGCCGCAATGGGTCGGGAAGCACGTCGTCGTCATCGGTGGCGGGTACACGGCCATGGACTCATCGCGCACCGCTCTGCGGCTCGGCGCCACGACCTCGACGATCTTCTACCGCCGCGGCCCTGACGAGATGGTGGTCGACGAGGAAGAGCAGCACGAGACCCGCTTCGAGGGCGTCGGGTTCGAATTCTTCGCGTCCCCGGTCGAGGTGACCGCCGGCGCCGACGGGCGCGTCAACGGGATCGTCTTCCAGCGCACCCAGCTCGGCCCGCCGGATGCCAGCGGGCGGCGCAGTGCCGAGCCCATCCCGGGCAGCGAGTTCACCGTTCCGTGCGACATGGTCATCCCCTGCACGAGCCAGGCGTCGGACAACAACGTCCTCGGAGAGTTCGGGGCCAAGCTGAACCGCCACGTCGGGGTCACCGATACGCGCTCGGTGGTCGAGGGCGGGTCGCTCAGCTCCTGGCGCACGCAGCCGCTCAACGGGACCACGCCGAAGGACAAGGACGGCCGTCCGCTGAACTCGCTGACGTTCGACTTCAACCGCGGCAATGTCTCGATCAACGCCGATACGTTCGGCACCACCTCGGACGGCATCTTCGCCGTCGGCGACTTCGTCACGGGGCCGGCGACGATCATCGAGGCGGCCGGGCTGGGGCGACGGGCGGCCCGTTCGGTCGACCGCTGGCTGGCCGGGCTGCGAGGCACCGAGCTCGAGGAACTGCCGGTCATCAACCGCGCGGTCATCACCCAGAGCCTCGAGCACGACATGCCACGCTTCTACGAGGCGACCCCGCGCCAGGAGATCCCGATGGCCCCGCCGGAGCTGCGCCGGGACTTCCGCTCGCTCGTCGAGGTCGGCTACGACACGCGTGGTGCCATCGCCGAGGGAACGCGCTGCCTCCAGTGCAACCACAACATCAACATCGACGGGCCCCGCTGTATCCTGTGCGGGCTCTGCGCCGACGTGTGCCCCGAGGGCGTGATCTACATGATCGACAAGGCGCAGGTCGGCGGCGACGACCCGGAGCAGGGATTCTTCCAATCGTGGCCGCGCGGGATCGCCATGATCATCGACGAGGAACGGTGCATCCGGTGCAACCTGTGCGTCGAGCGCTGTCCCACGAACTGCATCACCATGGACCGCCTCGAGCTCGAGCGGTTCACGCCTGACGGGAAGGTTCTGTTGGAGAGCTACAAGGACAATGTGCTCGGACAGGTCGGCCAGCAGGCTGGCATGACGGCGGACCGATGAGCGACATTCCCGGCCAGGGTGGCAACCCGATCACCCGCTGGGTGAAGGAATCGTCGGCCTGGCGCAGCCTGTTCCGCCAGCCGTACCCGACGACGAGCCGCACTCGCGCGCTGGCGGTGATGAACAACGTGTTCCTCCACCTGCACCCGGTTCGGGTCAAGCGTCACGCGGTGCGCTACACGTACACGTTCTGCCTGGGCGGGATCAGCTTTTTCCTGTTCCTGAACCTGACCGTGACCGGCCTGTACCTGATGTTCTTCTACGTCCCGTCCATCAGCCAGGCCTACCAGGACATCCAGTCGATCGAAGCGTCGGTTGCCTTCGGCGCCTTCGTGCGCAACATGCATCGATGGGCGGCGCATCTGATGGTGCTGACCGTCTTCCTGCACATGATCCGCGTCTTCTACCACGGCGCCTACAAGCCGCCGCGTGAGTTCAACTGGGTCATCGGCGTCCTGCTCCTCTTCTTCACGCTGGCGCTCAGCTTCACCGGCTACCTGCTGCCGTGGGACCAGATCGCGTTCTGGGCCATCACGGTCGGCACCCAGATGGCGACGTACGCGCCGCTGCTGGCCAGCGAGTCGAGCTTCTTCATCCTCGGCGGAATCTCCGTCGGGCAGGGCACGCTCCTGCGCTTCTATGTCGCGCACGTCATCTTCTTCCCGCTCGTTGCGGCCATCCTGATGATCGTCCACTTCTGGCGCATCAGGAAGGACGGCGGGATCAGCGGGCCGGTGTGATGGGAATGGACCGATGACGATCGAGAAGCGACCCAACGCCACGGCCGACAAGAACGTGCCGACGCAGGCCCCCGAGCGTGCGCCGATCTTGGCCCCGGGCACGGGACCCAAGCTGCCCGGGCCGCCCGGCGTGCCGGGCACGGAGCGCTTCCGCCTCCTCGCCTACGTGAAGCAGGAGTCGATGGTCCGTGTTGACAAGCGCCCCGATGAGACCGTCCTGACCTGGCCCCACCTGCTGCGGCCCGAGTTCCTGATGGGGATGCTCATCACCGGCCTGCTGGTGGTGGCCTCGGTGTTCATCACCGCCCCGCTTGAGGAGATGGCCAACCCGGCGGTCACCCCGCACGTGGCCAAGGCGCCGTGGTACTTCCTCGGCCTCCAGGAGCTGCTCAGCTACTTCAACCCGACCGTGGCCGGCGTGCTCGTCATCCCGGTCTACCTTGGCGGGCTCATCATCATCCCGTACATCGACCGCTCGCCGTACAAGGCCGCGCGCGACCGGAAGATGATGTGGGTCTTCTTCCTCTGCATCATGATCGGCGGGTTGATCGTGACCTTCATCGGCTCCTTCTTCCGCGGACCGGGCTGGAACTGGGTCTGGCCCTGGGACGGCCTGTTCTTCACGCTATGACGCAGCACGCCTCCTACGGCCCCGTCCATGGCCCGCCGACCGGTGAGATCACCCGGCGCGGCTTCATGCGCCGGATGCTCGGTGTCGGAGTCGGTCTGCTGACGCTCGAGTTCCTCGGCGGCACCATCGCCTTCCTGTGGCCGAACCTGACCGAGGGGCTTGGTGCCCAGATCACGCTGGGAACGGCTGACGAGATCAACGCGGTCTGGCCGGACTGGGCGAACGGGCTGCCCTACGTCTACAACCAGGCGAACCTGTTCTTCGTGAACGTGCCCGCCGCGAAGGAGCGCGTCGACGGCGACGGGACGGTCGCCAACCCGGTGCCCGATCCCGGGGCCGACGTCTCACCGGATCTGCCACCGGCGGAACGTTCCGTCATGGCGCTGTACCGCAAGTGCCCGCACCTCGGCTGCCAGGTGCCGCAGCTGTGCAACGAGAGCCAGTGGTTCGAATGCCTGTGCCATGGATCGAAGTACACGGTGCTCGGCGAGAAGCGCGACGGCCCCGCGCCGCGCGGCATGGATCGCTTCAATGTCATCGTCGAGGACGGGACCTACATCGTCGATACGAGCGAGGTCGTCAGCGGTCCACCCCCCGGGACGATCGGGTTCGACGAACGCGGGCCGACCGACATGCCCCACTGCACCGGCTGAGCGATGCGCATCAAGGCGCTCGGCGTCCTGCTCGTCACCGTGCTCGCCGCGTTCACGATGCTCTTCTGGTTCACCGATCCGGCACGACGCGGTGCGATCGCGGTCGCCCAGGAGGAGGAGCTGCTCGAGTACGGCGAGGTCGTCTTCAGCGACTCCGAGACCGAGCCGGCTGCCGCCGGCTGCGCGCGATGCCACGGCGCCGATGGAACCGGCGGCGCGATCCCGAACGATCCCGACGGACGCCGTGCGCCGAGCCTGCACACGGCATCGCTCGCCAACAAGCTGGCGGTCAATCCCAACTACGTCCACCTCGCCGTCAGCTACGGCGGCGTGGTCGTCTCCGGCAACGTGAACTCGCCGATGCCGGCCTGGAGCGCCGAGGTCGGCGGCCCGCTGAACGTGCAGCAGATCGACGCGGTCGTCGCCCTGGTCACCGGTTGGGCCGAGGACGCAGCGACCGATCTGCCCGAGGAGGTGCCGGACACGCCCGAAGCCGGCGCCGAGGTCTTCGCCTCCGCGGGCTGCGCCGGATGTCACGGCGCGGACCTGACCGGCTCGACGGCCGGACCCAACATCTCGACCATCGGCTCCGGGCTCGTCGACCTGAGCGGGTTCAACGAGCCGTCCGGTCGCGCCGAGATGGAGGCGGACTACGCGGAGGATCCCCGCAACTTCCTGGAGCTGTGGATCCGGGACTCGTCCGCCAACTACAACGACGGGAACGCCACGGGCATGCCGCCGCATCCGGAAGACTCGCTCTCCGACAGCGCGCTGCAGGCCCTCATCACCTTCCTGCTGACCCAGACCGGGGACTGATGGTGAATCGATGAGCACGACCGCGTATCCGACCTACCGCCCGAAGGGTGGCGTGAACCGCCTCCTCGGCTGGGCCGATGACTTCATGAGCTGGATGCTCTTCGGCCACGAGACGTGGCTCGTCGCCGTGCTGAAGGCCGTGCCGCTGTTCCTGTTCCTGTACTTCTCGCTCTTCTACGTCTCGAACTACATCTACTACCTCGTCACCGTCGAGCTCCCGTTCCTGCGATTCAGCGAGGATGTCGGCTTCCTCATCGCCAACGGTGCCGGTATGACGGCGTTCGCGGCGCTGATCGTGGTGGCCGTCCTCGTCCAGGCGTCTCGTGGCCGGCGCGGATTCGGATGGTCAGCGCTTCGGCTGTTCGTCGGGCTGAACTACCTCGCCACCGTCCTGATGATCATCCCGATCATGGCCTTCAACCTCGCCGGCGGGTCGCTGTGGCCGGTGAACATCACGTTGCAGTCGGTGGCCTTCGGGTTGATTGCCGCGGGCCTCGGCGCCGCCGCCTGCGTGTACCTGGCGTTCGAGTTCCGGCGTGTCACCGGCCGCGAGGCCGCCGCCGCGGCCAGCCGCAGCACCGAGCTCGCCCGCCGCTGAATCGGTCGCTGCTCGCTCATCTCGCCTGGTCGGGCCTCGTCATCGCGAGCGCCGGCGTCCTCATCGGCCTGGAGCTGAGCGCCCCATGCCCGCCCGGCGGACCGCTGGCCTTCGGTGACTGCGACGAGGTCCGATCCTTCGCCATCGGCGTTGTCGGACTGGGCGCGGTGCTGTACGTGATCGGTCTGTCGGCGGTGCGATGGTGGACGCGCAGCCTTCGCCGTCGAGGCGTGGCCGATGACGGCGCCGCCCGAGACTGGTACCTGCTGGCGGCGGGTCTCGGGCTGTTGATCGCCCCTCTGCTGGCGTTCACCCTCGTCTCGGCGCTTCGGTAGGATGGACGCATGACGATTGCCACCATCGACGATCTGCGCGGCAGCCTCTCGAGCGTCGCCACGATCAGCGACGTCGGGCTCGACGTTCACGACGAGGTGGCGCTGCGGGGAGAGCTGATGGACGACATCGTCCTCGCGGCGGTCTTCGGAGCCGACGCGGACGTGCGCGATGCGGCGCGCTGGGTCATCTGGAGCGCGTCGCAGGCACTCGGCTGCGGCTCCGCCTCGATCCACGACCTGTACCGGGCCCGCGGCCGTGGCGAGGTTCCGCCGACAGCATTCACCGTTCCGGCCATCAACGTGCGGGCCGCGACGTACCTCACCGCGCGCCAGGCATTCGCCGCGGCCCTCGAGCGCGACGCCTCCGCGGTCATCTTCGAGATCGCCAAGAGCGAGATGGCCTACACCGACCAGCGGCCGGCCGAGTACACCGCTGTCATCCTGGCCGCCGCACTGCGCAGTGGGTGGCGGACGCCGGTGTTCCTCCAGGGCGACCACTTCCAGTTCAACGCCACGAAGTGGGCCACGGATCCTGACGGGGAGCTGAACGGCCTGCGTGACCTCGTCCGCGAGGCCATCGGCGCCGGATTCCTCAACATCGACATCGACGCCTCGACGCTGGTCGACCTGTCGCAGCCCTCGGTCGCCGAGCAGCAGCGCGTGAATGCCGACAACACCGCCGCGCTGACGCGGCTGATCCGATCCCTCCAGCCTCGTGGTGTGACGATCAGCATCGGCGGCGAGATCGGCGAGGTCGGCAAGGTGAACTCGACGGAGGAGGAGCTGCGGGCCTATGTCGATGGCTACCTGGAGCAGTGCGCGGGCGTCGAGCCGATCAGCAAGGTGAGCGTCCAGACCGGCACGTCCCACGGGGGCGTGGTCCTGCCGGACGGCAGCGTCGCCAGCGTGAGCATCGATTTCGACACGCTGCGTCGTCTCTCCAGCGTGGCGCGCGACGAGTACGGCATGGCGGGATGCGTCCAGCACGGCGCCTCGACGCTGCCGGACGAGGCGTTCAACCACTTCCCCACGAACGGCACCGCAGAGATCCACCTCGCCACAGGCTTCCAGAACATCCTCTACGACGACGGGGGCCTGCCCGCGGACCTTCGTGCCGAGATGATGGCGTGGTGCGTCGCGAGCTGCGCGGACGAGCGCAAGGCCGGCGAGACCGATGAGCAGTTCCTCTACAAGACCCGCAAGAAGGCGATCGGGCCGTTCAAGCGCCAGCTGTGGACCCTGCCGCCCGCTGCGGCCGACGAGGTCGGGTCCCATCTGCGGGCCAAGTTCGGGCTCCTCTTCGACGAGCTGAAGATCGGCGGCACGCGTGAGCACGTCGAGCGATTCGTGACCCGTGTGCCCGTCGCACGGCCTCTGCCGGTGGCGCTGGGTGGACGGGGCGCGGCCGCTGTCGTCGCGGGCGCATCGGTCTTCGAGGACGACGGCTCCGGGGAGTAGCGCTGGCGTTCGGTCCTATCGCATCCCGATGAGCTTCTGCAGCATCGGCTGATCCGCCAGCTGCACCAGGCCGCGCGCGCTCGCGGGCGACAGCTTCGAGAGCGCCGCAAGGGCACGCCCCATCTCGTCCGGTCCGAGCTCCCCCATGAGGGCCCACAGGCGGGTCACGGTGTCGTCGTCCAGGGACGCCAGCGCCGCGAACAGGCCCTCGATGGCCGGCGCGTCCCCTTGGACGAAGATCTCGACGCCATGCTCGAAGCGCTGAACGAACCCGAGGAGCGCGTCGAGGCGTTCACCCAGCCGCTGCATCTCCGGGTCCGACCCGCCGCGGGCTGCCTCGTGCGCCTCGGTCACGCAGCGCTCGATCACCGGCAGAACGGGTGCCGTCTCGCGCTCTCGTCGTCCCGCCGCCACGCGGCGGAACCACTCCCAGTGATCGTCGACCACGATCCACGCGGTCGCCGCGGGGCCGCGCTGGCCGGAGCGGCGCGGCGCGGTGGCCCGCTCGACGAGGCCCCACTCCTCGCATTGCCGCAGGGCCAGGCTGGTGGCCCGATGGCTCATCCCAAGGGCGCGGCGGACCTCGGGCTCGGAGAGCGGGCCGTCGGAGACGAGCAGATAGCCCTGGACGGTCGCCGTCGACGGGGCCACGCCCCATGCCGCGCCGATCTCGCCCCAGGCAGCGGCAAACGACCGACGCAGCTCTTCGGCCGCCGAGCCGTCGGTGCGCGTAAACGTGCTACTCACGAAAGCATGTTACCAGTGACGCATAGCCGACTGCCGTATCGGTCAATTCCCTCCGGAAGGCCAATTCGTGCTGCGTTTGGTCGGTGTGTCAGTCAGCCATCAGCATGAATGCCGCGCAGCGGCGCACTTCACGCTGAAGCTTGACCGATAGAACAGACAGACCCCGCGCGGGAGCGCCATCCGGCGAGCATTGACCGATAGACCGGCCACCGCCTCTGGATCGGGCCGAGGAACCGAAAAGCCCCGGCTGCGAACAGCCAGGGCTTGACGGGGAGGAGGATCGGAGCGTCAGTGGGCGCAGCCGCCTGCCTTGGCGGGTGAGCCATCGGTGTTGAACGAGGAGCCGCAGGCGCAGCTGCTCACCGCGTTCGGGTTGTTGATCGCGAAGCCGGAGCCCATCAGCGAGTCGACGTAGTCGATCTCGGCACCGGCAACATGCTGCTGGCTGAACTGATCGATGACGACCGGAACGCCGGCATGATCCTCGAGCTTGTCGCCGTCATTGAGCTTGTCGTCGAAGGCGAGGCCGTAGCTGAAGCCGGAGCAGCCGCCGGCCTTCACGAAGAGGCGGAGGTTCGCATCTGCCTTGCCCTCGCGTGCGCGCAGCTCGATCACCTTCTTCGCAGCCGCCTCGGTGACCGATACGAGCAGCTCGCTCGTCGGAGCGGGCGAGGTGAGCGAGATCGATTCTCGAGGAGTCTCGGACATCGTCATTGCGGTTCGGTCTCCCGGGTTCGTGTGCTGGTGAGGCGCCCGTGGCGCATCGGGGTCGGGTTAACGCTTCGGAAAGTATAGCAACCGATGCGGCCGACGCTGCAACGGGACGAACGGGGGCTCAGGTGGAACCACCGGAAGGGGGGGCCGCCGAACCCACGTGGCCGGACTCCTGGTACGCGCGCCAGCCCGCCCACGCCATCACCAGCGACGCCACGAGGCCAACCAGGAACTGGATCGTGTCGAACGTCGCGAGGTGGTCGCCGATCCAGCCCAGCCAATCGAACGCGGTGATGATGAACGCGAGTGCCGCGACAATCCCGCCGGCGAGCATGACGAGACCCTTCGGAGCGGGCAGGTTCGTCGACGGAGAGAGCTGCGGCAGCAGGATGCCGCCCAGGACGACGGCACCGGCGATCGCGGCGATGAGCATGAGCGATCCCCAGTTCCACACCAGGCTGAGGATGCCGGTGATCACCACGACGGCGGAGGCGAAGACCGCCATCCGCTCCGATGAGCTGAGCTTCGACAGGTCCATCTTGGGCACACTCCTCCGTATGGCTCGCCGGTCTCGGGATTGAGCCGTCGTCACCTCCGCCGAGCATCGTAGGACAGCGGGTCAACCGGCACTCGCGCCTCCCGCCCGCGGGATCGCGCATCGGTACACTGGGGCCCCGCACAGGAGGAATGCGCGCGCCGTGAAACTTGCGAGTCGCATGGAGCGAATCGGGACCGAGACGGCGTTCGAGGCCGCCGCGCGAGCGAGGGTGCTGGAGGCGACGGGCCGTCATGTCATCCATCTCGAGATGGGCGAGCCAGACTTCGACACGCCGCGCAACGTCAGCGAGGCCGCGGCGCGAGCCCTCCTGGAGGATGCGGCCACCCACTACACCGCGGCGACCGGCATCCTGCCGTTGCGCGAGGCGATCGCCGCCGATGCCAAGCGCTGGAAGGGCATCGACACCACGGCCGACCAGGTGGTGGTGACGCCGGGCGCGAAGCCGATCATGTTCTACGCGATGCTCGCCCTGATCGACGAGGGCGACGAGGTCATCTACCCCAACCCCGGCTTCCCGATCTACGAGTCGATGGCCCGTTACGTCGGCGGCACCCCGGTGGCGGCCCCGCTGCGCGAGGCGGACGACTTCCGCATGGACGTCGACGAGGTCGCCAGACTCGTCACCCCACGCACGAAGCTGCTCATCACCAACTCGCCCCACAATCCGACCGGCTCGATCCTCACCGATGCGGACACCCGGCGCCTCGCCGAGCTCGCCGTCGAGCACGACCTCGTGGTCCTGGCCGATGAGATCTACGCCCGCCTGCAGTACGAGGGCGAGCCGCTGAGCATCGCGACGCTGCCGGGCATGGCGGAGCGCACGATCACGCTCGACGGCTTCTCCAAGACCTTTGCCATGACCGGGTGGCGCCTCGGCTACGGGATCGTGCCCGAGTGGCTGATGCCTTCCTTCAGCCGCCTCGTGATCAACAGCGTGTCCTGCACGAACGCGTTCGCTCAGTTCGGCGCGATCGAGGCCATGGCCGGGCCGCAGGACGCCGCCGATGCGATGCGGACCGAGTTCATCGCGCGCCGCCAGCTCATGGTCGACGGTTTCAATGCCATTCCGGGGGTGTCGTGCGTCATGCCGCACGGCGCGTTTTACACGTTCCCCAACGTCAGCTCGTTCGGACGCTCCTCCAACGAGATCGCCGACCACCTCCTCTACGACGCCGGCGTGTGCGGCCTTTCCGGCACCGCCTTCGGGGTGCATGGCGAGGGCCATCTGCGGTTCAGCTACGCGAACTCGCGGGAGAACCTGGCGGCGGCACTGGAGCGCATCGGCGAGTCGCTGGCGAAGCTGGAGCGGACCGGGGAGCTGGTCGGGGCCTCGGCGTGAGGGTGCTCGTCACCCGCGTCATCCCCGACGAGGGCCTCGACCCGGTGCGCGAAGCATGCGACGTTGACCTGTGGGGCGACGAGCTGCCGCCGCCGCGAGACGAGCTGCTGCGCCGGGTCGCCGGCGTGGATGGGCTCCTCTCCCTGCTGACGGACACGGTCGACGACGAGCTGCTCGATGCCGCCGGGCCGCAGCTCAAGGTGGTGAGCAACTTCGCCGTCGGCTTCGACAACATCGACGTGGCGGCCTGTACCCGTCGCGGCATCCCGGCCGGGAACACGCCCGGGGTCCTGACCGAGACGACGGCCGATCTGGCGTTCGCGCTGCTGATGGCTGCCGCCCGCCGTATCCCCGAGTCGGTCGACTACGTCCGCGACGGCAACTGGCGCACCTGGGGACCGATGCTGCTCATGGGCGTCGATGTCCACGGCGCCACGCTCGGGATCGTCGGCTTCGGGCGCATCGGCCGTGAACTGGCGCGTCGGGGCCGCGGATTCGGGATGCGGATCCTGTACCACGACGTGTTCGCCGCCACGCCGGAGGACGAGGCCGAGCTCGGTGCCCGCCGTGTCGAGCTGGACGAGCTGCTGGCCGAGTCCGACTTCGTCAGCCTGCACGTCAACCTGACCGAGGAGACCCACCACCTCATCGACGCCGATGCGCTGCGTGCCATGAAGCCAACCGCCGTGCTCGTCAACACGTCGCGCGGGCCGGTCATCGACCCCGACGCCCTGACCGATGCGCTCCGCGATGGTCAGATCTTCGCCGCCGGGCTCGACGTCACCGAGCCCGAGCCGCTGCCGGCCGATCACCCGCTGGTGAGCCTGCCGAACTGCGTCGTGGTGCCGCACATCGCATCGGCGTCGCGGGTGACACGTGGCAAGATGGCGGCGATGGCAGCCGACAACCTGCTCGCGGGACTTCAGGGAGAGCGGCTGCCGAACCCGATCAATCCCGAGGTCTACGAGTAGCGCACGTGCCCGATTCCCCGATCAAGCTGCCGGACCTGTCGACGCCGCACCGGTACGAGCATCAGCGGCCGCACCGGCCCTCCCACCTGCCCAAACGGCTGACGCCGCCGCCAGCGCGATCCGGCCCGCCAGACCTGAGCCTGTTCCTCTATGCCGGCCTGGTCCTGCTGATCATCCTCGTCATCCTGGCTATCCCGTATGCCGTCGGCTACCTGCTCTCGGTCGTGCGACTCTGACGCTCAGGCCTGCGCGGTCCAGACCTTGATCGCGTCGCCCTCGACCTTGACCTCGGGTCGGACGAGATCTGGAAGCTCGAGCGGATATGCACGAGCATCGCCGCGGTAGGCGCCCTCGGCTCGCCATGCCCGCCGCCCGTTGACCAGCTGCCCGGCGAGATTGAACGAGGCATCGTGGCACGGGCAGCGCAGATCCTGCCAGTCGGGTCGGTAGGAGAGCGTGCAGCCCATGTGCGTGCAGACCGATGAGAGGGCGCGGATCGTGCCCCCGTCATTGACGACGAAGCCGTCGAACGCCGCGGTGCTGAAGCGCAGCGCCGTTCCCTCGGGCACCTCGTCGACCCGAGCGACCTCGGTCCAGAACCCCTCGCCGGCGACGAGCGGCTCATCGTCCCAGGTTCCCGCGGTGCGATCGGCCCCGGTGCGCAGCGCCACCCCGACCAGCCCAGCGGCGAGCCCCGCGGCGGCGCCCACGCCCGCCTGGAGCACCTGGCGCCGCGAGAGGCGCCAGCGTCCGACCCCTTCCGGCTGGGGCTGATCGCGCACCGGCGGAGGAGTCCGTATCGTCTCGATGCCCGCATCGGCCTCGCGCATGCGCAGCCGAAGCTGCTCGACGAAGGCCGGGTCGGGGGCCGAGCCGTCGGCCGGACGGACGCCCGCGGCCAGCTCGGCGGCCGTGCGCGCCATCTCCGCCTCGTCGCGGTCCTCGACGCTCTCCGGTGACGGCCGTCCGTCGCCGAGGAGCGCCTCCAGGTAGCCGTCGAATCGCTCGGCGGCGTCGTTCAGGCGGCGTTCTTCATCAGCCATCGGTGGGTTCTCCGAGCAATGCCGCTCGGCGCAGCGCGCGGTACTGGAGGACGCGGGCATTGCCATTGCTGATGCCGAGCTCGACGGCCGTCTCGGCCACGGTCTTGCGTTCGAGGAAGCGCAGCTCGAGCACCCGGCGGTAGTGGTCGGGGAGACGTCGCAGGAGCGCCTGGACCCGGATGCCCGCGCGCTCGTCGGGCTCTGGCTGCGGCCGCCCGGACTCGTCGGCGGGCTCCCAGCCGGGTGCGACGTGGTCGACGCCGACGACGGGGAGGCGGTAGAACGCGCGCCAGTAGTCGGCGGTGGCGTTGTGGGCCACCCGGTACAGCCACGCGGCGACCTGGCGCGGGTCGCGCGACGTGTCGAGCTGCTCGACCGCGCGCACGAAGACCTGCGCGGTCAGGTCCTCAGCGTCGGGGTGGTTGCCGACCCGGGCATAGACGAACCGATAGATGCCGACGACGTGCTCGTCGTAGACGTGTTCGAAGGGTCCCGGACCGGTGTCCATCTCACCGATGCGGTACGACCGCGGTTACGCCCGGGACCGCAGCGGGGCGACCAGCGCGGCGACCTCCTCGAGGAAGCGAGCATCGGTCTCGTCGAACGCGTCGAGGTCGGACCCGTCGATGTCGATCTCTCCGATGACGGTGCCACCATCGAAGATCGGGACGACGATCTCGCTCCGCGTTGTGGCGAAGCAGGCCTGGTAGCGGGGATCCGCCTCGACGTCGGGGACGATCTCGGTCTGGCCGGAGGCGGCTGCGGCGCCGCAGATGCCCGTCCCGATCGGGATGCGCGTGTGGTCGGTCGCCTGAGGCCCGCTCCAGGGTCCGAGGACGAGATCCGGGCCATCGACCCAGTAGATGCCGACCCAGTCGTAATGTCCGAATCGGGCGCGGAGGAGCTCGACCACCCGCTGCGTCGCGGGCTCCGGATCGGAGGCCTCGGCGATCGCCGCCCGAAGCCCGTTGAGTGCGTCCCCGTGGAGCGCGGGACGCTCCTCCGCGACGGGGTGGCTCACTGGCGCGCGGCCCAGCGCTCCGCCCAGCGATCGATGGAGACGATCGCGCCACGCAGCTCGCTGCCCTTCGCCGTGAGCGAGTACTCGACCCACGGCGGCATCGCGCTGATCTCGCGTCGCTCGATGAGGTCCTCGTCCTCGAGCAGCTTGAGCCGCTGCGAGAGGGTCGCCGAGTTCGCGCCGCCGAGGGCGTCCTGGAGCTCGCAGAACCGCTGGGTTCGCTCCCCCAGGGCGCGAATGATGCGAAGCACCCACTTCTGCCCGAGTACGTTGAGTGCTGCCGTGGCGGCGCATTCGGCGTGCTGCGCGGCCTCGCGTCGGGCGGCGCGGGAGCGGGTCGAGGTGGGCACGGTGGGTGCTGGGCTGGCGTCCATCAGGACGCGAACCCTAGCACCGCACCGCCCGGCCCTCAACCGGAGCGCGGAGCGCTCAGCCTTCGACGGTGATCGTCATGTGCATGGACGAGTGGATCCGACACGTGAGGTCGTAGGTCCCGGGCTCGTCGAACGTGAAGACAATGTCCTCGCCGCCTTGCTCGTCAATGATCGGGTCGTCGACGGGCTGCCCGTCGGTTCCCTCCGTCACGGTGTGGCCCGAGGTGTTCGTGAACGTGACGGTCGTGCCCGCCGGAATCGTCAGGCTCGACGGGGAGAACTGGCTGCCCGAGAGCGAGACCGTTTCGCCCGTGTCGCCTCCCGCGGATGGATCGGCTCCGCCGCCGCAGCCGGCAAGGGTGACGATGAGGATGAGGAGGACGCCGGTGAGCGCCATCCGAGATGATCGATGCACAGGTCGTGCCTCCCGCTGATCGAAGCTTGTCGGCCCGGGTCTCACCGAGCGTTACGCACATTGTTACGCCACCCCACGACCATTTGACGCCTCCGAACGAGGCACGCATAGTGCGGTGGCCCACCCTTCGCCCCGCGTGTCGAGCATGCCGCAGACCACGATCTACGTCTCGCCCCGCTCCCTCGGGGCACCCGATCAGCGCCCCCCAGCGGTCGTCACCGTCGACCTCGCGCGCCTCTTCGCGGGCAACGCGGCGCTCGCCGGCGTCTCGCTCACGGTCGAGGCTGGACGGGCCGTGGCCCTGCTCGGCCCGAACGGCGCCGGGAAGACGACATTGCTGCGCCTCCTTGCCACCGCCATCCGATCATCGTTCGGAACCGCCCGGATCGATGGGCTCGACCTTGACCGGGATGCGGCGCTCGTCCGCGCGCGCGTCGCCTACCTGTCGCACGACACCGGCCTGTACGACGACCTCACGGCGCGCGAGAACCTCGACTTCGCGGCGACGATGCTCGGGACACCCGACCGCCGGGTCCGCGTCGCGCGCGCACTGGCCGACATGGGCCTCTCCGACCGTGCCGACGACCGCGTGCGGGGCTTCTCGGCCGGGATGCGCAAGCGCGTCGCCCTTGGCCGCATCCTTCTCGGCCAGGCCTCGCTCGTGCTGCTGGACGAGCCGACGGCTGCTCTGGATGACGAGGGCGTCGGCCTCGTGGCGCAGCTCATGGCCGCCTGGCGGGATGTGGGCGTCACCGTCCTCGTCGCGTCGCACAGCACCGATCGCCTGGAGCCCCATCTCGATGCGCGGGTCACCCTCGACCGAGGCCTCGTGTCCGATGTGGACGGGATGGGCGTGATCAGCACGCCGGTCGGCGTCCCGGCCGAGCGTCGCGTGGTGGTGGCAACCCGATGAGCACCTTGCGCCGCGAAGCGACGCTGGCGTTGGCGATTGCCCGCAAGGACGCGCGCGCCGAGCTGCGCGGCCGCCACGCTGCGGTCGGGGCGCTCTTCTTCTCGGCCGTGGTCCTCCTGCTGTTCGGATTTGCGCTGGGCCCTGACGCAGCTCGCCTGGCGGCGGCCGCCCCTGGGCTGCTGTGGCTGGCCCTGATCTTTGCCGGGACGCTCGCCGTGAGCCGGCTCCACCTCCTCGAGACCGATGACGGAGCTCTCGACCAGCTCGCCCTGTACCCGGTTCCGCGGCGCGCCATCTACGCCGGCAAGGCGCTGGGCGGCTTCGCGATCATGCTCGTGCTCGGGCTCGTGGTCCTTGGGGCGGTGGGGATCCTCTTCGCGGTCGACGTCGGCGGAGCCTTGCTCCCGCTGTTGGCGACGGTCGTGCTGGGCACCATCGGGATCGCGGCCGTCGGAACGTTCTACGCCGGGCTCACGGTCCGGCTCCGGGCGCGCGAGGTGATGCTCCCGCTGCTCATGCTGCCGGTGCTCGCACCCCTGCTGCTCGCCGCGGTGAAGGCGACATCGGCGGCGCTGGGGGGCGACCCGTTCGGCGAGCTCGGGGCCTGGCTCCAGCTGCTGGCCGCGTTCGACGTCATCATGGTCGCGGCCGGAGCAGCCACCTATGGCTACCTGCTGGAGGATTGATGAAGACCCGCATCCTGGGGTTCGTGGCGCTCGTCGCCGTCACCGTCGCGGTGGCCGTTGCGCTCTTCGTGGTGCCCGCAGACCTCAACCAGGGCGATGCGCAGCGGATCATGTACGTCCACGTCGCATCGGCCTGGCTGGCGTACCTGTCCTTCGGGGTGACCGCCGTCGGCAGCGTCCTGTGGCTCTGGAAGCGGGACCTGCGCTTCGATGCGGTGGCACTGTCGGGTGCCGAGATCGGCGTCATGTTCACGGCGTTCGCGATCTGGGGCGGGATGATGTGGGGCCGGCCGGTGTGGGGCGTCTTCTGGCAGTGGGAGGACCCACGCCTGACCACCACGGCGCTGCTCCTGGCGCTGTATGTCGGCTACCTGCTCCTCCGGCGCCTGACCGATGACCCCGAGCGCCGCGCGACGCGCGCCGCCATCGTCGGGATCGTGGCGGCCATCGACATCCCGATCGTCCATTTCAGCGTCGAGTGGTGGCGCGGACTGCACCAGGGGGCGACGATCGGCTCGCCGGATCGGGTCCTCAATCCAGCCGCACCGATGGCGTTCGTGGGCACGCTGCTCGGCATGGTCGCGGCCTTCACGCTGACGTGGCTGTACCTCATGATCCGCCGCTACCAGCTGGCGAGGGCCCAGGGGCAGCGCGAGCAGGAGGCACGCCTCGACCGGCTGGCCAGCGCGCGAACCGCGGAGGCATCCCGATGACCGACGTCGAGTTCGTCATCGCCGCCTACGTCGTGATCATCGGCGGGCTCGCGCTCTACACCGTCACGCTCTGGCGTCGCCTCCGGTCGCAATGACGGTCGCGCCGCCCGTCGAGCCGGTGCTGCCACCGCCGCGGAGGCCGTGGGGCATCGTTGTCCTGGTCGGCGTGGTGGTGGTCGTCATCGGCTACCTGGCCTTCTCCAGCGTCGGCAACGCGCTGGTCTACTACGTCACTCCGACCGAGCTGCTCGACCGTGGCGACGACGCCATCGACACCACGGTTCGACTGGGCGGCATGGTGCTCGACGGCTCGATCGTGCAGGCCGACGACCCGTACGACCTCACCTTCGTGCTGACCGATGGCGACGAGCGGATCGCCGTCCACACGACCACCGCCCCGACGGCATCCTTCCGCGAGGGCTCGGGAGCCGTGGTGGAGGGCAGGCTCGGGATCGATGGCGTGTTCCAGGCCACCCAGGTCATCGTCAAGCACGACGAGAACTACGTGGCTCCAGAGCCGGGAGCGCTGCCTTCCGACCGGAATTTCATCCCCGGTGAGGATTCGTGATCCCCGGAATCGGGCACGCATCGGTCCTGCTCGGGCTGGCGCTGACGGCGTACGCCGCACTTGTCTTCGTGCTCGCCGGGCGCGGGGGCGACCCACGGCTGGTGCGGAGCGGGCGGCGCGCCGTCATCGGCTCGTTTGCGGCAGCCGGCATCGGTTGCGCGGCGATGATGATCTCGCTGCTGTCCCACGACTTCAGCGTGCTGTACGTGGCCGAGAACAACGCGACCACCACCCCGCCATTCATCAGCGCCATCAGCCTGTGGGCCGCCCTCGAGGGCTCGATCCTGTTCTGGACCTTGCTTGCCACCGGCTGGGCCTCGCTGGTGCTGTGGCGCCACCGGGATCGCCATCCCGTCCTCATGCCGTGGGTCGGCGCGACCCTGGCACTGGTCAACGGCTTCTTCTTCGCGGTCTTGGTGTGGCCGGGCAACCCGTTCGCGCTCACGTCCCCGGTCGCGTCCGAGGGCCTCGGGCCGAACGCGTTGCTCCAGAACCATCCGTTCATGGCGCTCCACCCGCCGCTCCTGTACCTCGGCTACACCGGGTTCGCGGTGCCCTTCGCGTTCGGGATCGCCGCGCTCGTCACCCGCCGCCTGGACGAGGAGTGGCTACGGATCGTGCGGCGCTGGACGCTGGTGCCGTGGACGTTCCTGACGCTCGGCATCACCGCCGGCGCATGGTGGAGCTACGAGGTCCTCGGCTGGGGAGGCTACTGGGCCTGGGACCCGGTCGAGAACGCGGCGCTCCTGCCATGGCTGACGGCGACGGCGTACCTCCATTCGGCCATGGTCGCCGAGCGGCGCGGGGGTCTGAGGATCTGGACGGTGGCGCTCGTCATCGCCACGTTCACGCTGACGCTGGTCGGGACGTTCCTGACCCGCTCCGGCGTCGTGGCCAGCGTCCACTCGTTCACGCAGTCCGCGATCGGCCCGTGGTTCCTCGCTGCCATCCTGCTCGCCCTGGCCGGCGGCCTGACCCTGCTCGTGTGGCGGCTGCCCGAGCTGATCGGCGGTGGACGGCCGTCGGGAATGGTGAGCCGGGAGTCGGCGTTCCTGCTCAACAACGTGCTGTTCCTTGGCCTGACCTTCGCCGTCCTGTTCGGGACGCTGCTGCCGATGCTCGTGGCCGCCACCAGCGGCGCCACGATCAGCGTCGGCGCGCCGTGGTTCAACGGGGTGACCGTGCCGATCTTCATCGCGCTGCTGTTCCTGATGGGGATCGGCCCCGCGCTGCCGTGGGGAGCGGCGTCGATGAGGACGGTTCGCCAGCGCTTCGGCCTGCCCCTGCTCGTCGCGGGCGTCGTGGCCGTCGCTGCCTTCGCGCTTGGGCTGCGTGCGCCGGGGCCGCTCGGCACGCTGGCGCTCGCCGCCGCGGTCGCGACGATCATGCTCGACGAGGTCGTGCGCGGGGCGCGCGCCAGGGGCCGCACGCGGGGCGAGGATCCCGCCACGGCGACGTGGCGCCTCGCGACGCGCAACCGCCGCCGGTATGGCGGCTACACCGTGCACCTCGGCGTCCTGGTGATGGCGGTGGCGGTGGCGGTGTCATCGGGCATGGCCCTCGACCGGACCGTCACGCTCGGGCCCGGGGAATCGGCCTCCATCGGCGCCTTCTCGGTCACCCACGAGCGCCTGATCGTCGAACCACTGGCCAGCGACCCGCGCGTCATCGAGACCCGCGCCGAGCTGACGTATGCCGGCCAACGATCCGGATCGCTTCGCACGGCGTTGCGCGACTATCCGAGCTCGCCGACCGCGATCGCCACGCCCGCGGTGAGCACGTCGCTCGGCGAGGACCTGTACGTCACGCTGCTCGCCTCGGACCCGGTGAGCGGCACGGTGACGCTGCACCTGTTCGTGAACCCGCTGGTGGTCTGGATCTGGATCGGTGGCGCGATCGTCGGCCTCGGCGCGACCTTCGCCGCCTGGCCCGAACGCCGTTCCGTCCGGGTCGGGGCGGAGCAGCCGCAGGCGATGCCTGATGCCGCGCAGGCCGAGGGAGCCTGAGCTGCCGATGCGATACCTGCGCTGGCTCCTCATCCCGGCCGTGGTCATCCCGCTCGGCTGGCTGCTCTTCACCGGCTTCGGGCGCGATCCCACCGAGCTCACGTCGCCGCTCATCGGTCAGCCGGCGCCCGAATGGCGACTGCGGAATCTCGATGGCGACCTCGTCGCGAGCGTCGACCTGGTCGGCGAGCCGTACGTCGTGAACTTCTGGGCTTCCTGGTGCATTCCGGCGTGCGTCGACGAGCACCCGGTGCTGGCCGATGCCTACGAGAACGCTGGAGTGACGGTCGTCGGAATGACGTACCAGGACACGGTCATCGACGCCCAGGTCTTCCTGGCCCGCTACGGGGACGCGGGGTACGAGCAGCTCTTCGACGAGCACGGCTGGGTGGCCATCGACTTCGGCGTGACCGGGCCACCGGAGACGTACTTCGTCGACGCCGACGGCATCGTGCGCGCCAAGCAGTTCGGTCCTCTCACGCCGGAGCTCATGGAGGAGCACCTGGCGACGATCGGAGTCAGCCCGTGATGCGGTGGGCGTCCGTGGTCGGGATCGGCCTGCTGGCGGCCCTTGTGGCGATCATCCTCCTGCGTCCGGCTCCACCCGCGACCGCTGCCGACCGGGCGGAGGCGCTCGCCGGGGGCCTGCGCTGTCCCGACTGCGCCGGCCTGTCCGTGGCCGACTCCCACACCGCCTCGGCGGTCGAGATTCGGCGCCAGATCGACGAGCTGCTCGCCGGTGGCGCCAGCGATGCCGAGGTACGTGAGCACTTCACCGACCGATACGGCGAGTGGGTGCTCCTGTCGCCAAGCGCCCCCGCCTGGTGGGTGCTGCCCTTCGTGGTCGTCATCGGTGGGGCGGCGGCCCTCGCCGCGTGGCTCGTGCGACGGCGCACTGGAACGAGCCCGGTCGCGTCGGTCAGCGCGGAGGAGCGACGGCTCCTCCATGACGAGGCGGAGGCGCTCGATGCCTGAGATCCTGCTCCTTGCCATCGGACTGGCCGCGGCCGGCGCGTTCGTGCTCAGCCCGCTGTGGCGGGGAACGCCCGCTGGAACGCCCCTCGACGAGCGAGATGCCGCGCAGATCCGCCACCGCGTGGCGCTCGAGGCGCTACGCGACGTCGAGGCCGACCACCGCGCCGGATCCCTCGATGGCGAGGCATATGCCGCCCAGCTGGCCGAGGTGGAGGCGCACGCTGCCGAGACCAGGGCCGCGCTCGATGTCGTCGTGGCGGTTCCGCCGGCGCCGTCCGGCTCGCGCAACGGACGGACCGCGGCGTTCGTGGTCGCCGGCGCCATCGGCATCGCGCTGCTGGCCGGCACGCTGGTCCCGGCAAGCGGCCTGGCCAACGCCACCGTCGTGAACCGGTCGCTGGCCGCAGCACAGGCCACCGAAGCGGCGCGCCAGGCGCGCATCACCGAGCTGCTGACCGACGTTGCCGCGGATCCGACCGACGCTGCCACCCTGTCCGACCTTGCCGATGCGTACCTCGCCGGCTCGTCCGGGGACGACCTCGCGCGCGCTGCCGCGTCCCTTCAGCTGCTCATCAACGCCGAACCGGGTCGCGCCGACGCCTACGAGCGGCTGATGACGGCCTATCTGCGGGCCGGGGACTACCTCAATGCTCGTGCCGTTCACGACTCGTATGCCGAGTTGGACACGGTCGATCCGGTCGAGGCCGCGTTCTTCGACGGTCTCATCGCGCTGCGCGGGGAGGGCGACCCGGAACGGGCGCTTGCCGCATTCGACGAGTTTCTCGAGCTGGCGCAGGACGACCCTCGCGCCGGCATGGTCCAGGGCCTCCGCGACGAGGCCGACGCCGCGGCGGGCGACTAGGCGTCGTTCGCGATCGGTTCGAGCATGCGCTCCAGCGCGGCGAGGTCATCCGGCCCGAGGTGATCGAGGAAGTGCTGCGCCACACCGCGCAGGTGGGTCGGCGTGGCCGTGCGAAGACGCCGGTGACCCGCATCCGTGAGGGCGGCCCATTGGCCGCGACGATCGGTCTCGCACACCACCCGTTCGACGAGCCCCGCACCCACGAGCCGGTCGACCAGGCGCGTGGCGCCGGAGCGGGACAACAGGAGCGCATCGGCCAGCTCGCTCATGCGCAGCCGTCGCTCGGGGGCGCGGGACAGCTGGACGAGCACGTCGTAGTCGGTCAGCGCCAGGTCCTGCTCATCGGTCAGCTCGGTCTCGAGACTGCGCACGACGCGCGCGTGAGCGCGGAGGAACGACCGCCACGCCGCGAGGCGCGGATCGCGGGCGGAGATGGTGCGGTTCTGAACCGAGGCGACCGACGGCATAGTTGCACCGTCAAGCATACAGGTGAGCGACAATCACGACATGCCATCCCTCGACTATCCGACCGCTCCCATCGGCGACCAGGTCGATGACTATCACGGCACCTCCGTTGCCGATCCGTACCGGGCTCTGGAGGACTCGGATGCGCCGGAGTCACGCGAATGGATCGCCGCCCAGAACCGGTTAACCGAGAGCGTGCTGGGTGAGCTACCCGAGCGCCACGAGATCCGCACACGGCTCGCCGAGCTGTGGGACTTCCCGCGCGCCGGCTCACCGTGGCGGCGGGGTGATCGCTGGCTGCAGATGCGGAACACCGGGCTCCAGGACCAGGATGTGCTCTGGGCGGGTGACGCGCCGGGGGTCGGCGGACGCGTGCTGCTCGATCCGAACCTCCTGAGCGACGACGGCACCACGGCGCTGGCGGCGACCGCCACGAGCGAGAGCGGCGAGCTGATCGCCTACGCGACCAGCGACGCAGGATCCGACTGGCGGACGTGGGGCGTGCGACGCACGTCGACCGGCGAGGACCTGCCCGACCGGATCAGCTGGAGCAAGTTCAGCTCGGCCGCCTGGACCCACGACGACGCCGGCTTCTTCTACGGTTGCTACCCCGAGCCACCCCCCGATGCGGCATACGACGCGCCCAACCTGAACATGGAGCTGCGGTACCACCGCCTCGGCGACGACCCCGCCTCGGACCGGCTGGTGTATGCCCGGACCGACCAGCCCGAGTGGGGCTTCGAGCCCGAGGTCCTCGACGAGGGTCGCCTGCTCGTTCTGAACGTGTGGCGCGGCACGGACCCCGAGAACCGGGTCTATATCGCCGATCTGACGGCCGGCGTCGAGTCCGCCGAGGTGCGCCCGCTCATCGACGAGCCCGATGCGAGCTACCTGCCGATCGGCGCGATCGAGGGGACGCTGTACCTCCACACCGATCTTGACGCGCCGATGGGTCGCGTCATCGCCATCGACCTTGCGGATCCGTCGACCCGGGACGAGATCGTCCCCGAGGGTGCGGACGCGCTCGAGGCGGTGAAGCTCGTCGGCGGGCGCCTGGTGTGCGCCTACCTCCACGACGCCCATCATCGGATGGTCATCGCTGAGCTCAACGGGACGCCGGTGTGCGACGTCGGCCTGCCGGGGATCGGCACCGTCGCCGACCTTGCCGGCGAGCGCGAGGACGACGAGCTCTTCTGCACACTCATGACGTTTGCGGCTCCCGCCCGGGTGCTCGGTATTCGCACCGCCGACGGCGCGGTGCGCGAGATCGGCGAACGGTCGCTGGCGTGGGATCCGGACGACTTCGTGACCGATCAGGTGTTCGTCACCTCGGGTGACGGCACCCGCATTCCGCTCTTCCTCACGCATCGGCGCGACGTCGAGCGAACCGGCGAGGTCCCGACCTGGCTGTACGGCTACGGGGGGTTCCAGATCGCGATCGGCCCGCTCTTCAAGCCCGAATGGCTGGCGTGGATGGAGCGCGGCGGCCTCATGGCCGTTGCGTCGCTCCGGGGCGGCGGCGAGTACGGCAAGGCCTGGCACGATGACGGGCGGCTCACGAAGAAGCAGAACGTCTTCGACGACTTCGCGGCCTGTGCTCGCTGGCTGGCGTCGTCCGGCTGGACCGATGCAGCCCACCTCGCGATCCATGGCCGTTCGAACGGCGGCCTCCTGGTCGGCGCCTGCATGACGCAGCACCCTGAGCTGTACGGGGCCGTCGTGGCCGAGGTGGGGGTCATGGACATGCTCCGCTTTCATCGGTTCACGATCGGCTGGGGCTGGACGAGCGACTACGGCTCGGCCGACGACCCCGACGGCTTCCGGACGCTGATGGCGTACTCGCCGTTGCACAACATCCGCGACGGCGTTGCCTATCCGCCGACGATCATCACGACCGGTGACCACGACGACCGGGTCGTGCCCGGCCACTCGTTCAAGTTCGCTGCCGCGCTCCAGGCCGCACAGGCCGGAGACGGGCCGGTGATCGTCCGCATCGACACCGATGCGGGCCACGGGCTGGGCAAGCCGGTCAGCAAGCTCATCGACGAGCGCGCCGACGTGATGGCCTTCCTGGAGCTGACGGTCTCGGACCAGTAGCCCTCCGCCTCAGTCGGCTCGGGGGACCTCGATCCAGAAGGTCGAGCCGACGCCCTCGTCCGAGATGAGGCCGACGGCGCCCCCGTGGGCTTCGGCGATATGCCGCACGATGGCCAGGCCGAGGCCGGCAGACCCCCCGTGGGGCGATTCCTGCTCGCGGGTGCGAGCGCGATCGACCTTGTAGAAGCGCTCGAACACGCGCGACTGATGCACCTCCGGCACGCCGATCCCGTCGTCCGAAACCGTGAACCGAACGAGGTCGGCGACCGGCTCCCAGCCGACCCGGACCTCTCCCCCGTGGTGGCTGTACTTCACCGCGTTGTGGGCCAGGTTCAGGAGCGCCTGGCCGAGCCGCTCCGGATCGGCGAGCGCCCGCGCCGATGCCTCCGGTGACGGCATGCGCCGAACGCGCACCTCGCGCCGCTCGGCGACCGGCCCGATACGGGACACGCAGGATGCGACGATGTCGTCCGGGTCGACCGGCGCGATGGAGAGGGTCGTCTCTCCCGACTCGATCATGGTCAGGTCGAGCAGCTCGTCCACCAGCTGGGCGAGATGGTCGGTCTCACGCTCGACCTGGCCGGCGAACTCGCGCATCGTGGCGAGGTCATCGACGGCACCCGACGAGAGGCTCTCGGCCAGCAGCTTGATCGAGGTCAGCGGCGTGCGCAGCTCATGGCCGATGTTCGCGACGAAGTCGCGGCGCACGCGCTCGGCCCGGCGCAGGGCGGTGATGTCGTGCAGCGAGAGAACCAGACCGCCGTCAGCCAGCGGGGCCGCGTCGACCGTGAACTGGCGCGTGCCGAGATGGCCGAGCGCCGCCTCGCCGCTGACACCAACACCTGCAAGCGCCTGGCGCGCGACGGCGTCGAGGGATGCCGATCCGAACGCGGCGATGAGGCTCATGCCCACCAGCTCGACCTCCGAGCGCTCCGCGAGGGCGGCGGCCTCCGGACCGGCGCGCACGATGCGCAGCGCATCGTCCACGATCACGAACAGGTGGTCGCTGCGACGACCGATCAAGGCCTCGAAGGCCGCGGCGCCGGACGGCTCCGTCACGATGGCCGCGGCGCGAAGGCGTAGCCGACGCCGCGCACGGTTCGGAAGTGGTTGTGCCCGTCGCTCCCGCGGAGCTTGCCCCGGAGCCAGCTGACGTGAACGTCGACGGTGCGTCCGTCGCCGTCGTAGTCATAGCCCCAGATGCGGGACAGCAGCTGATCGCGGGTGAAGATGCGCCCGGGACTCGACGCCATATGCGCCAGCAGGTCGAACTCCTTCGTCGTGAGGTGGACCGGCTCGCCCGCGACCGTCACCTCTCGCCGATCGACGTCGATGTGGACGGAGCCGTACTCAAGCTCGGTTCTGGCCTCCGGAGCATCGGGCTCGCGGCGATGACGGCGCATGACGGCCTCGATCCGGGCCAGCAGCTCCGGCCGGCTGAACGGCTTCGCGACGTAGTCGTCCGCTCCGACCTTGAGGCCGACCACGCGGTCGATCTCGTCGCCCTTCGCGGAAAGGATGATCACCGGGGTGCCGATTCCTTCGCCGCGCAGCACGCGAAGGACCTCGACGCCGCTCATCCCGGGCAGCATCACGTCGAGGAGGATCAGGTCGAGACGGTCGTTGCGGCCGGCCTCGAGCGCTGCCTCGCCGTCCGCCACGGTGGCGACCTCGTACCCCTCGCGGGTCAGGTTGAACGCGAGCGCCTGGCGAAGCGTGTCGTCGTCTTCGACGAGCAGCAGCCGTCGTCGCATGGGACTAGTCGTTGAGATCCTCGACCTGGCCGGTGGCCAGGTACACGACGTCCTCGCCGATGTTCGTGACGCGGTCGCCGAGCCGCTCGAGGTGGTGTGCTGCGAACAGCATGTGCGTTGCCTGTCGTGCGCGCTCGGGAGTGAGCTCCATCATGGCAAGCGCATCGGCGTAGACGCTGCGGTAGAGCTCGTCGATCTCGTCGTCGCGCCGGCACACCTCGCGCGCCTCCGACTCGCTGACGTCGACGAGGGCGCGCATCGCGGCGCGAAGCTGCTCCCGGCAGATCTGCTCCATGCGCGGGACCTGCTTGAGGATCGGCGTCTCGGGCTCCGAGGCGAGCTGCTGCGCCAGCTTGGCGATGCTGACGGCGTAGTCGCCCATGCGCTCGAGCTCGGCCGCGGCGTGATAGAGCGCCAGCAGCTCGCGCACGTCGCGCGCCACCGGTCCCTGCGTGGCGATGAGGGTGGTGATCTCAGCATTGATCTCGCGCTGGAGCTCGTTGACGTTGCGATCGTCCCAGCGCACACGATCGGCGAGCTCGCTGTCGCGCTCGACGAGAGCGCGTCCGGCGCGCTCGAGCGCTTCCTCCACCTTGGCGCCGAGGCGCAGGACGTCGTCCTTGACGCCCTCGAGCGCGCGATCGAACGTCGCGCGCGGGCCGCCGTGCTCGAGTGCCACGTCGGCCGCCCCTCGCATCGGATCGTTGGTGGTCATCAGCCGAACCGGCCCGTGATGTAGTCCTCGGTGATCCGGTTCGCGGGCTTGGTGAAGAGCTGATCGGTGGGCGCCATCTCGACCAGGTGGCCGGCGCGGTCCTCGGCCATCGTGAGGAACGCGGTCACGTCGCTCGCCCGAGCTGCCTGCTGCATGTTGTGGGTCACGATGACAATCGTGTAGCTCTCGCGCAGCTCGCGCATGAGCTCCTCGATCTTCAGCGTGGCGATCGGGTCGAGCGCGGAGCACGGCTCGTCCATGAGGATGACGTCGGGCTCGACGGCGATCGCTCGCGCGATGCACAGGCGCTGCTGCTGGCCGCCCGACAGGGCTGTCCCCGGCGACTTGAGCTTGTCCTTGACGTCGTCCCACAGCGCCGCCCGATGGAGCGAGCGCTCGACGAGCTCGTCCATGTCACCACGGAACCCTGCGACCCGGGGGCCGAAGGCGACGTTGTCGTAGATCGACTTCGGGAACGGGTTCGGCTTCTGGAAGACCATGCCGATGCGACGCCGGACTTCGACCGGATCCACGCCGTCGGCGTAGAGGTCGACGCCGTGGTACCGGATCGAGCCGGTGATCGACGCGCCATCGACGAGGTCGTTCATCCGGTTGAAGCTGCGGAGAAGCGTGCTCTTGCCGCAGCCCGACGGACCGATGATCGCGGTGATGCGGTTCCGCGGGATGCGCAGGCTGACGTCACGCACGGCCCGGAATGAGCCGTAGTAGCACGACAGCCCTTCGAGCTCGAAGACAACCTCTCCGTCGGCCACCTCGAACGGCTCTGCGGCGCGGGTTGCGGCCGGGGCGATCCGCTCCGACGCGTCGAGCTCGGCTTGCGTGGTCACGATATGTATTGTCGGCCCTTCGTCGTCATCGTGCGTGGCCGGGATGGGCGAGGTTTCGACGGTCATGGCCGGTTCACCACTTTCGGTCATATCGATTCCTGAGAAGGATGGCGGTCGCGTTCACGAGAAGGATGACGAGGAGCAGCACGACGATCGCCGCCGCAGTGAGCGATCGGAACTCGTCCTGCGGCTTGCCGGACCAGTCGTACACGATCACCGGCAGGGCGGTGTATGACCCGGTCAGCATGTCTGAGATCGCGGTCGATGAGAAGGTCCCGGCGATCGCTCCGACCATCAGCAGCGGTGCCGTCTCGCCGAACGCCCGGCCAAGCGACAGGATCGTGCCCGTCAGGATGCCGGGAGCGGCATAGGGCACCACGTGGCTGCGGATCGTCTCCCAGCGGGTGGCCCCGACCCCGAATGCCGCCTCGCGGATGCTCATCGGCACGGCGCGCAGCGCCTCCGAGGCCGTGATGACGGCGATCGGCAGCACGAGGACGGCGAGCGTGAGGCCACCGGCGATGAGCGAGTTGCCGATCCCGACGAGGCTCACGAAGATCGCCAGCCCGAGCAGTCCGTACACGATCGACGGCACGCCGGCGAGGTTGCGGATGTTCGTTCGGATGAGCCGCGACAGCCACGTGTCACGGGCGTACTCCTCGAGGTAGACGGCCGCGCCGATCCCGAGCGGCAGTGCCAGCACGGCAACCAGGACGGTCAGCAGCACCGAACCGATGATGCCCTGGAGGATGCCGGCTTGATCCGGACGGGCGTCGAGCGCGGAGCCGAGGAAGTCGGTCCCCCGATCGGTGAAGACCCCGATGGCACGCACGACGATGTCGGCAATGAGGATGAGCAGGACCCCGAGGGCGATGAGCAGCGAGAGGAGGAGGAGCGCCTCGAGGACGGTGCCGCGAACGTCACTGCTTCCCGAGCGAAGTCGCCGTTCGACCGCCTCTCGCGTGGCGAGCGTGCCTGGACTCGCCGACATCAGTACGCCCTCCGCACGCGGCGCACGAAGGCGTCACTGGCCAGGTTGAGCACGAGCGTGATGAGGAACAGGAGCAGGCCGACGAAGAACAGGCTTTCGAAGGTCAGCTCTTCGCCCTGCACGCGATCGGAGCCGATGGCCAGCGCGGTCATCGCGGCCGTCATGGTCTGGCCCGGCTCGAACGGATTGACCTGGAACAGCGACCCGCCGGTTCCGCCTGCCGCGATGGCCACGATCATCGTCTCGCCGATCGCGCGCGACACGCCGAGCAGGAGCGCCGCCACGATCCCCGAGATCGCCGCCGGCACAACGACGCGCAGGCTCGTGGTGCGCTTCCGCGCTCCGAGGCCGTACGCCGCCTCGCGGAGGTAGAGCGGGACCGCATGCATCGCATCCTCGCTCACCGACGCGACGAGCGGTGTGATGAGGATCCCGACGGCCAGCCCGGCCGCAGCCATGTTCGAGAGCGGCGCCCCGGTCAGCGGCTGGACGATGTTCGGGCTGATCCAGGTCAAGGCGAAGAAGCCGAGCACGACACTCGGGATCGAGGCCAGGATCTCGAGCACCGGCTTGAGGAGTCGCCGGGTCCGGGGACTGGCGTACTCCGACAGGTAGATGCCTGCCCCGAGGCCGAGCGGCGTGGCGACGAGCATCCCGACTGCGCTGATGACGAGCGTGCCGGCGAGGATCGTGGCGATGTCGTAGAGCCCGCGACGCGGGAACCATCCATCGGTGAAGAGAGCCGACTTGTCGACGTTGATGAGGAAGTACAGGGCGTTCCCGAGCAGCGACACGACGATGGCGACGCTGACGACGATCGAAAACGCCGCGGCCGCGAGGAAAAACGTGCGGATCGCCCGCTCACGGGCCTTGCGGCCCCTCGCGATCTGGAGATCGGAGGGCGCGATCGGCGCGGGGGGACGGGCGGTGCTGGCCGTCATCGGTGGCTCATCCTAGCTGGGCTCCGAAACATCGAGTACGGCCGGACCGGGCGAGAGGAGCTCGCCCGGTCCGGCAAGGGGGAGGAGGAGGTCCCGGTTCAGCGGCCGTCCCACGCGGCCCGGGTCTCGTCGAGGGCCTCGGGCGTGAGCTCGACATAGTCGGCCTCGCTGACCGCGGCGATTCCCTCGTCGGAGAGATAGAAGTCGACGAAGGCGGCGAGCTCCGGCCGAGCGGCGGCCTCGTCCGTGTTGACGTAGATGAACAGCGGCCGGCTCATCGGGTACTCGCCCGACGCGATGGTCTCCGTGGTCGGAGCCACGCACCCGGCGCCGCCATCGACCTCGAGCGACTGCACCGAGTCGCTGTTGAGGTCGGCGAACGCGAAGCCCACCCATCCGAGCGTGAACGGCGAGCCGCCGATGTTCTCGATGATCACGTTGTCGTCGTCGGACGACTGGTAATCGGGGCGCGTTGCCTCCTCAGCTTCTCGCGCCTCCGCCAGGTCGGAGATGACGAACTCGACGTAGGTGTCGTACGTGCCCGACTCTTCGCCAGGCGCCGCGATCGTGAGCGTCTCGGCCGGGAAGGGAGCGTGGATCTCGCCGAAGTCGCCGGACCCGATCTCCTCTGCCAGCGCATCGGCGTCGTTCCAGTTGCCGACGCCCTGGGACTCCGGCCCGGTGAGCGCATAGAGGTCGGCGAAGCTGAGGCAGGTCACGCCGGTCGTCTCGGGCGACGTGATGACGCTGATGCCGTCGATGGCGACCTGGAGCTCGATCCAGTTGACACCGGCCTCTTCGCAGGCCGCGGTCTCCTCCTCGCTGATTGGGCGCGAGGCGTCGGCGACATCGACGCCACCCTCGCAGAAGAGTGCGAATCCGTCGCCGGTCCCCGGACCGTCGACGCTGTACTCGACGCCGGGATTGGCATCGTTGAAGTTCGCGGCGACGATCGACGTGATCGGCTCGACCGTCGACGACCCGGAGACCGTGACCTCGCCGGTCAGGTCGCTTCCGCCCTGGCTGGTGGGCGGCTCGCCCGACCCGTCGCCGGAGTTGCTCGAGCAGGCGGTCAGGGCCAGAGCTCCCACCATCGCGATGGCAAGTGCGGGGCGCCGCCCCGTTCGCATCAGGTTCAAGGTTTCTCCTCCGAACGGCTGGGCCCGGCCGGCGCACGGCAGGATCGGGCACACGTTGATGAGCACACCGTGGGTGGGTGCCCTTAACGCGGCCTTAGCGACGTGTGAAGCGTGGGTTAAGTCGCGCCGCTGACCCGAAGGATCGTGCTGAGCACGAGGTAGGCGATTGCCGCCGTGGCGCCCGACGCGGGAATGGTGAGAAGCCAGGCCGTCACGATCGATCGCGCGACTCCCCAACGGACGGTCTTGAGCCGATCGGACGACCCGACGCCCATGATCGCCGAGCTGATGACGTGGGTCGTGCTCACCGGCATGCCGAACTGCGACGCGCCGAAGATGACCGTTGCGGCGGTGGTCTCGGCCGCGAACCCGTGGACAGGCTCGAGCTTGACAACCTTCTGGCCCATCGTCTTGATGATGCGCCAGCCCCCGGCCGCAGTGCCGAGGCTGATGGCCGAAGCCGCGGTGAGGATGACCCACAGCGGGACCTCGAATGAGTCGATCACGCCTGCCGTCACGAGCGCCAAGGTCATGATGCCCATCGTCTTCTGAGCGTCGTTGCTCCCGTGGCTGAATGCCATGAACGCCGCCGATCCCACCTGGAGGCGACGGAAGACTGCGTTCAGCCTCCTCGGGTTCGCCCTGCGGAACACGTTGAAGATGAGCGCCATCAGCAGCAGGCCGCCCCCGAAGCCGATGAAGGGCGATGCGACGAGTGGCACGAGCACCTTGGTGACGATGCCAACGATGTTCCACGACGAGATGCCCGCCGCGATGAGCGAGGCGCCGAGCAGGCCCCCGATCAACGCATGGCTCGATGAGGACGGGATGCCGAGCCGCCAGGTCACCAGGTTCCAGACGATCGCACCGACCAGCGCCGCGGCTACCACCGTCTGGGATTCGGCGGCCTGGTCGATCAGGCCGGACCCGATCGTCTCCGCAACAGCCAGCCCGGTGAGGGCCCCCGCGAAGTTGGCGACGGCGCTCATGACGATCGCCCAACCCGGCCGCAGCGCCCGCGTGCTGACGCTGGTGGCGATGGAGTTGGCGGTGTCGTGGAAGCCGTTGATGTAGTCGAACGCGACCGCGAGCCCGAGAACCACCAGCAGGCTGAGGGTGACGCCCTCAGGCATGCTTCGCGACGATACGCTCGATCACGTTGGCGACATCCTCACAGGCATCGATCCCCGACTCGAGGAGGGCGTACACGTCCTTCCACTTGATGACCTCGACCGGGTCCATCCCGTCCATGAACAGGTCGGCCACGGCCTGGCGCCCGATCCGATCACCCTCGTTTTCGAGCCGATGCACCTCGATCCAGTGCGGCGCCACGTCCTTGAAGCCCTTGAGCTTCTCGAGGGCGCGGACGATCTCTTCACACTGCCGCACGATGATCTCCGCCTGCTGCGTGCAGATCGGGGTCGGGGCCTCGATGCGGAAGAGGATGCACGTGTCGGCCACCTCCTCCACGAAGTCGAGGATGTCGTCGAGGCCGGTGATGAGCTCGTGGATGTCCTCTCGGTCGAACGGCGTGACGAACGTGTCCATCAGCTTGTGCCCGATGTCATGGCTGATGGAGTCCCCGCGCTTCTCGAGGTCCTGCAGCTGGCTCGCCAGGCGCTCGCGCTGGTCGTACGAGCGGAAGAACTCGTGGAGGGTCCTCGCGCCGGCGAGGACGTTCTGGGCGTCCTCGACGAACATGTCGAAGAACTTCTCTTCGCGTGGAATGAAGGGAAGGCGCATGGGAGTGGACGATCTCGGTACGCACGCGCTCGTGCCGCGGCTCCTCCATCGGCTCGGCGCGACGCACAGGGTACTCGCTGCCGCTACCATCGGCGCTCATGCGACGCGTCTTCCTGTGGATGGCCCGCAACCCGTGGCTCCGCGAACACGTGCCCACCTGGTGGTTCGCCAAGCGAGCGGTGCGTCGCTTCATGCCCGGCGAGCGGCTCGAGGACGCCCTCGTCGCCGCCGAGGCATTCACGCCGTCGGGGATCACCGCCTTCTTCACACGCCTCGGCGAGAACCTGACCGACCTGGCCGAGGCCGATGCGATCGCCGCCCACTACCTCGGCGCCCTCGATCAGATCCGGTCGCGCGGGATGGACGGTGAGGTCAGCGTGAAGCTCACCCAGCTGGGCCTCGACCTTGATCCGGAGGTCACGCGCAGGCACGTGGCCACCCTCGCCACGCACGCCCGCGAGCTGGGACTGGGGACGGTCTGGATCGACATGGAGGGGAGCGAGTACACCGAGGCGACGGTCGCGCTGTACGAGGCCATGAAGCCGGACCACCCCAACCTCGGGCTCTGCCTCCAGGCGTACCTCAAGCGCACGGCCGCGGACGTGACACGCCTTCTGCCGCTCCAGCCGGCCATCCGCCTGGTGAAGGGCGCCTACGACGAGCCGGCCTCGATTGCCTATCGGACGCGATCCGAGGTGGACGCCAGCTTCGTCGCCCAGTGCATCGCGCTTCTGCGCGAGGGGACCGGCCTCGTCGGCCTCGGCACCCACGACGTGCGCCTCATCGAGCAGATCGGGGCCGCCGCGGAGGCGGCCGGGATCGGCCGCGACCGGTACGAGGTCGAGATGCTGTACGGAATCCGCGGCGACGAGCTCGAACGCCTGGCGAAGGCCGGGTACCGCGCCCGCGTGCTGATCGCCTACGGCGAGTTCTGGTATCCGTGGTACCTGAGGCGCCTGGCCGAGCGGCCGGCGAACGTCACCTTCGTCCTGCGCCAGCTGCTGCCCTGGTAGGCCTCACCCCGTCCGCGTGACCCAGCCCACCGATCGATCCTACCGCGCCCTGCTGCAGGTCCCGACGATCCGTCGAGTCCTCGTCTCGATGCAGCTGGCGCGCGTCGCCCAGTCGATGGTCGCGGTCGCACTCGTGCTGTTCACCCTGGATCGATATGGCTCGCCCGCCTTCGCGGGCCTCGTCACGTTCGCCAGCATCTTTCCCGGCCTGCTCATCAGCCCGATCGCCGGCGCGCTGCTCGACCGCCACGGCCGCATCAGGCTGGTCGTGCTCGACTACGTCGTCGCCCTCGTCGCGTTGTTCGTGATCGGTGCGCTGGCCATCCTCGATGTCCTCCCGGGCGCGCTGCTCGTCGTCATCGCGACCATCAGCTCGCTGACGTCGATCCTCAGCCACGTCGGCCTGCGCTCGCTGTTCCCCATCCTCGTTCCCGAGCCCCTGTGGGAGCGAGTGAACGCTGTCGACTCCAACGGGTACGTCGTGGCCACCATCGTCGGGCCGCCGATCGCCGCCGTCCTGGTTGCCGTGCTGGGCGGGGCCACCGCACTGATCGTCATCGGGATCGTCTTCGGCATTGCCGCGGTCGTGCTCGTCGGTGTGCCGGAGCCTGCGGCGCCGAGCTCCTCGACCGGGCGCATCCTGGCCGACGCCCGCGCCGGCCTCGCATACACGTGGCGGAACCGAACCCTTCGTGGGCTCGGCTTTTCGATCACCTTCGGGAACCTGCTGCACGGGATGACCGCGATCGTCCTGCCGCTCATCGTCCTCCAGCGCTTCGGCCTGGGGGAGGCCGTCGTCGGGTTGGTGTTCGCCGCGTCAGGCATCTCGGGCGTCGCGTCCGCCTTCCTGTTCGGCCGGATGGACACCCGTGGACGCGAGTGGTCCCTGCTGGTCTGGCCGATGGTGGCGCTCGTCCCGACCGTCGGCCTGATGCTCCTTGCGGCCGGCGCGCCGTCCGGCATCGGCATCGCGCTGCTGGCGACCTACATGGTGATCGTCGGCATCCTCCTCGGGCCCATGGACATCGCGCTCTTCACGGTGAGACAGCGGCGCACGGATCCCGCCTGGATCGGCCGCGCATTCAGCGTGTCCATGGCATTCAACTACCTCGGCATCCCGATCGGCGCCGCGGTCGCGGGGGTCCTGGCCACCCAGTCGATCGAGCTGGCGATCGTGATCCTGGGTCTTGGCGGGGCGACCGCATCGGCCCTGGCGGCAGCGTTCTGGGTGCCTCGCGAGGATCCGGGCACGCCCACGACGGTGAGCGCCGAGGGCTGACCTCAGGCGACTCCGGCGAGTCGAGCGAGCGCGGCCGCCACGGCCGCGACGAGGACCACGAGCAGCACCGGGGCTCGCAGCGCCAGGGCCACGGCCGCGACACCGACGCCGATGAGCCGCGCATCGGCGACGAGCTCCTGCCCCCTTCCGAGCGTGGTCGTGGCGACGAGTGCGGCGAGGAGGGCCGGTGCCAGGAGCGCCACGACGGACTGCACCCTGGCGGGCAGCGGCCGGCCACCGAGGAGCACCGGGCCCGAGGCCTTGATGACGATCGTGCCGCCGGCCACCACGGCCACGACGAGCCAGGTATCGGTCATCGGCGCACGAGCCCGATGAGCGCCGCCAGCGCCGCGGCGATGATCGGCACGCCGGGCGGGGTGAAGGGAACGAGCGCCACGGCGATACCGGCACCGAGCAGCGCGGCGACGACGGCGAGGCGTGACCCGAGCTGCCCGACCAGGAGGGCCAGGAACAGGGCGGGAAAGGCGGCGTCGAGACCAAGGACGGTCGGGTCGCCGAGCGCCTCGCCGCCGATGGCGCCGATGATCGTGCCCCCGACCCAGCACAGCCACAGGACGATCCCCGCGCCGACGAGACGGCTCGAATCGAAGCGGCCCTCGCCCTGCGCCGCGATCGCCCACGACTCGTCCACGACGAGCTGGGCCTGGAGGAACCTGCGCACCGGGCCACCGGTGAGGTACGGCGCCACGCTCACGCCGATCGGCAGATAGCGAGCGTTCAGCAGGAGCGCGGCGGCGATCGCGGCGAGCGGCTGACCCCCGCTCGACAGCACCGAAGCGGCGGCGAACTGGGCCGAGCCGGCGAAGGTCGTCGCGCTCATCACGATCGCGGGGAGTGCGCCCATCCCGCCCGACGTCGCCGAGAGCACCCCGAACGAGACGCCGAACAACCCGACCGCGATCCCGAGGGGCACCGCTGTCACGGCCCCTCGGCGCAGCTCGAACCTGATCGGTGCGTCGTCAGCCATGGAAGGCTGAATGCTACCGGGGCCGAACGACGTAGTCGCGCGCGGCGATCCGACCGGTGACCGCGCTGAGCCGTGAGCCCATGCTCGCCCCATGTCCTCGCCACGCGTGTCCCTGTCCGACCTCGCCATCTTCGGTGTCCTCGGCGCCGTGTGGGGCGGGGCGTTCCTCTTCCTTCGCATCGCCTCCCCCCAGGTTGGCCCGCTCTGGGCGGCGGAGGCACGCATCGGTCTCGCCGCGCTCGTCCTCATCGCCCTGTTCGGCCGGCGCGCGTGGCCAACGATCCGGGCTCGCCTCGTGCCGTTCACCGTCGTGGGAATCACGTTCTCGGCGATACCGTTCAGCCTCATCGCCTTCGGCTCGGTGACGCTGCCGACCGGGGTCGGGGCCCTGCTCAACGCCGCGACGCCCATCTTCACCGCACTCGTGTCGGCGGCCTGGATCGGCCAGAAGATCACCGGTCGAGCCGCGCTGGGCATGGGGATCGGCGTGGCAGCGGTCCTCGTGCTGGTCGGCTGGTCGCCGCTGCCGCCCGGCCCGGGCACGATCCTCGCCGTCGCCGCGGTCCTCGGCGCGACGCTGAGCTACGCGGTGGCCGGCACGTACATCCGGCGCAGCCTGCACGACGTGCCCGGTGTCGAGCTGGCGACCGGCCAGCTCGCGATCGGCGCGCTTGTGCTCCTGCCCGTTGCCCTGCTCTCGGGACCTCCGGGCGTGCCCTCGGTCGACGGTGTCGCTGCGCTGGTCGCCGCCGCGGTGGTCTCGACGGCGCTGGCGTGGCCGCTCTACTTCCGGGTGCTGTCGCACACCACGCCGATGGCCGCCAGCACGGTCACCTTCATCGTTCCGGCCTTTGGCATGCTGTGGGGAGCGCTGGCGCTGTCCGAGCCGATCGGCCCCGGCCTCGTCGCCGGCTTCGGCCTGGTGATCGTGAGCCTGTTCCTGGTCCTCGGCCTGCCGCTTCCGTCGATCGCGTCGACACGGGCGCGGCTGGCGACCGCGTTCGGTCGCGGGGTGGTCGCGACCCCGACGCCGGCCTAGGCGGGGCGTACTATCCACCGATGGCGATCGAGACGACCACCCGACGCGAGCGGATGCGCGGGAGCATCGCGCCGTTCCTGTCCTTCTTCAACGGCCCGTTCGCGACCCTCAACACCGAGAGCGACGTCGCGAACTTCGCGGTCGGCAACCCCCAGGAGATGCCGATGCCGGCCTACGTCGCGGCGCTGCAGAAGCACATCGAGCCGCGCAACAAGGACTGGTTCGCGTACAAGCTGAGCGAGCCGGAGTCCCAGCGAATCGTGGCCGACACGCTCACCCGACGGACCGGGCTCGCGTGGGATCCAGCGGACGTGGCGATGACGAACGGCGGATTCGGCGCGCTCGCCGTGGCGCTGCGCACGCTCGTCGAGCCCGATGACGAGGTCATCTTCCTTTCGCCACCCTGGTTCTTCTACGAGTTCCTGACCCTGGCCGCCGGCGGCGAGCCAGTGCGGGTCACGCTGGAGCCTCCGGCCTTCGACCCGAACCTCGCCGGCATCGAGGCGGCCATCACCCCCCGAACCCGGGCGATCATCGTCAACAGCCCGCACAACCCGAGCGGACGGATCTACTCCGCCGCCGATCTCGCGACGCTTGCCCGGGTGCTGACCGACGCCTCCGAGCGCATCGGGCATCCGATCTGGATCATCAGCGACGAGCCGTACAACCGGATCGTCTTCGACGGCCGCGGCTACAGCTCACCCGCGGAGCACTACGCCCACACGATCATCACCTACTCGTACGGGAAGACGCTGTTGGCTCCGGGCCAGCGCATCGGCTTCCTCACCGTGCCGCCGACGCTGCCCGGCCGCGAGGAACTGCGCGAGACGATCTTCATCGAGCAGGCGTCGACCGGGTACGCCTGGCCCAACGCCCTCCTCCAGCACGCGCTCGGGGACCTGGAGACCCTGTCGATCGACATCGGGGCGCTCCAGCGGCGTCGCGATCGGCTGGTGCCCGCCCTGCGCGACCTTGGCTACGAGGCCTCACTGCCGGAAGGCACGTTCTACACGATGGCTCGTTCGCCCATCCCGGACGACGTTGCCTTCGCCGAGATCCTGGCGCGCCATCGAGTGCTGATCCTGCCGGGCACGGTCGTCGAGGTCCCCGGATGGTTCCGAGTCAGCCTCACCGCGTCGGATCAGATGGTCGAGGACGGGATTCCGCGCTTTGCGGCCGCGATGGAAGAGGCTCGCTCGCTCGTCTGACGATCAGCGTCAGCCCGCGTCGTTCGACCACCCGGACGCGCTCACCGGTCCGTGCCTCAACGTCGCTGCACGCCCGCCACACCTCGCCGCGGATCCGTACCCGTCCCTCGGGAATGCAGTCCTCGACCACGGTCGCGGTCGAGCCGATCAGGGCTTCGGGGCCGACCTTGGCGCTCGAACGACGCGAAATCCAGATCGACACGGAGGTCTCGACGAACTCGAGTACGGCCCCGCCGACGATGACCGGCACGCGCCACGCCTC
>DATBRU010000136.1:0-4956 GCA_036560105.1 Candidatus Limnocylindria bacterium | reverse complement strand
GGCCACCCCGATGCCGTATCGACGCTCAACGTAGTCGTCGAGGATCGCCAGGAAGCGCGGCACGATGTCGTCGCCGCGCAACGTCTCGGTCTTGGTGCCGTCAACGAAGACCGGCGCCACGGGCTCCTCGAACGTGCCGGGAAGGCTGATGCCGATGTCAGCGTGCTTCGACTCCCCGGGCCCGTTGACCACGCAGCCCATGACGGCGACCCGCATCTCCTCCACGCCCGGGTGCGTCTCGCGCCACTTCGGCATCTGGTCGACCAGGTAGGCCTGGATGTCGCGGGCCATCTCCTGGAAGAACGTCGAGGTCGTGCGGCCACAGCCGGGGCACGCGCTCACCTGCGGAAGGAACGAGCGCAGGCCGAGCGACTGGAGCACCTGCTGCGCGACCTGGACCTCCTGGGTCCGGTCGCCGCCCGGCTCGGGCGTGAGGCTGACCCGGATCGTGTCGCCGATCCCGCGCTGAAGCAGGATGGCGAGCCCGGCAGTCGACGTGATGATCCCCTTGGCCCCCATCCCCGCCTCGGTCAGGCCAAGGTGCAGGGGGTAGTCACACCGGGCTGCCAGCCGGTCGTAGACCTCGACGAGGTCCTGCACCCCGGAGACCTTGGCCGACAGGATGATCCGGTCGTGCCCCAGGCCGACTTGCTCGGCCAGGCGAGCCGATCGCAGGGCGGACTCGATCATGGCCTCGATCATCACTTCGCGCGAGTCGGCCGGTTCGGCGAGCGCGGCGTTGGCGTCCATCATCTCGGTCAACAGCTGCTGGTCCAGGGATCCCCAATTCACGCCGATGCGGACCGGCTTGTCGTTGGCGATCGCGACCTCGATGATCTGCGCGAACTGCTCGTCACGACGCTTCGTTCCAACGTTGCCAGGGTTGATCCGGTACTTCGCCAGTGCGGCCGCCATCTCCGGGTAGCTCGTGAGCAGCAGGTGCCCGTTGTAGTGGAAGTCGCCGATGAGCGGCACGTCCACGCCGAGGCCGTCGAGCTTCGACCGGATCGCTGGCACGGCCTGGGCTGCGGCGTCGTTGTTGACGGTGATCCGGACCAGCTCCGAGCCCGAATGGGCGAGCGCGGCGACCTGGAGGGCGGTGGCGTCGGCATCGGCGGTGTCGGTGTTCGTCATCGACTGGACGACGATCGGATGGCCGGATCCGACGGGCACCCCGCCGACATGCACCGTTGCGCTGTCGCGACGGTCAGGCGTGCTCACGTCATCCATGGTGCCCGATCGGCACGCGTCATGCACAACGAGACGCATCGTGACCGACGACGTGACGAGTCGAAGCGTCGAATCTCGGCCGATCTGGATCGTCGAGGACGAGCCGGCGGCCGCGAAGCTGGCGGCCGACCTGTGCGAGGCGTCCGGCGCGGAGGCCTCGGTCTTTCGGGCGCCGCTGCCGTTTCTCACCGCGCTCCGCGCCGTGGAGGCTCCGGTCGCGATCGTCCTCGACTGGCGCCTGGAGAACGAGCTGAGCGCCGCCCTGTACCTCGCCACGCGGCACCGCTATCCGCACATGCCGGTGATCTACTGGACGGGCAGCGTTTCGGCGAGGCTGCCGGACATGGTCAGGGGCGACGCGATGACCGTGGTGGTCGACAAGGCCGATGGCACCGTCCCGTTCGAGCGCGCCCTCGCCTGGGCGCTGGAGGCCGAGAGCGCCTAGGCGCGCGCGAGGACGAGCGCCGCGTTCATCCCGCCGAAGCCGAACGAGTTCGTCAGGGCCGCTTCGACGCGCGCCTCGCGCGCATCGGCGAGCACCTCGAGCCCGATGTCCGGGTCGGGAGAGCGAAGGTTGCAGGTCCCGGGGAGCACGCAACGCTCGATCGCGAGCGCGGTGATGGCCGCCTCGACCGCACCGGATGCCCCGAGCGCGTGGCCGTACAGCCCCTTCGTGCCCGAGACCGGAATGTGGCTGCCCCCCGGACCCAGGGCGCGGAGGATGGCGCGCGCCTCGGCCGGCTCGTTGAGCGGCGTGCTCGAGGCGTGGGCGTTCACGTAGCCGATCCGTTCGGCGTCGAGCCGCGCGTCCGCGAGGGCGGCGGTGATGGCCCGGGCGGCATCGCGCCCGTCGGGGCGCGGGGCGGTCATGTGGTACGCGTCGTTCGAGGCCCCGAAGCCGACCAGCTCGGCGATGAGCGGGGCGCCACGGGCAACGGCCGCCGAGCGCTCCTCCAACAGCAGGATGGCGGCCGCCTCACCCATGACGAAGCCGTCGCGGTCGACGTCGAAGGGCCGCGACGCACGCTCCGGATCATCGTTGCGCGTCGAGAGCACACCGATGAGGGCAAAGGCTCCGAACGTGAGCGGCGCCAGCGGCGCCTCCGCCCCTCCCGCCAGGGCGGCGTCGACCGTTCCGTCGCGGATGGCGTGAAAAGCCTGCCCGATGGCCATGGCCCCCGAGGCACACGAGTTCGCGTTCCCGACGGTCGGCCCGGTGATGCCGAGGTCGATCGCCACGTTGCTCGCGCCCGCGCCGCCGAACACGGCCAGCGCCAGCGTCGGGGCGACTCCGCGGACGCCGCGCGCCACGTACCCGGCATGCTGCTCCTCCCCGAATGCGACGCCGCCGAGCGCGGAGCCGATCCACACGCCGGTCCGAGCGCCGAGGTCCTCGTCGAGCGCGAGGCCGGCATGCGCCACCGCCATCCGCGCGGCGGTCACGGAGAGCGCGCTGAATCGATCGAGGCGGCGGGCGCGCTTCGGATCGAGGTGGTCCGCGGGGTCGAAGTCATTGATCTGCGCCGCCATGCGGGACGGGAATGGGCCTGGATCGAAGCGGTCGATCGCGCGCACCGCCGACCGGTTGGCGAGAACGCCGTCCCACAGGCCCTCGACGCCGTTGCCGATCGGTGTCACGGCGCCGATGCCGGTGATCACCACGCGGCGGCTCACGCGTGCGCCTCCGCCAGCTCGCGGATCCGGCGCAGCGTGCGGCCGGCGATCGCGTCGATGAACTGCGGACCGATGACGCGCTCCGCCGCGAAACCGCCGATGAACGGCCATCCGAGGTCGAGGCGGTGCTCGATGCTCACGTCCAATCCTTTCCCGTCGGGCGCGTCGACGAAACGCCATGCAACCCACATGCCCTTCGTCACGCCACCGGTGTGCACGAACTCGATACGGCGCTCGTCACGCATCGGTCGCTGGATGGCCTCCCAGCGAACCGGGATCGGGCCACGTCGCGCTCCCATGGCGAATCGGCGCTCTCCAGCGGGATCGGCGACGGCGCGAACGTACCGGTAGTGGGGGAGAATCTCCGGCCACCGCTCGACGGCCGCCGCGAGATCGAACGCGACCTCGTACGGGGCGCGCATGCGCTCGTGGATGCGGCTCTTCACGGCACGAGCACCTCGAGCACGGCGCGTGGTGAGAGAGCATCGGACGCCGGCCGGCAGTCGCCCAGCGCCGATCCCAGTCGAAGTGCGGCCCCCGGTCGGTCCGCCAACCGTGCGATGGCGTGCTCGAGCAGCGGAGGGGCTGCCAGGAATCCCTGGACGACCCAGGTCAGGGCCGACTTCGCGGCGAACGCACGACGTCGCTCGGCGCGGTACGTGGCCGCCACGTCACCGCCGGCCATCAGGGCCGTGACGGCGGCGCGCCCCGAGCGCAGCGCACGGTGGATCCCCTCCCCGGTGAACGGGTCGACGAAACCGGCCGCGTCCCCGACGAGCATCCAGCCTGGGCCGGCGACGTCGGCCACACGGTGGCCGATCGGCGCGGCGCCGCGGATGGACGAGAGCCGCGGGCTGCCCGCGAGGCGGGATGCGACGGCGGGGATGCCGGCGATGGCGGCCTCGAAACGCTCGCGCGCGCTGGCGGCGCCGTTCATCGGCAGCGCCATCCCGACGTTGAGCTCGCCGCCGGGCGTGGGTGCGAGGCCGACGTAGTAGCCGTCACCGACATGCATCTCGCCGTGGTCGTCCAGGCTGGCCACGCCCGCATGGTGGGCCACGAGGCCGAGGCGCCTCGGGAAGCGCACCGGGCGCTCGACACCGGTGAGTCGGGCGACGGTCGACCGCGCGCCGTCGGCGCCGATGACGTGTCCGCTTTGAACCGAGGTGATCTGCCCGGTGCCATCTCGAAGCCGGACCCCGACAACGCGATCGGACGCCCACGCCAGGCCGATGGCGCGGGTGCCCTCGCGAACGTCGGCGCCGGAAGCCCTCGCGTGCTCGGCGAGCCTGCCGTCGAAGGTGCGCCGATCCACGCCCCAGGCATTGCGCGGTCCGTGCCGGTCGGCGTACTCGACCCGCGCGACGTGACGTCCGGCGTGCATCTCCATCCCGGCCAGCGGCACGGCGAGGTCGACCCATGCCGCCGGCGGAAGGCCGATGCGGGCCAGCTCCTCGGTCATCCGAGGGCTGGCGTACTCGGCGCAGGCCTTCGGTCGCGGGTGATGGGCCGCTTCGACCAGGAGCACTCGCGCCCCGGCGCGCGCGAGGGCGGCCGCCGTCGCCGAGCCCGCGGGTCCGGCACCCACGACGACGACATCGACCTCGGTCATCGGGTCACCGCGGCCGTCACGACGCGCGGCATCCAGCTGATCGAGCGCCATGCCGAACGCAGGCCGGCGCCGGCCAGCAGCTCGTCGAGCTCATTCATCGTGTAGGCGCGACGGGCGGAGGCGATGCCGTCGGTGCGTGTCACGCGGCTGCGCCCGAGGACCACCACGGAGGCCCCTGTCGCGACGAGCGGGAGGAGGCCGCGACGCAGGTCGTTGACGACGACGCCGTGTCGCGCGACCCGGCGCATCTCGCGAAGCACGGCGATCGCCTCGTCGGGAGCGAGGTGATGGACGAGCAGCGAGCAATGCGCGACATCGAACGAGCCATCCGCGAAGGGAAGGTTGCGCGCATCGGCCTCGAGCACCTCGACGAGGTCCGTGCCGGCGGCCACGCGCCGCGCCACGCGCAGCACCTGCGGATTCGTATCGATGGCCGTCGT
>DATBRU010000135.1:0-15046 GCA_036560105.1 Candidatus Limnocylindria bacterium | reverse complement strand
TCCAGTACCTCGAGGCGCTCAAGGCCCTCGCCGCGGGCGAGAGCACGACCTGGATCGTGCCGATGGAGCTCTCCGAGCTGACCCGCCCGATCGGCGCGGCCATGCGCCAGATGGCGTCGACCGGCGACCTGGAGCCGACGTCCGGCGGATGATGCTTGACCTGGCGCGCACGCTGGGCCGGGTAGCGGGCCTCCTGATCGGCGCCTACCTCGGGTACGTCGCCATCCGTGGGTCGCGCATGCTCGTGTGGCCCGAACCGCGGCCCCTCGTGCCCGACCCGGCTGGCGCGCCGGCGCTGCCGTCGGACCTCGGTTTCGACTACGAGGACGTGAGCTTCACCACGGATGACGGCGTGTCGCTCACGGGCTGGCTCATTCCCGCCGCGCACGACACGAAGACCGCCGTGGTGGTCTTGCACGGGTTCACCGGGAACCGGCTCCCGGAGCTGGCCGGCTTCGTCCCATGGCTCCAGGAGCGCCATAACGTGCTCCAGTTCGACTTCCGCGGTCACGGTGAGAGCGGGCCGAGCCCCGTCACCATGGGCTCCCGCGAGCGGCGCGACGTCGCCGCGGCGGTGACGTTCCTCCGCTCACGCGGCCTCGGCCCGATCGCGCTCTTCGGGGTCAGCATGGGCGCCGCCGCCGCCATCCTGGCCGCGCCGGACCTTCCGGTCGCGGCGGTGGTCGCCGACGCTGCCTACGCCCAGGTACGTCACCCGATCGCCAACCGCATGCGCCAGCAGGGGTGGCCGATGGCCGGCGCCGGCTCGCTGGCCATCGTGGGTGCCGCGGCGGTCCGCGTCGGCTCTCGCCTGCCGAGTCCCATCTCCGCGGTCGGTCGCATCTCACCCCGGGCGCTGCTGGTCATCGCGCCGACCGGCGACCAGCTCATCAGCTGGCGTCAGAGCCTGGCCCTGTACGAGGCCGCGGGTCAGCCGAAGGAGCTGTTCGTGGTCGGCGGCGCCGGCCACGGTGACGCCTACGCCACCGATCCGGAGGGCTATCGGCGCCGCGTTCTCGACTTCCTCGAGCGTCATCTGGAGGCCGCCTGACCGGGCCGACCCCGGACCATCGGTGCATGGATGCACCCGTTTCTGAGCCTATAATCGGCCCAGTCCCATCTTCTCCAGGGGTCTTGCATGGCTGCCACGAAGGTCCTGGTCGTCGACGACGACCTGAATATCCAGCGCGTCCTGGTCTTCACCCTCAAGCAGGAGGGGTACGAGGTCCATGTGGCCTCGGACGGCCAGGCCGGCGTCGAGATGGCGGCCAGCATCCAGCCCGAGCTCATCCTCATGGACGTGGCGATGCCGAAGCTCGATGGCTATGGCGCGACCCAGAAGATCCGCGCCAGCGAGAAGGACGGCCGGCACGTCCCGATCATCATGCTCACCGCCGAGGCCGACGTCGAACAGCGCGTCAAGGGCCTGCGCGCCGGCGCCGACGACGACATCGTCAAGCCGTTCCACCCCCTCGAGCTCATCGCTCGCATCAAGGCTCTGCTCGCCCGCAGTGGTGTCTCCGGGACCGGGTCTGTGCAGCCCGGGCGCGCGGCGTTGGGTCGCCTGGCCAGCTTCTACGGTGCCAAGGGCGGCGTGGGCACCACGACCATCGCCATCAACACGGCCATCGCCCTCGCGGCGCGGCATCGGCGCAAGCTCGCGCTGTTCGACGCGAACCTCCAGTTCGGTGACCTGCGCGTCTTCCTCGACCTGAGCCTCGACTCGAGCTCGATCGTCAACGCCATCAGCGAGCCGGACCTCGACGGCGATCTCCTGCGCAAGCTGCTGGCGAACCACCACTCGGGCATCGACCTGCTGCTTGCACCGCCGAACCCCGAGCAGGCCGACATCGTGGCCGAGCGCCAGAAGGCCGATCCGGGCAGCGTTTCGAACATCTTCGCGCTCCTCCGCCGGGCGTACGACTACACGCTGGTCGACACGTCGCGCACGATCGACGACTGGACGCTCCAGCTCTTCGATGAGTCGGACGTCATCTTCGTCGTCATGACCGCGGACCTGTCGTGCCTGAAGAACGTGCGCCTCGTGCTCGAGACGATGGACTCGCTCGGCTTCGAGCGCGCGAAGGTCAAGCTCGTCCTGAACCGGTCCAACGCCTACACCGGCATCAACGTCGACAACGCCGAGTCCGCGCTGGGACGCAAGATCGACTACCAGGTCATCAACGAGTACCGCGGCGCCATCAGCGCGCTCAACTCGGGCGAGCCGTTCATGTCGTCCCGCGCCGACGGGCCGCTCGGTCAGAGCGTCTCGAAGTTCGCCGACGAGCTCGACGCGCTCTTCGCAGGCGCCGAGGTTCCCGCCCGAGTCTGACCCCTTCGGCCTTGATAGGCGCGCGAACCGTCCGATCTTTCACCGGATGACTCTTACGCGCCGATCCACCCCGCCAACCGTCCGATTCTTCACCGGGTGAGCGTCAGGGGTCGTTTCTGACCGTTCGCACGCGGCGACCCCGCATAGCTCTCACCTGATGAAGATGTGGCACCTTGGCGCCCCAACGAGGTCGGAATGCTTCGAATTCCCTTCGCGCCGGATCACCATCAACCTTGCAGGGCGCACCTAGGCAGGTACGTGGGTCGCCCGGGTAAGGCCCGGGTAACCGACCGGTAAGAGGCGCTCGATAGCCTCGGCTGTGCCGGTCGCCGCTGGTAGTAGGGAGGCGAGCAGGCGGGCGGCCGGCACTGCCTCGAGTCCTCGTTCGCCTCCGGTGACGGTGTGCCCATGCTGGCCAGCGCGATGAGCGCCTCGATCGTTGGTGTCGATGGCGTCCCGGTGCGCGTCGAGGTCGACGTCGCATTCGGCCTTCCCGGCCTCACGATTGTGGGCCTGGCCGGCAGCGCCGTGCTGGAGGCGCGCGAGCGCGTGCGAGCCGCGCTCCGGAACTCCGGCTTCGAGGTTCCGTCGCGACGCATCACCATCAACCTCGCGCCGGCGGACCTGCCGAAGGAGGGGACGGGCCACGACCTGGCGATGGCGACCGCCATCCTTGTGGCGTCCGATCAGCTCGACGGCGCTGGCCTGGCGCGTGCGGCGCTCATCGGCGAGCTCGCGCTCGACGGCTCGCTGCGTCCGGTCCCCGGAGCCTTGGCGCTCGTCTCCGCGGCGCGCGGAGCCGGAGTCGACGAGGCGATCGTCCCCGCTGAGAACGCTGATGAGTGCGCGGCAATCGGCGGACTGGTCATTCGTTCGGCGGGCAGCCTGCGGCAGGTGACGCGGCATCTTGCCGGCATCGAGCTGCTGGACGAGCGTGCGCCATCGGCGCCCGTCCGCGCCGATACGCCGGCCGACGCGCCCGACCTCGCGTCGGTCATCGGCCAGGCGGTCGGCCGGCGCGCCCTGGAGGTGGCCGTGGCCGGCCGTCACAACATCGCGTTCACGGGGCCACCGGGCGTCGGCAAGACCCTGTTGGCCAGGGCCGCCGCGGGGCTCCTCCCACCGCTCGGGGAGGACGAGGCGGCCGAGGTCAGCCGGATTCACTCGGTCGCGGGCGCGCTCGACCGTCACGCTGGCCTCACGCTGCGCCGTCCGTTTCGGGCCCCGCATCACACGATTTCGACGCAGGCCCTGGTCGGCGGCGGCCCGCGCATCCGACCGGGCGAGGCCAGCCTTGCGCACCGCGGCGCGCTTTTCCTCGACGAGGCGCTCCAGTTCCGGGCCGATGCGCTTGACGCGCTGCGCGGCCCTCTCGACGCGGGCTGGGTCCACATCGCCCGTGTTGACGGGGTCCTCGTCCTGCCCGCGCGCTTCATGCTCATTGCCGCGTACAACCCCTGCGCCTGTGGGTGGTCCGGGGTGCCCGGGCATGAGTGCCGTTGCGACGACGGCGCCCGCCGCCGGTACCAGGCGCGCCTGTCCGGCCCGATGCGCGACAGGATCGACCTCGTCGTGCACCTCGAGCCGGTATTGCTGGCGGCGCACCGCCGCACGTCGGAGCCGTCGGAAATCGTCGCGGCTCGCATTGCGGAAGCGACCCGCATCCAGGTAGAGCGACAGGGGTTGCCCAACGCCGAGCTTGACGCGGGGATGATCGGTCGGGCGATCGGCTTCGATTCGCGGCTCATCGACCTGCTCCATGCCCGAGGCCGGCGGATGGCCCTCTCACTGCGCCGCCTTCACCGCGCGGCGCGCGTCGCGCGCACGATCGCCGACCTCGCCGAAGACGAGCGGGTGCGCATCGAGCACCTCGACGAAGCGCTTCAGCACCGTGCCAGGGAGGCAGCCGCGTGATCGGCGTCGGCGCTCACGAGGGCGGCAGCAGGGTACCCGCATCGCGCGCCTCTGAGCGCGAGTGCTGGATCGCCCTGTCTCTCCTCCCCGGCATCGGCCCCGCGGGCTTCGCACAGCTCATCCGCCGCCACGGGTCCGCCGGAGCCGCCTGGCGCGCGGGACCGGAGGGGCTGTCGGAGATCGGCGTGCCGGCGAGCCGCAGCGCGTTTGCCGAGCTGGCCGCCACCGGTCCACGCGACCTGGCGCGACGGCTCGAGCACCGAACCAGGGCGAGCGGTGCGCGGGTCGTGACCGACCTCGATGACACCTATCCGCTTGCCCTGCGCACCCTTGATCCCCGTCCGCCGGTGCTGTACATCGCTGGCGACGGTGCGGCCTTCGAGGAGCGCTCCGTGGCCATCGTCGGCACCCGCCATGCGTCGGGCTACGGGATGGCGACCGCGGACGAGCTTGCCGCCGAGCTCGCCGCCGCGGGCGTCACGGTCGTCTCGGGCCTGGCGCTCGGGATCGATGGCGCCGCCCACCGCGCCGCGATCGCATCGGGTGGCCGGACGGTTGCCGTTCTGCCCTCGCCCATCGATCGGATCTATCCGCCGCGCCACCGCGACCTCGCCCGCGAGGTGGGGAGGACCGGCGGTGCGCTCATCACCGAGATCCCCATCGGTGCATCGATTGGCAGGCCCGACTTTGCGCGTCGCAATCGTCTGATCGCCGGCCTCGCCGAAGCGGTGATCGTCGTCGAGGCGCCGGATCGCTCGGGTGCCCTGCTGACGGCCGCCGCGGCGATCGCCATCGGGCGTGACCTGTACGCGGTGCCCGGGCCGATCAATGCGATGGTCTCGCGCGGGTGCAACCGCCTGATTGCCGACAACGACGCCGTGATGGTGACGTCGCCCGCCTCGGTGTTACGCCATATCGGGCTCGCGCGCGGCGCCCGACCACCGGCCGTGGCGGCCCTCTCCGAGGTCGAGGGCCAGGTCCTGCGGAGGCTCCTCGAACGGCCCGGAAGCATCGAGGAGCTCGTCGATCGCACGAGCCATCCGCCGGCCTCGGTGGCAAGCGCGTTGACCCTGCTCGAGGCACGCGGACTCGTCAATCCGTTCGGGGGTGCGACCTTCCATCCGACGCTGGCGGCCAAGCGCCTTGCTGGTCTGGTATGACAGCTCCGGTACCGATGGGCTATCCTCTGCCGGCCACTCGTCGTCGCCCGCGTGCCCGTGAAGGGCGACCCCGAACCCCCATTGGAGTCTGTCTATTGCGTCCGATCCGGACCATGAGAGCGGCGTTAGCCGCCACCCAGTTCGAGTCGCTTGGCTTCTCGCTGAGCCGTCACCGAGCCGTCACCCGTGTCTCGTTGGCCGCCCTCTCGTTCACCATCCTCATCGCCCTGAGCCACCAGGCTCCCGCCCAGGCGGGACCGGAGGCGGCGCCGGTGACCCCGGAACCGCTCCTCCCCCAGAGCATCGGCGTCGCGATCGACACCGACGGGGCGATCACCATCCCATTCGACTCTGCCATGGATCCGGCATCCGTGGAGACCGCCCTCCAGATCCTTCCGGCCCAGAAGGTCGAGATGCGCTGGAACAGCGCGCAGGACCGGTTGACCCTCGTCCCGGGACGCCTGTGGCGGACCGACGAGCGCTACCTGGTCGTCGTCGGTGGTACCTCGACCGATACCTCGGGCGACGCCGTGACCGGAGCGCGCCGCTTCACGTTCACGACCGAGGCCGCACCCGTCGTGACGGAGTTCCAGGTCGCTCTCGCCCCGGAGACGGCCGCGGCCGGACCGGTCGCAAGCCCGTCCCTCGAGGAGGCCCGGGCCAGCGACCTGACCGTCTCCGCACGGGAGGCTGCGCGCCGCAATGCCGAGGCAACGCTCGGACCGGCGCGGACGGCCACCTCGGTCAGCGCGTCGAGCTCGATCACCGTCGGCTTCAGCCAGTCCATGGACCGTGCCGACGTCGAGGCCAGCTTCGCGATCGCGCCCGAGGTGGAGGGCGAGCTGTCATGGGTGGCGGGCAGCCTGACGTTCACACCCAGCGAGCGCCTCAAGGCCGGCATGCGCTACACCATCAGCCTGGCCGGTGCCCACGACACGCAGGGGAACGTGCTCGGCAGCACGGACCGGTTCTCGTTCGTGGTGCAGGATGGCGCGCAGCTCACCAAGACGACTCCCGACCGGGATGCGGCCGATGCCGAGACGGCCGCGGTCTCGATGTGGTTCAGCCAGCCGATGAAGGTGGATGCCACCAACAAGGCGTTCGCCATCGTTGACACGGCGACCGGCCTGCCGACCGGAGGCCACCTGGTCTGGAACGAGGCACGCACGCAGATCACCTTCACCCCGGACGTGCCGCTTGCCGGCAGCCGCACCTATCGCGTCGTTCTCGCCAAGGGCGCCCGCGACGACTTCGGCAACGCCGTGCGCGCCGACTGGACATTCACCACCCGCGCCATCGCGGGGACCGTCCGTTCGAGCGTGTCGACCCGGAGCGCGCCGTCGATTCCTCCACCCGCGCCGGCGACAACCCTGGCCGGGTATGCCCTCAACCAGGTGAATGCCGCACGGGCCGCGTATGGGTTCGCACCGCTCGTTCTTGACGCCGCGATTTCGGCCGTTGCCTCCTCATACGCGATGGACCAGGCCAGCAACGGCTACTTCAGCCATACCGGCCGCGATGGGAGCACCCGCGAGGTGCGCCTGGCGCGTGGAGGGGTGGGGTTCGGCTGGTCGGGCGAGAACCAGTGCTACCACGTCGGGCTCAGCCAGCAGTCGACCCTCAACTGGTGCCACGCCCAGTTCATGGCCGAGCCGTATCCGGGTCACTGGAATCACATCGGCAACATCCTCAACCCCGATGCGCGGCGCATGGGCATCGGCATCGCCACCGTCGGCGGTCGAACGGTCATCACCTGGGACTTCACCGACTGACGCCGGTCGGGCGAGCGACGGCTGGGCCGACGACTGGGCCGGCGGGGCCCGATGCTACACTCGCTGACCGATGAGGCGGAAATCGGAAAGCAGGATCTGACGGCCGTGTCGAAGCCACTGGTGATCGTTGAGTCACCGGCCAAGGCACGGACCCTCGCACGCCTTCTCGGCGATGAGTACCGCGTCGAGGCGAGCGTCGGCCACGTCCGTGATCTGCCCGAGAACGCCAGCGAGGTGCCGGCGGCGATCAAGGACAAGCCCTGGGGCCGCATCGGCGTCGACGTCGACAACGGCTTTCGGCCGTACTACGTGATCGCCAAGGACAAGGCCGGCCGGATTCGCGACCTCCGCGCCGCGCTCAAGGACGCGCCCGAAGTCCTGCTCGCCACGGACCCCGATCGCGAGGGAGAGTCGATCAGCTGGCACCTCCGCGAAGTGCTCAAGCCGACGGTCCCGGTCCGGCGCATCGAGTTCCACGAGATCACCGCCGAGGCGGTGCGCCTGGCCATCGCCAACGCACGCGAGATCGATCTCCAGCTCGTGGACGCCCAGGAGAGCCGGCGCATCGTCGATCGTCTGTACGGCTACATGGTCTCTCCCGTGCTCTGGAAGAAGGTGCAGACCGGCCTCAGCGCGGGTCGCGTCCAGAGCGTGGCCGTGCGGCTCGTCGTCGAGCGCGAGGAGGAGCGCGCCGCCTTCCGATCCAGCTCGTATTGGGATCTCGAGGCACGAATTCGAACGGCGGACGTCACGTTCACCGCGAGGCTCGACCGGATCGGCGACGCGCGGCTCCCGAGCGGCAAGGACTTCGATCCCGCCACGGGGAGCCTCCGGGACCCGAGCGTCCGTGTCCTCGACGAGCCCGCCGCGCGACGGCTCGCCGATGCCCTGGCGAACGGCCTGCCATGGTCGGTCACATCGGTCGAGGCACGACCCGCAACCCAGCGCCCGTCGCCGCCGTTCACGACCTCGACGCTCCAGCAGGAAGCCAACCGCAAGCTCGGCTTCTCGGCGGATCGGACGATGAGCGCGGCGCAGCGCCTCTTCCAGGAGGGGATCATCTCCTACCACCGCACCGACTCGACCACGCTCAGCGATCGCTCGCTGGCCGAGGCGGGCGCCGCAATCGGTGACCTCTACGGCGCCGACTACTTCGGCGGGCCACGCCGATATCGGACCAAGGTCAAGAATGCCCAGGAGGCCCACGAGGCCATCCGGCCGACCGACTTCGGGCAGACGCCGAGCCAGCTCGAGCAGCGCTTCGGTGCCGACGAGCAGCGCCTGTACGACCTGATCTGGAAGCGTGCCGTGGCCTCCCAGATGGCGGACGCGCGGTTGCTGCGGACCACGATCGAGATCACCGCCCATGGTCCGGATGGACCGTCGGTCTTCGGCGCCTCCGGCAGGGCGATCCAGTTCGCCGGCTTCCTGCGCGCCTATGTCGAGGGATCGGACGATCCGGCGGTCGAGCTCGGGGACCAGGAGACGGTGCTGCCGAACCTGGAGGTCGGAGACGCGGTCTCCGCCGACGGCGATCTCGCCCTCGAAGCGCTCGAGCCGAAGGGCCACGAGACGGTGCCGCCCGCCCGCTACACCGATGCTTCCCTCGTCAAGCGGCTCGAGGAGGACGGCATCGGCCGCCCGTCGACGTACGCGTCCATCATCTCGACCATCGAACGCCGTGGCTACGTGTGGCGGCAGGGCAAGGCGCTCGTCCCCACCTTCACGGCCTTCGCGGTCACCCACCTGCTCAAGGAGCACTTCGCGGACCTCGTGGAGCTCGGGTTCACCGGGCTGATCGAGGAGGACCTCGACGAGATCTCCAAGGGCGAGCGGAACCGAGACGACTTTCTCTCGACGTTCTACAACGGCGGCGGTGGCCGCCAGTGGCCGGGCCTCCGCCCGCTCGTCGAGAAGCAGACCGAGATCGACTACCCGGTCATCGCCCTCGGCACGCATCCCGAGTCCGGGGCGCCCGTGGTCGTCCGAATCGGTCGCTTCGGCCCGTACGTGCAGGTCGGCGAGGGCGCTGAGGCGAAGAACGCGTCGGTTCCCGAAGACGTTCCGCCGGCGGACTTCACGCTTGCCTCCGCGATCGAGCTCGTGGAGTCCCGCGCCAAGGGCCCCACCAGTCTCGGCGACGATCCGGCGACCGGTGAGCCGGTCTACATCATGTCCGGCCGCTTCGGCCCGTACGTGCAGCTGGGTGCAACGCCCGACAACGGAAGCCCCACCAAGCCACGACGCGCGTCCCTGACCGCAGACGACAGCCCCGATTCGATCACCCTCGAGCGTGCGGTGCAGCTGCTCGCCCTGCCGCGCCTCGTCGGTCACGATGCGGAGGCGGGCGAGGAGATCGTCGCCAACTTCGGCAGGTACGGGCCGTACGTGAAGCGCGGCACCGAGTATCGGTCGCTCGGGTCGGACGCCGCGGTCTTCGACGTCACCATCGATGAGGCCATCGAGCTCTTCAGGCAGGCGAAGCCATCCCGGCGCGGCGCCAGCAGGAAGGTGCTGCGCGAGCTCGGCGCTCACCCGGACTCCGGCGTGACGGTCCAGCTCCTCGAGGGCCGATACGGGCCGTACGTCACCGATGGGACCACCAACGCGTCGCTCCCGCGCGACGTGAGCGCCGAGGCGGTGACGCTCGATGAGGCGGTCGGCCTGCTGCGGGCGCGGCCGCCGAGGCGCCCCACGAAGCGCAGGTCCGCCGCACGCAAGCCTCGGGCGTGACGCGGGCAGCGCGATCGGCGAGCGCCGCTCACCATGGCGTGGCCCATGCCTGAGCCGGCCCCCGGGCGCGGCCTGCCGCCAGAGGCGCGTCGCGCCCTGGATGACTTCCTGGAAGGGCTCGCGGTGCGAAACGCGTCGCGCCGGACGATCGTCGAGTATCGGCGCAATGCGACCGAGCTCCTCGCCTTCCTCGCGGCCCGTGGCGTCGATTGGAGAACGCCGAGCCGCGGCGTGCTGCGCGCCTACCTTTCGACGCTCGCCGACCGGGAGCTCGCCCCGAGCTCGGTGGCCGGGCGCCTGGCAGCCGGCCGCTCGTTCTACCGCCATGCGTTGCGAGGCGGCCTCGTCGTGACCGATCCGCTGGCGGGGGTTCGCGGGCCGCGGCGCGCACAGCGCCTCCCGCGCGTCCTGAGCGTGGACGAGGCGGCGGCGCTGGTCACCGCACCACGTCGCGGCGCCTCGGCCGACGATGCGCTCGCGCGACGCGACGCGGCGATGCTCGAGCTGCTGTACGCGACGGGCATGCGGATCAGCGAGCTCGGCGGCCTGACGCTCGACCGTCTCGACCTCGACCGACGCCGTCTGCGGGTGATCGGCAAGGGCAACAAGGAGCGGCAGCTGCTGTTCGGGGCTCCGGCGGCGGGCGCACTGCGTGGCTACCTGTCGAGCGGGCGCCCGGCGCTCGCCGCTCGGGCCACCACGGCCACCGCGTCGGTCTTCCTCAACGCGCGCGGCGGCCCACTCGGCGTTCGCGGCGCGAGACTCGTGGTGGCACGCTGGGTCGAGGCCGTCGGGGTCCCCGAGCGCACGAGTCCCCACACGCTCCGCCACTCCTTCGCGACCCATCTCCTGGAGGGCGGTGCCGATCTCCGCGTCGTCCAGGAGCTGCTCGGCCACGCCAACCTGGCGACGACCCAGGTCTACACCCACCTGTCCGACGCGACGCTGCGAAGCGTCTATCGCGAGGCGCATCCGCGCGCCCGTCGGGCAGGCGGCGGGCAGGCGGGACGGTGAGCGGGGGCGAGCCCGCTCGGCCACCGGCACAACGCGAGATCTCGGTCGGCACCGTCCTCGTGACGGCCAGCCTCATCCTGACCGTTGCGGCCCTCGCCAGTCGCCTGCTCGGATGGATCCGTCTTCTCGTCATCGGGTCGCAGTTCGGCGCGAGCAGCGACCTGGACGCGTACTTCGCCGCGTTTCGGATCCCCGACGCCATCTTCCAGCTCGTCGTTGCCGGGGCCCTGAGCGCCGCGCTCATTCCCGTGTTCCAGAGCTACCGGGCTCGCGGCCAGGACGAGGAGGCGTGGCGGCTTGCCAGCAGCATCATCAACCTCGTCCTCATCGCGCTGGCCGGGTTGAGCCTGCTGATGGCGCTCCTCGCGCCGGTGCTCGTGCCGATCATCGCGCCAGGCTTCGATACCCCGACGACCGAGCTGACGATCCAGATGACCAGGATCATGCTCCTCAGCCCGGTCCTGGTCGGGATGGGCGCCGTCGTGACGGGGATCCTCAACAGCTATCAGCAGTTCACGGTGCCCGCCATCGCGCCGCTGCTCTACAACCTGGGCATCATCGGTGCCGCGATCTTCCTGGCCCCGATCATGGGCGTCGAGGGCCTGGCGGTTGGGGTCGTGCTCGGCTCGCTCGCCCACCTGCTGGTCCAGCTCCCGAGCCTCGTGCGCGTCGGCCACCGATTCGAGCTGCGCATCGGCCTCGGCGACCCCGGTGTGCGGAGGGTCGCCTGGCTCATGGGACCGCGGCTGCTCGGCCTGGCCGCGGGGCAGCTCAACTTCCTGGCCAGCACCATCCTCGCGTCCGGGCTGGCCGCCGGCAGCCTGACGGCGTACAACTACGCGTTCCAGCTGTCGCAGCTCCCCGTCGGGATCATCGGCGTCAGCGTGGCCGTGGCGCTCTTCCCGACCCTGAGCCACGATGCCGCCCTCGGACACATCGGGCGTATCCGCATCCAGGTATCGCGCGCGGTTCGGGTGCTCGTCTTCATCGCCGCGCCGCTGACGGCCATGACCATCGTGCTGCGTGACCCGGTCACCGCCGTCTTCTACGAGTACGGCGCCTTCACGGCCGATGCAACCGCGCGAACGGCCAGTGCGCTCGCCTTCTTCGCCATCGGTCTCGCCGGCCATATCGTTGTGCACGTGCTGACGCGCGCGTTCTATGCCATGCAGGACACCCGCACCCCGGTCGCGTGGGCCGTGATCGCCGTGGCGATCAACATCCCGCTCATGGCCGTGCTTGTCGGGCCGATGGGGATCGAGGGCCTCGCCCTGGCCCTCTCGATCTCCGCGACCCTCGAGGTCCTCGGCCTGCTCCTGAGCCTCCATCGCCGGATCGAGTCGATCGAGGGCGCGGCGATCGCGGCAGCGACCGTGCGCGCCGCGGTCGGTGCCGGGGCGGCTGCGCTGGTCATGCTGGGAGGGCTGCGACTCACGGAGGCGTCCGCTCCGGGCCTGCTCGGCGACCCGATCGGCCGGGTCGTGGTGCTCGTCGCCCTCGTCGCGGCGGGCGGGCTCGCGTTCCTCGCGGTCTCCTTCCTCGTGCGGTCGCCGGAGCTCCAGCTGGTCCGGCACGCGCTGTGGCATCGGCGCCGCGAGGCTGCGTGATGTTCTTTCGGACCGCGGAGAAGGAGGACGCCCGACACTGGCAGGAGTTCGTCGAGGCGATGCCCGCCGCCGACTTCCTTCACGACTGGGGCTGGGCTGACGTCGCCGCGTTCGACGGCGAACCACAGCGCCGTTACATCCTCGAGGATGCCGGACGGATCGTGGCCGTTGCCGCCATCCAGTCGCGATCGATCGGACGAGGCCGCACGTTCTGGTACGTCCCCCACGGACCGATCCTCGACTACGCCGCTCCGCGCGGGCCGGAGATCGTGGCCGCCTTCGTCAGCTGGCTGAAGCGCGCGGCGCATGACAACGGCGCGATCGCCGTCAAGCTCGAGCCGCGGCTCGCGGCCGGTGACCCCGCCATCGGCCTGTTCGACCTTCCCGACCTCGTCCGCCTGCCGGACACCCTCCAGGTCGCCCAGACGCGGATCCTCCCGGTCCGGGGCGACGCCGAGCTGATGGACGGCTTCGACAAGGACACTCGTTACGCGGTGCGGCGTGCGGTCCGCGAAGGGGTCGAGGTCTGGGTCTTCGACGATCCGGGCGACCTTCGGCCGATCGACGACCTCCACGCCCTGGTGGAGGAGACGCAGCAGCGGGCGGGCTTTCCGATGCCGGCGTTGGAGCGGTACCGGATCGCGTGGCACGCGCTCGCCAAGGCCGGACGCGCCAGCATCCTCGAGGCGAGGCGCGCCGGCGAGCTGCTCGCCGCGGGCATGCTCGTGATCGAGGGCGATCGATCGTTCTACCTGTTCAGCGGGTCTCGGCGTGAACCCCCCGGGGAGACCAAGCGATACGCCAGCTACGCACTGCAGTGGGGCATGCTCCAGCTCGCCCGACAACGCGGCGTGCGCGAGCATGACCTGTGGGGGATCGCGCCGGTCGATGCCGGCCCGGAGCATCCGTGGTACGGCGTCGGCCTCTTCAAGAAGGGATTCGGCGGTCGCGAGGTGACGTGGGCAGGCTCATGGGACGTCGTCGCGGATCCGACCCTCTACCGCGTTCGGGCGACCACCAGCGCGGTGCGCGGCTGGCTGCGAGGTCTGCGCGGGTGAGCGAGCCACGGGCCATGGGCCTCGGAGCGCTCGCCGACCTCGTCGCGCCCGAGCGGGTGGTGGGCATCCCGGTCGGCGAGGTCACCGGGCTCGCCTACGACTCGAGGCGAGCTGGCCCGGGGACCGTCTTCTTCGCCATCCCCGGCGTTCACGTCGATGGCCACGACTTCGTGGCCGCCGCCGTCGATGGCGGAGCGATCGCAGTGGTGACCGAACGGGAGCTCCCCGGCGTCGCCGTTCCGCAGCTCGTCGTGGATCGCTCGCGTCGGGCCCTGGCCGATGCGGCCGACGGGTGGTTCGGTCGACCGTCCGAGCGGCTCGAGGTGATCGGCATCACCGGTACCGATGGAAAGACGACGAGCTCGTTCCTCGCGGTCGAGCTGCTCCGTGCGGGAGGTCGGCGGCCGGGCATGATCGGGACCGTTGCGGTCGACATCGGCGACTCGCGATCGCCAAACGACGATCGGACGACGACGCCCGAGGCGCTCGAGCTCCACGAGCTGCTGGCGCGCATGGTCGCCGCCGGCAACGACACCGTGGTAATCGAGGCAACCTCACACGGCCTGGCGCTCGAGCGCACGCGAAACTGCCGGTTCGCCGTCGGCGCGCTGACCAGCGTCACCAGCGAGCATCTCGAGTTCCACGGCAGCATGGAGGCATACCGATCGGCGAAGGCGCTGCTCTTCGCCGAGGCACCGACGTCCATCCTCAACGCCGATGACGCCGCCGTCGACTTCTTTCGGAGCCGCGCCCGGGATCGGGTCCTGACGTACGGGGTCGAGGCCGATGCGGACCTGCGGGCCACCGATGTCGTCGCCGATGCCGGCGGCAGCCGGTTCACGCTTGCGGCGCCCGGATGGGTGGGTGCCGTGTCGGTGCCGATGCCGGGTCGCTTCAACGTCAGCAATGCACTCGCCGCACTGGCCATCGCCCACGTCGAGGGCGTCGCGTGGGACGTCGCCGTCGATGCTCTCGCACGAACGCGTGGCGTGCCGGGTCGCATGGAGCGGGTGGACGCCGGCCAGCCCTTCGCGCTGATCGTGGACTACGCCCACACCGCCGACTCGCTGAGCAAGGTGCTGCGCGAGCTGCGGCCACTCACCGCCGGCCGCCTGATCGCGGTGTTCGGCTCGGCGGGGGACCGGGACCGCACCAAGCGCGCGCCGATGGGCAGGGTTGCGGCCGAGCTTGCTGACCTGGTGGTCATCACCGACGAGGACCCGCGCAGCGAGGCGCCGTGGGAGGTCAACGAGGAGATCGCCGTCGGCGCGCGGGCGGCCGGCGCCCGTGACCGCGAGACGATGTGGATCATCGACGACCGCCGGGCGGCGGTCGCCCATGCCCTGCGGCTGGCCGATGCGGGGGACATGGTCCTGCTGGCCGGCAAGGGTCACGAGCCAAGCATCATCTACGGCGACGACCGCCGATGGTGGGACGAGCGCGAGGTCGCCCGCCA
>DATBRU010000134.1:0-3825 GCA_036560105.1 Candidatus Limnocylindria bacterium | reverse complement strand
TGGCGCTCACATCTCCACCGTGTCCCAGCCCGTTCGCCACACCCGCCACAGGGCATCCGGGTCGGAGAGTGGGTCGCCGTGGATCAGGAAGAAGTCGGCCGGGCCGCCCTCGCGGATGACACCGGCCTCGGCCTCGCCGAGCAGCTCGCCACCGCGCCACGTGGCGGCGGCCAACGCCTCGGACGGCGCGAGGCCCGCGGCCACAAGGCTGGTGACCTCCCATGCCAGCTGGTTCGCCCGAAGCGAGCCTCCACCGAAGTCGCTGCCGGTCGCGATGGCCACGCCGGCGTCACGTGCAATCCGAACCGACGCCTCGCCCTGTTCGAGCCGCGCCTGGTAGGTCGCCCTCCCGTTCGGGCCGGCGAACGTCGCGATCGTCGTCGTCGCCGCGAAGGTGAGCCAGGAGCGCATGACGGCGAGGGTGCTCACGAGCGTCACGCCCCGGCCTGCCATGTCGGCCGCGACGGCCGCGTCGAGGTCGAAGCCGTGCTCGATCGAGTCGACGCCGGCGGCGACCGCCTCGCGCGCCCCGCTCAGCCGGCCCGAGTGCGCCGCCACGCGGGCTCCGCGCTCGTGGACGGCGGCAACGACACGGCCGACCTCGCTTGCCGTCCACGGCGAGGCGTTCACGTCGGGCCCGTCCATGTACAGCTTCACGAGATCGGCCCCGGCGTCGAGCTGACCGTTCGCCGCCGCGAGCAGCTCATCCGCGTTCGCCGCCTCGATCGCGCCGTTCATCGGCGCGACGCCGGTCTTGAAGAGCCACGACCCGGCGGCGCGGAGGTACGGCCGATCTTGACGCCCGGCCCAACGGTCCCGCACGCCGAGTGCGAGCGCCCGCTCGCGACCATCGACCGGGTCCACGCCGATGGGCGACCCGACGTCGCGCATCCAGCGCACGCCCGCCGCGAGCCCGATCCGCGCGTTGTGCTCGGCGACGGCAAGCATTGCCTCCGGCGGATCGTTGAAGCGTGCGATCCAGTTCGCGCCGCCGGGCCCGGTGACGTGGCTGTGGCAGTCCACGAGGCCCGGGACGAACGTCGCCCCGGCACAGTCGACCAGCGTCGCCCCGGTCGCGTCCTCCTCGCCGCCGGTCGGGCGGATCCAGGCGATGACCCCGTTCTCGACAAGGATGCTCACGTTGTGCCGAAGGCCGGCCGACCGACCATCGGCCATCGCCCCGTCGCGGTACCAGGTGCGACCGGTTGCCGGCATCGGCGTGGCGGTGGGCGACGGCGTGGCGGTGGGTGTTGGGGAGGCGGTTGGCGTCGGGCTGTCGGTCGGCGCCAGGGAGGTCCGCGGCGTCAGCGAGGGAAGCGCATCGGCACAGGCGGCCAGGCCGACAGCCGAGGCTGCGGCGCCGAGCTGGAGCAGTCGCCGGCGCGTGATCGGTGCCGGGTGCGAGTGCATCGGCCCATTATCGGCCGATGCGTCCCAGGTGCGTGTCCTTGAAGTCGGTCGGCAGCTTCAGGCCATAGCCAAGCGCCCGGTCCATGCCGACGTGCGCGGCCAGGACCGCCCCGAACAGCGCCAGCGGCGCGATCGCCGCGAACCAGCCGATGGCCAGCAGGCCAAGCGCGGTGACGAGGTTGTGGGCGAGGTTGTAGGTGATGGCGCCGAGGCGCGGGCCACCGAGGTAGCCGACCATCGAGATGTCGGGGACCAGCAGGAGCGGCAGGAGCCACAGCGGGTGTCCGTTGAGCTGGAGGTAGACGACGACGCCGGCGACGAAGATCGCAAGCGATTCTGCTCGCAGGATCAGGTCGGTGGCACGCGAGTCGCTCATCCGACGCGGACCGATCCCACCCCGCCCGAGACGCTGATCTCGGCTCGACGCTCCGCGGCGTCGAAGTCGGGCGAGGCCCAGCCATCCGCGGTCCGCGGGAAGCGTCCCTCGTCGATCGAGCTGCTGCCCAGGCCCATCTGCGACCGGATGCGCGCCGCCACGCCCGCGGGCACCTCGACCGTCACCTGCGCTGCGCCCGCCTCGATGCGGACCTCGCATCGCTCCACCGCGGCGGGCAGCACGATGCGGGTGCTGCTGGCGCCCGTCTTGACCGAGAGCGAGGTAACGCGGGTGTCCGCCAGCTCGAGCACGGACTTCGAGGCGCCACCCTCGAGGCGCAGGCTCAGCGGGAGGTCGGGCGAGAGACCGACGCGCCAGTGCAGCCCATCACCCAGCGGGAAGATCTGCACGTAGTCGGCCTCGAGCTCGACGCGCCCAGGCCCGAGGTCGCGCCGCATGACCCCACCCTCGAAATCCCCCTCGACGAGGGTCCCGGGCGTGCCGCGCCCTACCAGGAGCTCGCCGGCGCTGAACTTCAGGACGACCTCTCCGCTCGTCGCGGCTCCCACCGGGATGGACAGCTTCTCGCTGACGCCGCGCTGGCGCGGGAGCACGGCCCCGATCAGGATCACCACGCCCGCCACGATGAGGATGAGCGGCCACCAGCGGGCAAGGAAGCCGAAGGCGTCGACGTCGGCGAGTCCCGCAAGGTCGGCGAACAGGAGCAGGCCGATGCCGACGAGGATCGCCGGGACGAACAATGCCCAGATGACGGCCCAGGCCCCGATCCTTCGGCCGGCCATGGCCAGCAGGGTTGAGGCGCCGGTGCCGACGCCTGCCAGCACCAGGAAGAGGGGCCATGCCTCGCTCCAGGCGAGATCCATGGCCTGCTGGACGAGGAACACGCCGCCCAGGCCGATGAGCCAGATCCCGCCGACGACCATGCCGCGCTGCGAGGCGTTCATGAGCCGCCAGCATACGTCGACCGGTCGGGTAGGGAAATTCGCCTCTCGCTGGGCTAGGCTGCCGTCACATGAGCGGACGTCGCGGTCGCGGGCGACCACCCCACCCGGACCTTCTCACGCCGTCGGAGTGGCAGGTTCTGGGGTGGGCCCGGCACGGGGTCTCGCGAGCTGAGATCGCCCGACGTCGGGGGACAAGCGTCGACGCGGTGAAGTATCACCTCGCCAACATCAGCGACAAGCTCGGCGTCAGCGGACGCGACGTCCGGCACTGGCCCGGCATCCCCGCCACCAGCTCGCTCTCCGACAGAAGGAATCGCACCACAATGACCCAGACCACAGGCACCGAGCTCGGCCCCATCGGGCAGGTCTCTCTCTTCATCCGCGACGTGGACCGCGCCGAGCGCTTCTACGGCGAGACCCTCGGGCTGCCCCACCTGTTCACGTTCGGCGACCTCGCCTTCTTCGATGCGGGCGGCGTTCGCCTCTACCTCCATCGGAAGGACGATGCGGAGTGGAAGCCGGCTTCGACCCTGTACTTCACGGTGAGCGATGTCCATGCGGCCCAGGAGTCCCTCGAGACCGCCGGGGCCCGGTTCACGGGTGCGCCGCACCTCATCCATACGCACGACGATGGCACCGAGGAGTGGATGTCCTTCTTCGACGACGGCGAGGGCAACACCCTGGCCCTCATGTCGCGCGTCCCACCACCCGACGAGGCGCGAGCTCAGCCCACCAGCGACCGATAGAGATCCACGGTCTGGCGTGCGATGGCGTCCCAGCCGAACGCCTCGATCGCCCGCCGCCGTCCGGCTCGGCCCATGTCGTCCCGCCGCGACGGATCGGCCATGAGCACGTTCACAGCTCCTGCGAGGTCACGCTCGAAGCCATCGGGATCGACCGGACGCATGGGGTCGTCGGCCGACAGCTCGACCTGTACGAGAATGCCGGTCTCGTTATCGACGATCACCTCCGGGATGCCGCCCACCGCAGAAGCGACGACGGGCGTCTCACAGGCTGCCGCCTCGAGGTTGATGATCCCGAACGGCTCGTAGACGGAGGGGCAGCAGAAGACAG
>DATBRU010000133.1:0-9811 GCA_036560105.1 Candidatus Limnocylindria bacterium | reverse complement strand
TACGTCGGAGCCGCACCGTTCTTCTTCATCTCGCTGGCCTGGCTGATCCGCCGCCTTCGCCGCCACGAGGCGTGGGGCCTGGCGGCCGTCAGCACGGCGTTCTTCTTCATCCTGCCGACGCTCTACGTGGCGCTGGCCGGCCGCAACCTGCCGTGGTGGACGTGGGCGGTGCTCATCGGGCTGACCGTGGTCGGAGCTGTGCTGGCGATCGGGCGCGTTCGCAGGGAGCTGCGCTCGCCGGATTGACGCTGCGCCGCGCCTAGGCGGGCGTGTGGCGCGTGTCGACCCGCGGCGCGTGGGTCGACTCGTATGCCTCGACCCGCGGCTCCAGGCTCAAGAGGTAGCCGAGCTCGTCAGTGCCGTCGAGGATCATGCGGCGCGCGAACGCGTCGACGTGGAAGACGATCGACGACCCGTCATGCAGGCGGAGCTCCTGCGTCTCGAGGTCGATGGTGACCGACGCGTCCGGCTCGGCTTCGGCGAGGGCGAACAGCCGCGCCAGCTCCTCGGGCGGGACCTCGATCGGCAGCAGGCCGTTCTTGAGCGCGTTGTTGCGGAAGATGTCGGCAAAGCTGCTGCTGATCACCGCGCGGAAGCCCCAGGCCATGAGCGCCCATGGGGCGTGCTCACGCGACGACCCGCAGCCGAAGTTGTCTCCTGCCAGGAGCACGCTGCGTCCGGCCATCCCGGGCCGGTTGAGTGCGAAGTCCGGGTTCGGGCTGCCGTCGGCCAGGTAGCGCCAATCGCAGAACAGCTGCTCGGCAAGCCCGGCGCGGTTCACCGTCTTGAGGAATCGGGCCGGGATGATCTGGTCCGTGTCGATGTCACCGCGCGAGATCGGCACCACGGCGGAGCTGAGGGTGACGAATGGCTCGCGGCTCACAGGATGGCCCTCGGGTCGGCGAGGCGGCCGGTCACGGCCGATGCGACCGCGGTGAGCGGCGACGCCAGGAACGTCCTGCCGCCCTTGCCCTGGCGCCCCTCGAAGTTGCGGTTCGAGGTGCTCACGCTGTACTGGCCGGGCGACAGCTGGTCGCCGTTCATCGCGATGCACATGCTGCAGCCCGCCTCCCGCCACTCGGCGCCGGCCTCGCGGAAGATCGATGCCAAGCCTTCCGTCTCGGCCTGTCGCTTGACCTCGGTGGAGCCGGGAACGACGAGCATCCGGACACCATCGGCCACGCGTCGCCCGCGGATCAGCCGTGCCGCCTCACGCAGGTCGCTGATGCGCGAGTTCGTGCAGGAGCCGATGAAGACGACGTCGATCGGACGGCCGAGGATCGGCTCGCCCGGGTTGAGCGCCATGTAGGCGAGGGCCGCCCGAAGCGAGTCGCGCTGGCTGGCATCGGCGAGGCGCTCGGGGTCGGGGACCCGATCGGTGATCGAGAAGCCCATGCCCGGGTTCGTCCCGTAGGTCACCATCGGCGAGAGCTCGCCGGCGTCGAAGGCGATGCTCCGATCGAACTCGGCATCCTCGTCGGTGGGAAGGTGGCGCCAGGCCTCGACGGCGGCGTCCCATGCCGCTCCCGCGGGTGCGTGCGGCCGACCGGCGACGTACTCGAAGGTCACCTCGTCCGGGGCGACGAGGCCGGCCCGCGCGCCGCCCTCGATGCTCATGTTGCAGATCGTCATGCGGCCCTCCATGCCGATCCCGCTGATCGCCGAGCCGCGGTATTCGAATACGTGCCCGTTCGCGCCGCCGATCCCGATGCGGCTCAGCAGCGCGAGGATGATGTCCTTGGCCGTGACGCCCGGGTGCAGGCGGCCGTCCACGCGCACCTCGAAGGTCTTCGGCCTGCGCTGGAGGAGCGACTGCGTGGCCAGCACGTGCTCGACCTCGGTCGTGCCGATGCCGAAGGCGAGCGCCCCGAAGGCGCCGTGCGTCGCGGTGTGAGAGTCGCCGCACACGATCGTCATGCCCGGCTGGGTCAACCCGAGCTCCGGACCGATGACGTGCACGATCCCCTGGTGCGGCGAGCCGATGCCGTGCAGCGGGATCCCGAACTCGCGCGCGTTCTCCTCCATGCGCGCGACCTGCTTCGCGGCGATCTCGTCGGCGATGGGCAGATCGCGGTCGGTCGTCGGAATCGAATGGTCGAGCGTGGCGACCGTCTGGCCGGGGCGACGTACCCGCAGCCCTCGATCGCGCAGGCCGTCGAAGGCCTGTGGGCTCGTGACCTCGTGGACCAGGTGCAGGTCGATCCCGATCACGTCCGGGGCGCCATCGACACCCGCGGCAACGAGATGGTCGTCCCAGATCTTCTCGATGATCGTGCGGGCACGTGATGACGGGGGGACGGGGTTCTTCATCGGTCCTGCGACCCTAACGGACGCGTCAAGGGGGTCCTGTCGCAACGCGCTACCCTACCGGGGTGACCACCGAGCCGCCACGGGAGCAGGAGCGCGAGTCGAACGCGGAATGGCGGGATCTGCTGCTCGGCGTCCATCCCGACGTCGTCCGGATGCGGCGATTCTTTCGCCACATCCCGACCGATCCCCGCTGCAAGCTCTGCCTGTCGCCATACGCCGGCATCGGCGGATCGATCGTGCAGTTCTTCGGGTTCGGTCGATATCCTCGGAACCCCCAGCTGTGCAACAACTGCTTCAAGTCGTCGACGAAGAACCCCGGCGGAGCCGAGCTGGAGGTCACCGCGCTGTTCGCCGACATCCGCGGCTCGACCGGCATGGCGGAGAGGATGTCCGCGGGAGCCTACTCGGCCGCGGTCGGCGACTACGTCCGCGCGGCGAGCCACGCCATTCGTGAGCCCGGCGGGATCGTCGACAAGCTCCTCGGTGACGGCGTCATGGCGCTGTTCGTCCCCGGCTTCGTCGGGGGCGACCACGCGGGAACGGCAGTCGAGGCTGCACGAGCGATCCTCCATAGCGTGACCCTCCCCGTCGGGGTCGGGGTCCACACGGGTCCGGCGTGGGTCGGCTTCGTCGGCGGCGTCGATGACGTCATGGACTTCACCGCGCTCGGCGACGCGGTGAACGTGGCAGCTCGGCTCGGCTCGGATGCCGGTGCCGGCGAGCTGCTGATCAGCAGCGCGACCGCGCAGTCTGCGGGCGTCGCCACCGACGCGCTCGAACGCCGCCACCTTGCCCTCCGCGGCCGAGACGAGACCCTGGACGTGTGGGTGGAGCGGATCGAGCCTTCGACGCCGGCCAGCGCCCCGTGACCGACCGCGCCGTTTCCCACGACCCCCGCGAGCACTCTCGCGTCCTCCTCGACGGCCCCGATCGCGCGGCCGCACGGGCCATGCTCAAGGCCATCGGCTTCACCGACGAGGACCTGTCGCGCCCGATCATCGGCGTCGGCACCACGTGGATCGAGACCATGCCCTGCAACTACAACCAGCGCGAGCTGGCGGTGAAGGTCAAGGAGGGGATCCGAGCCGCGGGTGGAACGCCGATGGAGTTCAACACGATCTCGATCAGCGACGGCGTCTCCATGGGCACCGAGGGGATGAAGGCGTCGCTCGTTTCGCGCGAGGTGATCGCCGATTCGATCGAGCTCGTCGCGCGCGGCCACCTGTTCGACGGCCTCGTGTGCCTCGTCGGCTGCGACAAGACCCTGCCGGGAGCGGCGATGGCCCTCGCCCGACTCGACCTCCCCGGGCTGATCCTCTACAACGGCACGATCAACCCCGGGGTTGTGCGCGGGAAGCGCGACGCCACGGTCGTGACGGTGTTCGAGGCCATCGGCGCCTACCGGGCCGGGAAGATCTCGCTCGACGAGTTGCGCGAGATCGAGGACGCGTCGTGCCCGGGGCCAGGCGCATGCGGGGGTCAGTTCACGGCGAATACGATGAGCACGGCCCTGGAGTTCCTCGGCATCAGCCCGGGCGGCCTCAACGGGATCCCCGCCACTGACCCAGCCAAGCTTGACGCGGCCCACCGGGCCGGCGAGCTGGTCATGGGCCTCGTGAACGCCGGCACCCGCCCTTCCGCGATCATGACCCGCGCCGCCATCGACAACGCCATCGCCTCGGTGGCCGCCACCGGCGGATCAACCAACGCGGTGCTCCACCTGCTGGCCCTCGCCCACGAGCTTGGCCTCCCGCTCGAGCTCGAGGACTTCGACCGCATCGCCGAGCGCACGCCGATCATCGCCGCACTGATGCCCGGCGGCCGGTTCACCGCCCTCGACATCCACGAGGCCGGTGGCATCGGTCTCGTGGCGCGCGAGCTGCTCAAACGGGACCTCGTGGACGGGGCAACACCCAACGTCGATGGGCGGACCCTGGCGGATGTCGCCGCGGCGGCCGTCGAGACGCGCGGCCAGGAGGTCGTCGTCTCGATCGATCATCCGATCAAGTCGACCGGCGGCCTCGCCATCCTGCGAGGATCGCTGGCGCCAGACGGGTGCGTCATCAAGCTGGCCGGTCATGAGCGACGTCAATTCCGCGGGCCGGCTCGCGTCTTCGACTCCGAGGCGGCCTGCTACGACGCCGTGCGCGCGCAGCGCATCGGTCCCGGCGACGTCGTCGTCATCCGCTACGAGGGACCCGTCGGCGGCCCGGGCATGCAGGAGATGCTGTCGGTCACCGCCGCGCTCGTCGGCGAGGGGCTGGGCGGCGACGTCGCCCTGCTGACCGACGGTCGCTTCAGTGGCGGGACCCACGGGCTGATGATCGGCCACGTGGCGCCGGAGGCTGCCCTGGGCGGGCCGATCGCGCTCGTCGCCGAGGGAGACGAGATCGTGGTCGACGTCGACGCGCGGCGCCTTGACCTGGAGGTGGATGGGGAGGAGCTGAGGCGCCGCCGCGCGGGCTGGGCTCGCCCCGCGCCCCGATATACGGGAGGCGTGCTGGCCAAGTACGCCGCACTCGTCTCCTCGGCGTCCGAGGGAGCGGTCACGACCGGCGAGCGGCTGGCTCGGGCTCTCGACGCGGGCTGACCGATGACCGGCACGACACCGAAGGTACCGGCGACCGGGGTTGACAGCACTGCTAGCGTTCCGAGCATGTCCCAGCAGCGCGGCCCGAGTGCCGCTCGGTCGAGTCTGCATCCGGCGAGCGCCGGCGTGATCGGCCTGCTCGTACTCTCGATTCTTCGACTCGTCATCCTCCTTGGATGGCGGGATGGAGGACGCGCCTAGGACAGCCGCAAGGCCAACGACGCAGCGAATCCGAGTCCCGCCAGCCACAAGGCCCGGCGGGATTTCTCGTGTCAGAGAGGATCCCGAACCGATGACAGCCCTCAGACTCCCGGACGACCAGCCGTCTCGCGCGGTCGCGCCACGCATCGGTGCGCGCGCCGTGTGCGAGGGCCTGGTGCGGGAGGGCGTCACCACGATCTTCGGCTACCCCGGCGGCACCGTCCTTCCGATCTACGACGTCCTGCGCGAGTTTCCGCTGCGCCACATCCTCGTGCGCCACGAGCAGGGCGGCGCTCACGCGGCCGATGGGTACAGCCGGGCCACGAAGGGCGTCGGCGTCGCGATCGCGACGTCGGGTCCGGGGGCGATCAACCTCGTCACCGGGCTCGCGACGGCGATGATGGACTCGGTCCCGATGGTGGCGATCACCGGCAACGTCCCTCGCATGCTGCTCGGGAAGGACGCCTTCCAGGAGACCGACATCGTGGGCATCGCGCTTCCGGTCACGAAGTACGCGACCGTGGTCATGGATCCCGACGAGGTGCCGCTGGCGCTCGCCGAGGCGTTCGAGATCGCTCGCTCCGGACGCCCGGGCCCGGTCCTGCTCGACTTCCCGAAGGATGTCCTCCAGGCCGAGACGACCGCGCCCCACCCCGAGCCGCACGAGCTTCGCCTGCCCGGTCTGCTGCGCCCCACGCGTGGCGACGTCCCCGAGGCCGACGAGCTCGCCCGGATGATCGCCGCAAGCGAGCGCCCGCTGATCCTTGCCGGGCACGGCGTGCAGATCGCGAATGCCACCGATCTGCTGCTGCAGGTCGCGGAGCGCGGCGAGATCCCCGTGGCGCACACGCTGCTCGGCATCGGCAACATCGATGAGACGCATCGGCTCAGCGCCGGCTACGCGGGCATGCACGGCTGGATGCACGCCAACAAGGCGCTCCAGCACTGCGACCTGCTGATCGGCGTCGGCTGCCGGTACGACGACCGCATCACCGGCAAGACCTCGACGTTCGCGCCGCGCGCGAAGGTCGTCCACGTCGACGTGGATCGCTCGGAGATCGGCAAGAACGTCCGGACCGACCTCGGGATCGTGGCCGATGCGGGCGACCTGCTCGCCTCGCTCCTGCGGCGACTGCCATCGTCGGAGGCGCGGACCGAGTGGATGTCCCAGCTCGCCGCCTGGCGCGAGGTCAGCGAGGCTCGGTCTTGGCACGGATCGGGCTCCTGGCGCGAGGGGCGTCTGTCGGCCGACTATGTCGTGGAGCGGATCGGGATCGCGACCGACCACGAGGCCACGCTGGTGAGCGACGTCGGCCAGAACCAGATGTGGGCGGCCCGCTACTTCGGATTCCGGCACCCGTACCGCCACCTCTCGAGCGGCGGGCTCGGAACGATGGGCTACAGCGTCCCGGCGGCCATCGGCGCGGCGCTCGGGGCGCCCGAGCGCGAGACGTGGGCGATCACCGGCGACGGCGGCTTCCAGATGACGATGCAGGAGCTCGCGACGCTCGTGCAGGACCAGATCCCGGTGCGGATCGCGGTGCTCAACAACCATCGGCTCGGGATGATCCGGCAGTGGCAGGAGATCATCTACGATGAGAACTACCACTCCGCCGAGCTGATCGGCCCCGACCTCGTCCGGCTTTGCGAGGCATACGGCATCCCGGCCTGGCGCGCGACCAAGCTCGACGAGGTCGACGAGGTGATCGCGGCGGCACGCGCAACGCCGGGGCCTGCGCTGATCGACTTCCACCTGGACGAGGCGCAGAACGTCTACCCGATGATGCTCCCCGGCAAGGGCCTCTCGGACATGGTCGAGGGGGCGTCGGAGTGACGCTTCCCGCCCCGCCGCGGCCGACCACGATTCCCGCCGGCGAGCCCGATGCCGTTCAGCGACGGCACGTCGTGAGCGCGCTCGTCATCGATCGGCCCGGTACGCTCAATCGCGTCTCGGGGCTTCTGCGGGCGCGCAGCTTCAACATCGAGTCCCTCACCGTCGGCGCCACGCACGAGCCGGGTCGCTCACGGATGACCATCGCCATCCGCGGCGACGACGGCCATCTGCGCCAGGTGCTTGCTCAGCTCGAGCGCATGATCGACGTGCTGGAGGTCGAGGACCTCGACGCGGTGCCTCATGTCGAGGTCGAGCTGGCCCTCGTCGAGCTCGATCCACCGGCCGATGCGAAGGCCGAGAGCGCCCTGCGCCTCGCGATCGCCGAGGCCGGCGGCGAGCCGATCACCACCGACGCGTCCGGCTGGCGGGTGCGCCTCACCACCTCTCCTCATCGGCTTGACCGAGCCCTCGAAACCCTCCGCGAGTTCGGCCTGCGGCGCCTGGTGCGCGCGGGCAGCGTCGCCATGACCACCCCGAAATCACGCAGCAACGGAGCGACCCACTCATGACGAAGCTCATCTACGAGGCCGACATCGAAGCCGGCGCGCTGGATGGACAGCGCATCGCGGTCATCGGCTACGGCAGCCAGGGCGAGGCCCATGCGCGCAACCTGTCCGAGTCCGGGCTGGACGTGGTGGTCGGGCTGCGCCCGGACTCGAGCTCGGCTGACCGCGCGCGCGAGGCCGGCCTGCGTGTCACCGATGCCGCCTCGGCGACGGCCGATGCGCACGTGGTCATGGTGCTGGTGCCGGACACCGCGGCACCATCGGTCTACCACGACGAGATCGAGCCGAACCTGCGCGCCGGAGCGCTCCTCATGTTCGCGCACGGATTCAACATCCACTTCGGCGAGATCGACCCGCCCGGCGGCATCGATGTCGGCATGGTCGCCCCGAAGGGCCCGGGCCACATCGTGCGCCGGCTGTACACCGCTGGCGGCGGCGTTCCCGCCCTCTTCGCCGTGCATCGCGATGCGACCGGCACGGCCCGACAGCGGACCCTCGCCTATGCGCGCGGGATCGGCGCCGCACGGGCGGGAGTGCTCGAGACGACATTCGCCGAGGAGACCGAGACCGACCTGTTCGGCGAGCAGGCCGTCCTGTGCGGCGGCACCACCGCGCTCGTGCGGGCCGGCTTCGAGACCCTGGTCGAGGCGGGCTACCAGCCCGAGCTGGCGTACTTCGAGACCATGCACGAGCTCAAGCTCATCGTCGACCTCATGTACCAGGGCGGCCTGTCCTACATGCGGTACTCGATCAGCGACACCGCGGAGTACGGCGACTACGTCTCGGGATCCCGCATCATCAACGACGAGACCCGCGCGGAGATGAAGCGCATCCTGGCCGAGATCCAGGACGGCTCGTTCGCCAGGCGCTGGATCGAGGAAGGGAAGCGCGGCGCCCCCGAGTTCAAGCGGCTGCGCGACGAGCATGCCCGCTCGCCGATCGAGGAGGTCGGCGGCGAGCTCCGCAGCCACATGGCCTTCATCGACCCGAAGAGCGCGCCGGATGGGTGGGCCGCCGGCGAGAGGCCGAAGGCCGAGGCCACGCCGGGCGAGGACGCGGCCTGATGGCGAGCGCGATCCGCATCTTCGACACGACCCTGCGTGACGGGGAGCAGACGCCGGGCGCATCGCTGACCGTCGACGAGAAGGTGAGCGTCGCGAAGCAGCTGGCGCGCCTCCGGGTCGACGTCATCGAGGCGGGCTTCCCCGCCGCGTCGCCGGGGGAGGCCGAGGCGGTCAAGCGCATCGCGAGCGAGGTCGGCGGCACGACCGACGCCCCGGCCGTCGCCGCGCTGGCGCGCTGCGTCCCGGCGGACGTGACGATCGCCGCCGCGGCGCTCGAGCCCGCGAACAAGCGCCAGCTGCATGTCTTCATCGCCACGAGCGACATCCACATCACCCACAAGCTGCGCAGCACGCGTCCCGAGGTCCTCGAGCGGATCGCCGCCTGCGTGTCCCAGGCGCGACGCCTGGTCGGGCCCGAGCACGAGGTCGAGTTCAGCGCCGAAGACGCGTCGCGCACCGAGATCGCCTTCCTGCTCGAGGCTTTCGAGACGGCGGTTGCCGCCGGCGCATCGGTGATCAACGTGCCCGACACGGTCGGCTACGCCGAGCCGAAGGAGTTCGGCGCCCTGGTGCGACAGGTGGTGAAGCTCGTCGGGCGCCGCGCGATCGTGAGCACGCACTGCCACAACGATCTCGGCCTCGCCACGGCGAACACCATCGCCGGCATCCAGGCCGGCGCCCGCCAGGTCGAGGTGACGATCAACGGGCTCGGCGAACGGGCCGGAAACGCCTCGCTCGAGGAGGTGGTGATGGCGCTGCGCACGCGTCCGGGCCAGTTCAGCGAAGCGACCACCAACGTCGCCACCGAACAGATCACCGCGACCAGCCGCCTCGTGAGCTACCTGACCGGCATTCCCGTCCAGCCGAATAAGAGCATCGTCGGCGCGAACGCCTTTGCGCACGAGTCGGGCATCCACCAGGACGGGTTCCTCAAGAATCCGCTCACGTACGAGATCATGACTCCCGAGTCGGTGGGCCTCTCCGGCTCCACGCTGACCCTCGGGAAGCTCTCGGGCAGGGCCGGCTTCGACGAGCGGCTGCGGCGGCTGGGCGTCCACGTCGAGCCGGACGAGCTCGATCGGCTCTACGGCGAGGCGATCAGCCTGGCCGACCGCAAGAAGCAGGTGACCGATGCCGACCTGCTGGCGCTCGCCGAGCAGCATGCCGATCCGGTTCCCGTGCTCGTCGAGCTGGAGCACTGGGCCACGGCCAGCCGCCAGGGCGAGTCGAGCAGCGGCAACGTGTC
>DATBRU010000132.1:0-3833 GCA_036560105.1 Candidatus Limnocylindria bacterium | reverse complement strand
GCCCCCGGGCCTCGGATGCGTCGACGCGCTCGGTGAGGTCGCGTTGGAACGCTCCGTGGTTCCCGAACCCGGTCAGGGCATCGGTGTCGGCCAGCTTGCTCACCGCGTGATGCGTGTCGGCATTGCGTAGCGCAATCGACGCCTGCGCGGCGAAGAGCTGGACGAGCTCGAAGTCGCTCGCGCTGAAGTACACCTCGGGCCCGCCGACGCGCGACACGTTGAGGGCGCCGAGCACCTCGCCATCGGCGATGAGCGGAACGACGACCACCGCTTCGGGGTCCTCTGGCGTGCCGGGAATCTGGAGCGACCGCGGATCGCTCAGCGCGTCGTTGGCGAGAATCGGCTGCATGTGCTCGATTGCCCAGCCCATGAGGCCGCGCCCGAACGGGATGACGTAGCGGCCCACCTCCTCGGCATGGTGCTCGCGGGTGAGGACCGGCTGCATGACGCGCAGCTCGTGGTCGGCGCGGTAGATCGACAGGTTGTCGTAGACGACCACGTCCTTCAGTCCGTCGGCAATCGTCTCCAGCACGCCGGCCTGGTCGAGGGTGGCGAGGAGTCGCTCGTTGATCTCGAGCAACCTGCGCTGCGAGTCGGCCCGTCGCTCCAGCTCGGACGACTGGGCCAGCAGCTGCCGATAGCTGGTGGCGTTCGCCATCGCCTGGGCGGCGTAGCCGGCGAAGATGCTCATCGTCTGGAGGTCGTCGTTCGTGAACCGGTTGAAGCCGAGCTGGCTGAGCACGATGACGCCCAGCGAACGGCCCTCGTACAGCATCGGCACGATCAGCATCGACTCGGGGACGTCATCGGTGCCGTCGATGGTCTTTCCACGCTCGTCATCGAGCGCGTCGTTGATCAGGAGCGGTTCGCCGTGCTCGGCCACCCATCCGGTGAAGCCCTCGCCGATCGCGACGCGGAGGAGCGCCTCGGCTTCCTCGGTGTCGGCATCGAGCATCTCCCTGGTGAATGCGATCGGATCGCACATGCGACGGTCCCAATCGACGCGGTAGATGCGGATGTCGTGGTAATCGGCCAGCGGCTTCGCCTCGGCAACGATCGCCTCCGCGATGGCGCGCACATCGGTCAGGCGGTTGAGGCGGGCGGACAGATCCTGGATCGATCGCATGCGCGCCGCCTGGTCCGCGACCGATCGGTAGAGCCTCGCGTTTTGGATGGCGACCGCGGCCTGGTCGGCGAACGCCTGGACCAGTGCCACCTCCTCCTCCGGCCATGTCCGCTCATGGCTGTGGTAGAGCCCGAGGATGCCGAGCGTCTCATCGGCACCGACCAGCGGAACCAGGCATGCCGTGCGGATCCCCTCCGATGCGTAGGTCTCGCGCAGCAGGCCGACCTCCGGGTCCGTGTCCGCCCGCTGGGTGGCATACGGTCGACGGTTGCGAATCGCCCGCAGGCCGATCGTCTCGTCGTCCGATCGCAGTGTCTGGACCCGCTCGAGGAACGCCTCGCTCAGCCCGTGCTGGGCGGCGACCTCGAACGGGTGCTCGCCACCGCTCGTCAGCCAGAGGCCGGCCCTGTCGGCGTCGAACAGCGACCTCGTGAGGTCGACCACGTCCCCGAGGACTGCCGCCAGGTCGAGGCTGCCGGTCAGCTCTTTCACCACGGTCCGCAACGCGCGCGCGCGAGTCACCTCGCGTCGGGCCCGTGCCAGCAGAGCCGCGCTCGCGAGCGACGTCGAGAGCGTCGCGGCCAGGGAGCGCATGAACGTGGGAGACAGGCGCGCGGCAGACGCCTCGTCGAGGACGAGGGCACCCGACGCGGCCCGCCTCGTGGCGAGGCGAACCACGACCTCGTCCGTCCCGGAGGTGATCTCGTCGGCCGGCAGTGCGCGGGTGGCCGCCGGCGCCTTCGCGAAGCCGGCGTGCGCGACCAGCTGGAGCGTGTCGCCCGAAACGACATACACGGCCGCCCGCTCCACCTCCGCCTCGGTTCGCAGCGCTTCGATCACCGCACGGGCCACGGACGATGCGGTCGGCGAGCTGGCGAGGCCGAGGGCGAGGTGCCGGAAGATGGCCAGCTCACGCAGGAGACGATCCGGGTCGGACGGCTCGCCGCCCGGCTGTGACTCCGGACCCACCTCGACCAACAGCCGCACCACGTCACCGCGACGGAATCGGCGATCGCCCCGGGCGTTGATGCGGTACGCGGTCAGCCGCCCCCCGTCGGTCCAGGCACGGATCGTGTTCGGGTGCACGCCGAGCAGGGTCGCCGCCTGGGCGACCGTGAGAAGCGAGTCGGTATCGTCTCGGGGCACGCCATACCTCACGCCGGTTCCGTCTGCTCCGGCCATGGAATGGAGCTTTCGGTAGGAACCGTGCAGCTGATGCTAGAAACGGGAAGAGGCGGGCACGATGCCCCGTTGGTACCCCGACGGCGGTACTTCAGCGGATCATGGCGGTCACGAAGGCGCCAATCCCGCCAACCGCCAGGAGCACGAGGGCAACGCCGAGGCCGATCACGCCACCCGCCGCCGCTCGTCGGTTCGTCCCACCCAGGAGGCGCATGGCATCGTCAAGGGCAACCGCGCTGATGAGGTAGCCGCCCTCGGGCGGGCGGAGCACGACGGCGCCCGAGGGATCGCGTTCGACGCGTGCGACCACGAGCAGCCGATCGGCCACGTTGATCGTTCGAGTCACGGCCCTCGCCTCCGTCGCCGGTCCATGCCGCTCGGCGAGGCGTGCGGCGGCCGACGCGTGCGGGTCCTCGAGCTCGTCGACGCGCCCGCGCCAGACCTGCGGGATCGTGACGATGGGCTCCGCGGCCTCGGCCGGGTCGACGGTGAGCGATCCGTCGTGATCCCACAGCTCGAAGGACCGGGTCTCCCGCATGCGCTCGACGAAGCTCCACTTCCCTCCGACGCGCACCTCCACGTCCCGGTGGAAGGCCACGAGGCGCTCGCCGTCCCCCGCGTCGAGCGGGTCGCGGCACCGGATGCGGCCGATCACCCGCACGGGACGTGACGGAGTGTCGTTCGCGTCCAGCAGCGAGCCCACCTTGCGCTCCGAGGGACCGGCGAGGCGCCGCGCCATCCCCGGCTGCGCGGCCGCGGCGCGAAGGACGAGCAGTGAGATGAACGCCACGATCACGCCGGCGATGACCATGGCGATGAAGATCGTGGCGGGACCCATGTCCTCAGCCCTCCTCGGCGATGTTGGCCGGCATCCCGCCGCTGAGGCGCACGAGGTCGGGCGGCGAAATTCGGAAGACTGCGTCGGGCAGGCCGGCGGCCGCCCAGACGACGTCGTGCGCGAGCAGGTCCCGGTCGACCACCACCCGGACCGCTCCGGAGTAGGCGAACGGAGGTACGCCCCCAATGGCATAGCCGGTCGCCTCGCGCGCTTCGGTGCCATCCGCCTTACGGACCTGCGTTCCTCCGGTCGCCGAAGCGAGGCGCCCAAGGTCGACCCGGTTCGCACCGGAGACCAGTGCGACGACGGGAACGCCATCGGCGACGAACACGAGCGACTTCACGATCTGCGCCACGTCGCAGCCGACGGCGCGCGCTGCGTCGGCAGCTGTGCGGGTGCCCTCGGGGAAGCGCTCGACCGTGATCTCGAGCCCCGCTTCGCCGGCAGCGGCGACCACGCGAGCCACGTTCGGGTGCATCGACCGATCATACGGTGAGTGCTAGGCTGGTTGGCACAAGCCAAGAGACGACAGGGGAGCGCGACAGCGCTGAGAGTGCGACGCCACGGCGTTCGCAGACCCTCGAACCTGATCCGGGTCATGCCGGCGAAGGAAGTCGATGAGCCGCTCCCCGTGTCTTCCGAAACCTATGGAGGACCGATGCGGGTGGTGATCGTGGCAGCCGGCGA